>JADGOM010000144.1 GCA_017882925.1 Acidimicrobiia bacterium | reverse complement strand
GGTCACCCCCGGAGCGCCGGGATCGACGAGCCGTTCGCGAGGTCGAGCGCGGTGTCGGAGAGCACGGCGACCATCTCGCCCATGTGGTCGAAGCCCTCGCCGAGCGTCTTGCCCATCTGGAAGCGGGCGTTGATGCCCTCCAGGATGATCGCGAGCTTGAAGCGGGCCAGGACCTCGTAGTAGTCGAGGTCGTCGACCCGGCGGCCGCTCCCGCGCGCGTAGCGGGCCACGATCTCGTCGCGCGTGAGGAAGCCGGGAAGCGTCCCGACGGCCTCGGTGCTGCCGGCGATGGTGGCGTCGGCCTGGTCCCAATAGAGCAGGAACAGCCCGACGTCGGTGAGGGGATCGCCGAGCGTCGCCATCTCCCAGTCGAGCACCCCCGCGATCCGGCCGGGGTCGTCGGCGGCGAGGATCGTGTTGTCGAGGCGGTAGTCGCCGTGCACCAGGGAGGGCGGGCCCGAGACCGGCACCGCGGCCGCGAGGCGGCGGGCGAGCTCGTCGATCGCGGGCAGCTCCCGCGTCTTCGACCGCTCCCACTGCTGGCTCCAACGGCGGACCTGGCGGGCGACGAATCCGTCGGGGTGCCCGAAGTCGCCGAGGCCGACCGCGGTGGTGTCGACCGCGTGGATCTCCACGAGCACGTCGACGAGGGCTTCGGAGCAGGCGCGGGCGTCGCGCTCGCCGAGGGTGGCCGCCTCCTCGGCCGTCCGCAGCACGCGACCCTCGACCTTCTCCATCACGTAGAACGGCGCGCCCAGCACCGACGGGTCGGTGCACACCGCGAACACCTCGGGGACCGGCACGCGGCTCCCCGCCAGCGCGCCGAGGACGCGGGCCTCGCGCTCCATGTCGTGCGCGGTCGGGAGCACGTGGCCGAGAGGCGGGCGGCGCAGCACCCACGACCGGGTCGAGCCGCCCTGCGCCTGGGTCACGATGTAGGTGAGGTTGGAGCGGCCGCCGGCGATGAGTTCCGCCTCGAGCGCGCCGTCGGTCGCGTCGCGGACGCTCGCGGCGAAGTACGGGCGGAGGGTTGCGAGATCGACGCCTTCGGGAGGGTTGGACACCGGGGCCGAGGTTAGCGGCGGAGCCGCGCGGTCCGGCTCTTTCGCGAGGTCGTGCGGCCCTTACGCGACGCGGGGCGTGCGCGGTGCGACCGGGGCGCCGTCACCCTTGGGGTACCGGGCGACGCGGCCGACGGGCATGTCGACGCGGTAGCCGGCGGCGGCGCGGTCCTCCTCGGACTCGCCACCCCAGAAGCCGTACTCCCGGTGCTCCCGGGCCCACTGGCGGCACGAGTCGAGCACGGGGCAGGCCGCGCACACGCCACGGGCGCGGTTCTCTCGCAGCGCCCGGGCTTCGGGGCGCTCGCCGGGCGGGGCGAAGAAGTAGTCGGTGCGACCCTGACAGGCGGCATCGTTGCTCCAGGACAGCGGTCCCGTGAAGACCAGGCTCGACAGAGAATCCACAGCCACCGACGCACACCTCCTGAGGAAGTAGCGGCCGGGAGGACGGAGGGGGGACCCGCCTTCCCGGCGCGCACTACGCCGGTAATCCTGCACCTCGCAAATCAATCTGTCCAACAGCGCAATCCGATACATTGCATCAATACGCCAGATAGATGAGCCTTCTCTCGTGTGGGAGCGACCGTGGAGCTGCGCCACCTCGACACATTGCGGGCGATCGCCGAGGAGGGCTCGTTCACCGCGGCGGCCGAGAGCCGCAACACGGTGCAGAGCAACATCAGTGAGCAGGTGCGCCAGCTCGAGGCCGAGCTGGGCGTGCAGCTGGTGCGGCGCGGCGGTCGCAAGGGCGCCGCGCTCACCGAGTGCGGGGAGATCGTCGTCGAGCGCGCCCGGCGCATCGGCCTCGAGCTCGACGCGCTGCGGGCCGACCTCTCGATGCTGCAGGAGCTCCAGACCGGTGACGCCACGTTCGGGGTCGTCGGCACCGCGAGCCGATGGCTGGTCCCGAGCCTCGTGGCCGACCTCACCCACCGCGCCTCCGGCGTGCACCTCCGGGTCACCGAGGGTGCGTCGGAGCGCCTGGCGGCCCAGGTTGCGAACCACGAGATGGCGCAGGCCGTGGTCACCGAGCCGGTGACCGACCACCGGCTCGTGCTCGAGCACCTCCTCGACGAGGAGCTGGTGGGCATCGCGCCGGAGAGCATCGACGTCGGTCCGGAGCCGGTGCCGCTGTCGCGGCTCGCGGAGTTCAACATCGTGCTGCCGCCGATCGGGAACCCGTTGCGGACCGAGGTCGAGTCGGCCGCCGCGCTCGCGCACGTGCGGTTGAAGGTGCCGGTCGAGGTCGACGGCGTGCGCCTCATCGCCGACATGGTGATGGCGGGAGTGGGCGCGGCGGTGCTGCCCGCCACCGCGCTCCCCGCGGGCGAGGTGCCGGGGGTCCGGCGGTTCACGCTCGCCGGTGTGCCGCCCCGGCGGCTCGCGCTGATCGTGGCCCGCGACGCGCACCTGTCGCTCGCCGACCAGGCCGTGCGGGCCTCCGTGCTACGGCTCGTGGCCGCCTACAACGCGGGTACCGAGCCGCGCTGAGCAGACACCGGGCGGCTCAGGAGCAGACGAAGCGCGCGCCCGCGACCTCGATGACGCGCGCGTCGCCGCCCGCGTCGACCTCGTAGCGGTCGACACCCGGGGGACCGTCGGCGGTCTCGAGCCGCACCCGCGCGCCGCTCGTGGGCCACAGCAGGTCGACCGACTCGGCGTCGGCGGCGGTCACCTCGCCGCGGAGCACGGCGCCGAAGAAGTCGCGCGCGGCCGCCAGCTGCGGGACGTGCAGCACGACCCGCTCGAGGTAGGCGGTCTTCTCCGCGCGCGGAGGCGGTGTCGGCCACCAGATCGGCGTCCCGCCCGGGCCCTCGGTCTGCGCGGTGCGGATCGCGTCGTCGCGGCTCCACAGCTCCGCGCCCATCTCCGCGAGCTGGATCACGGTGCCGAACGTCTCGCGGGGCTGGAGGAACATCTCCTTCCACATCGGGTTCGAGAAGTTGACGCTGGCCGGCGTGAAGCCCGCGGCCTGCAACCGCTCGAGGTGGTCCTCGATGCCGTGCACCTTGAACGTCATGTGGTGCGGCCCCGCGCCGTGGCGGGCGAGGAACCGGGCGAGGAAGTCGTTCTGCTCCGTTTCCCAGGGCTCGAGCACCTCGACCGTCATGCCGCGCTCGACGTCGCCGACGCGCATTTGCATCGGCCGGAAGCCCACGTTGTGGCCGCCGTACATCACCGTCGCGCCGAGCTCGGTGACGAGCGTCGCGATGATCGGCCCCGCGTCGGGCGTCGCGATCGCGACGTGGTCGAGCTCCATCTGGTCGGGCTCCATCAGGACGCGTCCGACATCGACGGCGTCGGGCCCCCGGGCTGGTCGCCGGGCGGCTCGATCGCCGGCCCGCGGCCGGCGCGGGTCACGAGCCGTGAGGTCCCGTAGCCGATGCCGAGCACGGCGAATCCTCCGATGGCGTCCAGGAAGTAGTGGTTGGCCGTGAGCACGATGGCGGTGACCGTGAGGCACGGGTAGAGGGCGGCGAGCACCTTGGCCCAGAGGTGCTTGACCCGGGGGACGAGCGCGCACGCGCACCAGAGCGCCCAGCAGCAGTGGACGCTCGGCATCGCCGCGTACTGGTTGGAGATCCTGCTGATCGCGCCCGAGTTGAACGACCAGAACGCCGGATCCTTGGCCAGCGTGTCGATGAAGCCGTAGTGGTGCGGCAGGAGCCGGGGCGGCATGAGGGGAAAGGTGATGAAGCCGATGAGCGCGATCCCGGTGGCGATGGCGAGGGTGTTGCGCCACTTCGGGTAGTCGTCGCGCCAGCGGGTGAAGAGGTAGACGCCGACGCCGACGGTGACGATGAAGTGCAGGGAGCCGTAGACGTAGTTCATCGAGATGACGAGCGTGCGGGAGTGCGCGACGGCCCAATGGTGGAAGAGGTGCTCGTGCCACAGGCCGGTCCACCGCTCCCACAGGATGACGCGCTTCGCGTTGTCGAAGGCCTGCGCCGGGTCGCCTTTGTTGGCGTTCCGGATCGCCGAGTACACGAGGTAGAAGGCGAGCACCGCGAGGATCTCGACCCACCAGTAGATGACGTGTCCGTCGCGCAACCGCCGGGCGCCGGGGAGTCGGTCCTTCCACGCCTTCTCGGCGGTCGGGGCCGTCGAGTCGGCTGTCATTGCGCCGCGGCCTGGGTGATCACAGCCTCGCGGAGCTCGGGGGAGTCGATGCTCGTGTCGTCGTCACCGCGGCGGTGCCCGATCGCGAACGGGACCGCCCCGGCGAGGCTGGCGATGAGCGTCGCGGCGAGCCACAGGATGCCGATGCCGATGGCCTGCGAGTGCGTCACACCGGGCACACCGCGCAACAAGATGACGAGCATTCCTTCGCGTACTCCGAGTCCGTTGAGGGAGAGCGGCAGCACCTGGGCCATCGCCACCGCCGGCGCCATTGCTAACACCGTCAGGAACGGTACGGGGGCTTCGAGGGCGCGGACCGCGCAATAGAAGACGAGCATGCTCATGACCTGGAACAGGAACGCCACGAGCAGGATCTCCGTCGCCTGCTTGGGTTGGTGCCGGAGGCGGGACACGCCGATGTGCACCGCGCCGATGAACTGGGTGCGGTTCTCCCGGCCGGCGAACCGGCCGGCGAGGCGGGGGTGCGCGGCGCTCACGACGATCAGGCCGAGCACCACCACGGCCGCGCCCGAGATCAGGAGCGCGACCCACGATCCCTTCGTGCCGAACAGGCCGGGGTGGAGTGCGAAGCCGAGGAAGCACAGGACCGGCAGCGTGATGAAGCCGGTGAGCCGCTCGAGGACCACCGACGCGAACGCGGTGCTGGTGGAGTCGACGTCCTTCGAGACGCGGCTGATCTTCAGCACGTCGCCACCGATGGTCGAGGGCAGGACGTTGCCCACGAAGAGGCCGGCGAGCGTGTGGCTGATCAGGGTCCGCAGCCGCACCCGCTTGTCGAACGCGACCAGCACGAGCTTCCAGCGCCAGGACGAGAGCACGACCCCGATCCAGGTGACCACGACCGCGGCCGCGAGCCACAGCAGCGTCGCCCCGTTGCGGTGCTCGGGGAGCGCCTTGTCGAGGTGGATATTGGCCAGCAGCACGTACATCAGGACGGCGCTGACCGAGATCCGGAGCACCCAGATGGCCGCCCGACGTGAGCGCCCTCCGGTCTTTGGCATCCGCGCAGCCTAGAAGCCGGGGCTGGTGCTCCCGGATCGCTTGCCGCGAACCGTCACTGGGCCGGTGTCCGGGCCCGGCATCCGGCGTGCGAGCATTGGCGCCGGCGAAGCGGGAGCGGCGCGTGCAGGTGACGGTCGACGACGGTGTGACCCTCGACGTGGAGGACATCCCGGCGCGGACCGGTGACGGTCCCACGCTGCTGCTCGTCCACGGCTTCGGGGGTGCCCAGGAAGACTTCGCGGACCACGTCTTCGCCCTCGCCGCGACCCACCGCGTGATCACGTTCGACCTCCGGGGCCACGGCCGCAGTGGGCACCCCGAGACCCTCGAGGCCTACTCGCTCGACCGCGTGGCCGCCGACCTGCTGGGGGTCGCCGATGCACTCGGGCTCGAGACCTTCCGCCTCCTCGGCCACTCGATGGGCGGGATGGCGGCGCGCCGCGCCGTGCTGGCCCGGCCCGATCGCGTGGAGCGGCTGATCCTGATGGACACCTCGGCCGGTCCCGTGACCGCGATCCACCCGGACCTGATGGAGTTCGGCGCGGCCTACGTGCTGACCGAGGGCATGGCCGCGCTCAAGGAGCTGATGGACCAGCTGTCGCCGCTCGGCTCGGAGGCGTACGAGCGGGTGCTGCGGGAGCGGCCCGGCCAGCTCGAGTACAACGAGCGCAAGTGGGCGTCGCTGTCGCCCTACATGTATTCGGCGTTCCTCCGGGAGCTCGGGCAGCAGCCCGACCAGCTCGAGCTGATGAGGGGCGTGACGATGCCCACGCTCGTCGTGGTGGGGGAGCAGGACGCCGCGTTCCTCGACGCGTCGCATGCGCTCGCGACCACGATGCCCGACGCGCGGCTGGTCGTGATCCCGGGCGCGGGGCACTCGCCGCAGTTCGAGAGCCCCGACGCGTGGTACGCCGCGGTCTCCGGGTTCCTCGAGGAGCCGGCGTCGACCAACGCTCGCTGAGCTAGGTCGGGCCGCCGGCCTTCTCGAGGAAGCGCACCCGCTCCACGACGACGCGCTGGATGCGCCCGGCCGCCACCAGGCCGTGGCCGTCGCTCACCGAAACACGGAACGTGAGGCGGCGGCCCTCGACGCTCTCGAGCACCGCCTCGGCCTCGACCGTGCCGCCGATCGCGGTGGGGGCGAGGTGGTCGAGCTGCACGCGGTGGCCGACGGTGGTCGTGCCCTCGGCGAGCTCGTCCTTGACCGCGCCGACCGTCGCCTGCTCGCACAGCCGGACGACCGCGGGCGTGGCGAGCACCGGGACGTCGCCGGTCCCCATCGCGAGCGCGGTGTCGGCCTCCGCGACGACCATCTGCAGCTTGTGGGAGAGGCCGGGGCGAGGAGGCATCGGCGTACCATATTCGTCCGCCCGCCCAGAGGTCATCGTCCTCCCCCCTCCTTGACCCGGGTGCGGGCACCGGAGGCCCCACCGTGATCGATCAAGACGTCCTGGAATCCGTGCTCGGCACCGCGCTGCAGTCGGGCGGAGACTTCGCCGAGGTGTTCGCCGAAGACCGCCGCAGCTCGTCGGCCCGGCTCGACGACGGCAAGGTCGAAGAGCTGGTGTCGGGGCGCGACCGGGGCGCGGGCATCCGGGTGGTCCGGGGCGACACCACCGGCTTCGCCCACACCGCCGACCTCTCCGAAGCCGGCCTCCGGGCTGCGGCCGGGGCCGCCGCCGCGGCCGCCCGCGGTGGCGGCGGTGGGACCCGGACCGTCGGGCTCACCCGGGAAGCGGTGCATCCTCACGTCATCGAGGTCATGCCCGACACCGTGCCCAAGGCGCGCAAGGTCGAGCTGCTCGAGCGGGCCGACGGCGCGGCCCGGGCCGTCAGCGACTCGATCCGCCAGGTCGGCGTGGCGTACGCCGACTCGCGGAGGCGGATCCTCGTCGCCAACTCCGACGGGCTGCTCGCCGAGGACGACCAGGTGCGCACGCGGTTCATGGTCCAGTGCGTCGCCACCGGCGACACGGGGATGCAGACGGGCATGGAGGGACCGGGGCGCACGCTCGGGTTCGAGATCTTCGACGAGCTCGATCCCGAGGAGACGGCCCGGATCTCCGCCCGGCGCGCCGTCGCGATGCTCGACGCCCGCCCCGCGCCGAGCGGCAAGCTGCCGGTCGTGCTGAAGCGGGGTGCGGGCGGGGTCCTGTTCCACGAGGCGTGCGGCCACGGCCTCGAGGCCGACCTCGTCGGCAAGGACGCCTCCGTCTTCGGGGGCATGGTCGGGCAACAGGTGGCGTCGCCACTCGTCACGCTCATCGACGACGGCACGTTTGCCAAGGAGTGGGGCACCTACGCCATCGACGACGAGGGCGCGCCCGCACAGCGCAACGTGCTCATCGAGAACGGGATCCTCACCGACTACATGTGGGACCTCGTGCGGGCCCGCAAGGAGGGCCGGGCCTCGACCGGCAACGGTCGCCGCGAGACGTACCAGGTGCTCCCGATGGTGCGCATGACCAACACGTACCTGCCCGCGGGCCTCGACGACCCCGACGACATCATCCGCGACACCGCGCGCGGCATCTATTGCGTGCAGCTCGGCGGGGGTCAGGTCGACACCGCCACCGGCGACTTCGTCTTCGGCATGACCGAGGCGTACCTCATCGAGAACGGTGAGATCACGGTCCCCTTGCGGGCCGCCAACCTGATCGGCAACGGGCCCGAGGCCCTCCGGCGCATCGACGCGGTCGGCAACGACTTCGCCACGTGGTCGGGGACCTGCGGGAAGGACGGGCAGGGGGTGCCGGTGTCGTCCGGTCAACCCACGTTGCGGGTGTCGGAGATGACCGTGGGAGGCACCGCCGCATGAGCGCGTCGCCGAACCGCGAGACCGAGCTCCTCGACATCGCCCGCCGCATCGCCGGCGCCGCGGGCGCCGGCGAGCAGGTCGAGGCCTACGTCATCCATTCGCGTGACACGGAGGTGCAGGCGTTCGGTGGCGACATCGAGTCGCTGTCGGTGGCCGAGGTCTCCGGCGTCGGGGTGCGGGTCATCGCCGACGGCCGCCAGGGCTACGCGTACGCGGGTTCGCTCGAGCCGTCGGTCGTCGCCGAGGTGCTGGCCGAGGCGCGTGACAACGCGTCGTTCGGTGCGCCCGACGAGTTCTACGGACTCGTCGATCCGGCCGACTTCGCGGGTATCGAGGCCCCGGTGCTCGACCTGTGGCGCGACGAGCTGCTCTCGGTGCCCACCGAGCAGAAGGTCGCGCTCGCCCTGGAGCTCGAGGCCGCGGCCAAGCGCGACCCTCGGATCCGGGGTGTCGACAGCGCCGGGTACGGCGACGCCGCGGTGGAGGCCGCGATCGTCAGCTCGGTCGGGGTGGAGTCGTTCGCCCGCCGCACCGTCGCCTCGTGCAGCGCGAGCGTCATGGCCGGCGAGGGCGGCGAGACCCAGACCGGCTACGGCTTCTCGGTCGGGCGCACGTTGGGCGAGCTCGACGTCGACCGGGCCGCCGACGACGCGATCGAGCGCACGGTGCGCCTGCTCGGGGCCCGCCAGCCCAAGAGCCGGCGGTTGCCCGTGATCCTCGACCCGATGGTGACCCGTTCGCTCCTCGGCGTGATCGGCAGCGCGTTGGGCGGCGAGTCGGTGCTGAAGGGCCGGTCGATGTTCGTCGACCGCGAGGGCGAGGCCGTCGCGGGGCCGGAGATCACCCTCGTCGACGACCCGACGCTGGTCGACGCCTACGGCGCGTCCACGCACGACTCGGAGGGCGTGCCCACCCGCCGGACCGAGCTGATCGGGGGCGGGGTGCTGCGGGGCTTCCTGCACAACGCGTACACCGCGCGCCGGGCGGGGACCCGCACCACCGCCTCGGCGGTCCGGGGCTTCAAGAGCACGCCGGGAGTGGGCCCGCGCGCGCTCCACCTCCTGCCGGGGACGCTCACGCCGGAAGGGATCATGGCGTCGGTGCCGGAGGCGCTCTACGTGCAGTCGGTGAGCGGCCTGCACTCGGGCACCAACCCGGTGAGCGGCGACTTCTCGGTCGGGGCGACCGGGCTCATGGTGCGGGGCGGCGCGTTCGCGGAGCCGGTGCGCGAGATCACCATCGCGAGCACGCTGCAGCGGATGCTCCACGACGTCGCGGCCATCGGCGCCGACCTCACCTGGCTGCCCGGCGGCGGCGCCGGGCTCACGCTGCTCGTCGGTGAGATGACGATGTCCGGCGCCTGACCCGAGACTGTTCAGGGGCGGGGGCGGCGGGCGAGGATGGCCTCGAGCTCCGCGAGCACGGCCCACGGGTCGTCGCCGAACTGGATCGACTCGATGCCGAGCGCCCGGGCCGCCTCGACGTTGTCGAGGTTGTCGTCGATGAACACGCACGCCTCGGGTGGGACCCCGATGCGCTCGCAGGTGAGCGTGTAGATGCGGGGGTCGGGCTTGCGCAGGCCGACGGCCGACGAGTCGACGACCACCGGGAACAGCTCGTCGACGGGGAAGGTGCCGCGCCAGGTGTCGCCGAACTCCCGCACGTTGTTGGTGAGCAGCGCGAGCGTGTAGCCCCGGCGCTGCAGCGTGCGGATGCCGTGGACGACGGGCCAGTGGACGCCGACCGGCAGCTCGGCGACGAACCGCGCGTACGCGTCCATGCCGATGGGTTCGCCGAGCACCGCCGGCGCCCGCTCGATGACGTCGAGGAGGTACTCCGCCAGCGTGAGCTCGCCGACCTCGAGGCGGTGCCAGTCGTGGGTCACCGCGTTGGCGCCCGGTCCGGCTGCGCCGTCGACCGGGTCGCCGCCACGCGGGTTGCCGTCGGGGTTGCGCGCCCCGAAGAGGAGCTCCACGAGGGAGCCGGGCGGATAGCCGAGGTTCGCCTCGACGCGGGCGAGGTCGCGGAAGAGCGACACCGAGATCACGCCGCCGAAGTCGAAGATCACGGCTTCGACCGGGAGCGCGGGATCGGTCATGTCAGCGGATGCCGGTGCCGAACACGATGATCACGGCGACCCCCACGACGAGGCGGTAGACGACGAACGGGAAGAACGAGTGCTTGCGCAGGAACGTCAGCATGAAGAACACCGCGATCCACCCGGTGACCGCGCTGGAGACGATGCCCCAGAAGAACGCCCCGCCGAAACCGGCGGGGATGCCGCCGTCGGCGAGCATCTTGGCGCCCTTGTAGAGGCTGGCGCCGGCCACGATCGGGATCAGCATGAGGAAGGAGAACCGGGCGGCCTCCTCGCGGTTGAAGCCCATCCAGCGGGCGGCCGACATCGTGATCCCCGAGCGGGAGATCCCGGGCTGGAGCGCGATGGCCTGCGCGGTGCCGACGATGATCGCGTCGCGCGTCGACACCGACTCGAGGACGCGCCGCCCCTTCGACTGGTCGGCCCACCACAGGATCAACGCGCCGACGATGAACATCACGCCGATCAGGACCGGGTCGCCGAGGTTGTCGTTGATGGGCCCCTCGAAGAGCGCGCCGATCAACGCGCCGGGGACGGTGGCGAGGAGCAGGAGCCACGCGACCTTCGCGTCGGTGGTCTGGATGGCCCGGGCGCGGATCGACTGCCACGCTGCGCAGGTGTACTTCCACACGTCGCGCCGCAGGTAGGCGACCGCGCCGATGAGGGTGCCGAAGTGGAGCGCGACGTCGAACGTCTTGTTGAGCGACGCGTTGTCCGTGAGCTCGGTCCAGTGGAAGAGCTCGGGCACGAGGATGAGGTGACCGCTGGACGAGATGGGCAGGAACTCCGAGAGTCCCTGGACGATCCCGAGCACGATCGCATGGATGATGGGCAAGCGGGGGCCTTGGCCGGGGACGGGAGGACGGGGGCGCCAGACTAGGGGGCGCTCATCCGGGGTCGGTCTGATCATCGGGTGGTGCCAGCGCCAGCATGAGCGTTCCGTTGGCGGCCGCGTCGGCCAGGCGGCTGGCCTGGGCCACCGTGACCAGCAGCGTGACCCCACCCGGAGCCTGCGCGGTGGGGTTCGCGGGCCGGTCCGTGCCCAGGACCAGGGCCCCGGCCGCGGCCACCTCCACCGACCGGCTCCCAGCGGCCACGTGGGCGGGATCGAACGCCACGATCACGTCGACCGCGGCCCCGGCCCGGGGGTGGAGGCCGTTGTCGGCGAGCAGGTGGACGGCCCTGGTCCCTGGAGGGATGGCGCCGTCGAGCCCGGTGCGACTGCGCGGCGCGAGGTTCCGCCCGGTGACGGGCTGGTGGCGGAGGACCGGGACGAGGATCGTGCGGCCGATCACGGCGCCGGGTTCCGCGATGGCGCCGGCCGGCCGGGTGCGCGCGAACGCGCCGCGGGTGACGACGTCGGACGCGCCGACGACCGCGCCGAGCGCGAGGTCGCGCCGCGCCACCACGACCTGCACGCGGGGGCCGAGCGTGACGCGCTGACGGTGGAGATCGGCGAGCGTGTGCGCGACCGAGAGCGCGGTCACGATCGCGAGTGCGGCCGCGAGCAGCCAGAGCAGGACGATCCGGGGCGAGCGTTGCGACACGGGGCACCTTCCACACCGAGGGACTTCGGGGGAAGCCGCGCCCGGGGAAGGAGCCGCGGGACATTACTCGCGAGCACGCCCGCCCGCCCAGAGCGTCCACGGAGCACCGCGGAGGTGCGCTATGGACGCACTTCGGGCCCGGGGTCACCAGACGGGGGCGTGGAGCGGGCCCACGGCTCCGCTCATGCGCTCTTGGAGGGCTTCGCCGGCTTCGCCGCGCTGTCGGGCTTCTTGGTGGCCGGGGCGGCGGACTTGGCCGACGAGGAATCGGAGCTCGACGTGGTCTCGGACGTCTTGGCCCCGCTGTCCGAGCCCGAGCCGGAGCCCGAGCTCGACGAGGAGGAGTCGGACTTGGCGCCGGCCTTGCGGGACGACGACGGGTTGTCGGTGCGGTAGAAGCCGCTGCCCTTCAGGACGATGCCGACGGAGCCGAAGACCTTGACCAGCTTGCCGTTGCCGGGCTTCCCCGGTGCGACACAGCCGATCTGGCTGCACTTCTTGAACGGGTCTTCGGAGAACGACTGGAACGCCTCGAGTGACTGCCCGCACTTCTCGCACTCATACTCGTACGTCGGCATCGGTAGATCCTGGTTCCTGGCACTCGACAAATGAGACTGCCAATCGTACCCGTGGGTCCCGACCGGTGTGCACCCGGCCGCGGCGTCCGCGCGCGGACTCTGCCCCCGGGGGCCCGGGTGGCGCGAGGATGGGCGGCGTGCTCGTGATCG
This sequence comes from Acidimicrobiia bacterium, assembly GCA_017882925.1. Lineage (GTDB taxonomy): Bacteria > Actinomycetota > Acidimicrobiia > IMCC26256 > Chersky-534 > Chersky-534. Next base: position 17,810 of record JADGOM010000144.1, on the reverse strand, counting down.
CCGTTCTCGTCCCCTTCGCATATCTCCTCGGCACCTTCCCGAGCGCGCAGCTCGTCGGCCGGATGGGTGGGCGCGACGTGATGACCGAGGGCTCCGGCAATCCCGGGGCCTCCAACGTCGCCCGGCTCATGGGTTGGAAGGCCGGTGGATTCGTCCTCTTCGCCGACTTCGCCAAGGGCGCCATCGCCGCGGGCGTGGGCTACGCCGTCGGTGGCCGCCCCGGCGCCTGGGCGCTCGGTGTGGCCGCGATCCTCGGTCACGTGCTGCCGGCGACCCGAAGGTTCAAGGGCGGCAAGGGCGTGGCCACCACCGCCGGCGCGCTCGTGGTGCTGTTCCCGTTGTTCGTCGCGGGTGGCGGGGTCGTGTGGTTCGCGATCGCCAAGGGTCTCCACAAGGCTTCGATCGCATCCATCGTGATCTGCGTCGCGTTCCCGATCGCCGCCTTCTTCATGGGGTACGACGCGATCGAGGTCGGGGTGCTCGTCGTGCTCGCGCTGCTCGTCATCGCGCGGCACGCCAACAACCTGCGGCGCCTCGTGCGCGGCGAAGAGCTCGAGCTCCCGCGCACCCCCGTGCCCGGGCAGGAGGATGGAGCGTCATGAGTGTCGTCCGTAAAGCGGTCATCCCGGCCGCCGGCCTCGGGACCCGGTTCCTGCCGGCCACCAAGAGCCAGCCGAAGGAGATGCTCCCCGTCGTCGACAAGCCGGCGATCCAATACGTCGTCGAGGAGGCCGCCCGCGCCGGGCTCACCGACATCCTGGTCATCACCGGCCGGGGCAAGCGGGCGATCGAGGACCACTTCGACCGCAACTTCGAGCTCGAGCACTACCTCGAGGAGAGCGGCAAGACCGACCTCCTCAAGGAGGTGCAGGTCACCTCAGAGCTCGCCGACATGCACTACATCCGCCAGCGCGATCCGCTCGGGCTCGGGCACGCGGTGTCCGTCGCCCGCCAGCACGTCGGCGACGAGCCGTTCGCGGTGCTGCTCGGCGACGACATCATGGTCGACGACTCGGTGCTGCTCCGTTCCATGCTCGACGTGCACGAGCGCTTCGGCCGCTCGGTGCTCGCCCTCAAGGAGGTGGCGCCGGAGGAGATCTCCCGCTACGGCTGTGTCGAGCAGGAGCCCGTGGAGCAGGGTCTGGTCCAGGTCCGCAGCGTCGTGGAGAAGCCCCGCCAGGAGGACGCGCCGTCGAACCTCGCGGTGATGGGTCGCTACGTCTTCACGCCCGAGATCTTCGAGGCGCTCGACCGCATCGAGCCCGGTGCGGGCGGCGAGCTCCAGCTCACCGACGCGATCGCGCTGCTCCTCGAGACCCAGACCGTCTACGGCCGCACGTTCACCGAGGGCCGGTTCGACATCGGGCAGAAGATCGACTTCCTCCGGGCCAACGTCGAGATCGCCCTCGACCGCCCCGATCTCGGGGCCGAGACGACCGAGATGCTGCTGGAGATCATGCGCGGCCGGGGACTCGTGTGAGCGACGAGGCTCCCGCGCTCGTCGGCTTCACCTTCGTAGTGCTCACCGCCCATCCCGAGGAGACCGTCGCCTTCTGGCGCGACGTGCTCGGCGGCACCGTCGAGTCGACGTCGAGCACGGAGCTGGGCGAGATGACGATCCTCGAGGTCGGCCCGGGCCGGGTCGAGATCCTCGGCGTGCCGCGCGAGCGGGCTCCTGAGCCCGCCCGTTCGGTGCAGGTCGCGCTCACCGTCGACGACGTGGCGGCTTGGCACGCGCGGCTCGTCGAGCACGGCGCGCGCGTCACCTACGGGCCGTCGACCCTCGACAGTGGCGGGGCCAGCCTCGGTACCGCCGACCCCAACGGGGTCCTCATCTCGTTCTTCGCACCTCCGCCCGAGCCGTGATCGACCTCACCGAGGCGCAACAGCACATCCTCGGCGCGGTCGGAATCCTGGAGCCGCGCGCGGTCGCACTCGGCGAGGCGCTCGGACTCGTCAACGCAGTGCCGGTCACCGCGGCGGAATCGGTGCCGCCGTTCGCGAACTCGGCGATGGACGGCTACGCGGTGCGCGCCGCCGATGTCGCGGGCGCGGGCAGCGACGACCCCATCTCGTTGCGCGTGGTCGGTGAGCTCCCGGCCGGGCACGCGCCCACGGTCGCGGTGGGCGCGGGCGAGGCGATCCGCATCATGACCGGCGCGCCGATGCCAGATGGCGCCGACGCGATCGTGATGGTCGAGCAGACACGCGCCGGCGAGGACGGCACGGTGTTGATCGAGCTCTCCGCGACGTCCGGCGACCACGTGCGGGCCGCGGGCGGCGACGTGAGCCCCGGCGACGTCGTGGTCGAGGCCGGGGTCCGGCTGCGCCCCGCGCACCTCGGGGTGCTCGCCAGCGTGGGCCGGTCCGAGGTCACCGCGTATCCCCGGCCCCGGGTCGGCGTGCTCTCGACCGGCGACGAGCTCGTGGGCGACGGGTCCCAGCTCGCGCCCGGGCAGATCCGCGACTCCAACCGCCCGATGCTGCTGGCGCTGCTGCGCGAGCTCGGCGCCGAGGCCGTCGACCTGGGAAGCGCGCGCGACGACGAGGCGGTGATCGCGGCGGCGATCGGGTCGGCCGTCGACGGCTGCGACGCGGTGATCACGAGCGGCGGGGTGTCGGTCGGCGACTACGACGCGGTGAAGGTGGTGCTCAACCGGCTGGCCCCCGGCTCGATGCACTGGTGGCAGATCCGGATCAAGCCGGCCAAGCCGCTGGCGTTCGGCGTGGTGCAAGGTGTCCCCGTCTTCGGCCTGCCCGGCAATCCCGTGAGCTCCCACGTGAGCTTCGAGCTCTTCGCTCGCCCGGCGCTGCTGCGGATGACCGGCCACGCCGAGGTCTTCCGGACCCCGGTGCCGATGACGGCCGGCGTCGGCCTCACCCGCCGGGCCGACGGAAAGACCCATTTCGTCCGGGTACGGACGGAACGCGGGCCGGATGGGCCCGTCGCGGTGAGCAGCGGCTCGCAGTACAGCAACGCCCTGCTGGCCATGGCGGGGGCCGACGGCCTGGCGGTCCTCCCCGACGGGCCCGGCTGTGAGCCGGGCACGAAGGTGGAGGTGCTGGTGCTGGGACCCGAGTGAGGCGAGTTCCCCACTCGTGTCCCCGTGGCGCCCGGGGCCGGTTTCGCTCTGGCTCCCCACCGGCGCAGCGACCAACTTCTGCCGGTGGATCTTGGCTCTCCCCGGGGGGCGACGACCCTTACGGGTAAAGGGAGCCCCCCGACACCCCGCCGCTCCTTGCCACGAGTCCCGCCCGCCAGCGGACACTCAGTGCGGTGATAGTGACACTTACCGTCCGATGCGACAAGGGGTTGTTCGGCCTATTCGGCGTAGCATCGGCAGGTGCTCCGAATCCCCCTGGTCGACCCGTTTGCCCGTCGGGTACGCGATCTACGCATCTCGGTCACCGATCGCTGCAACCTTCGCTGCACCTACTGCATGCCGGCCGAAGGCCTCCCCTGGGTCGACCGCTCGGAGCTCCTCACCTACGAGGAGCTGGCCCGCATCGCCACCCTGTGCGTGGAGCGCTGGGACTTCGACGGCATCCGCATCACGGGCGGCGAGCCGCTCGTCCGGGCCCGGCTCCCGGAGCTGGTGCGGATGCTGGCGCCATTGGGGGCCGACCTGTCGATGACCACCAACGGCGTGCGGCTCGCGGAGCTCGCAGAGCCGCTGGCCCGGGCCGGGCTCCGGCGGGTCAACGTCTCGCTCGACAGCCTCCAGCCCACCGTGAACCGCGCGATCACCCGCCGCGACGACCTCGAGCGCACGCTCGCCGGGATCGATGCCGCCCTGGCGGCCGGCCTGGCCCCGGTGAAGCTCAACACGGTCGTGATGCGGGGCGTGAACGACGGGGAGATCGAGGAGCTGGCCGCCTTCGGGCGCGCGCGTGGGGTCGGCGTGCGGTTCATCGAGTTCATGCCCCTCGACGCCAGTGGGGAGTGGACCGCCGAGTCGGTGGTCCCCGCGTCGGAGATCCTCGACCGCATCCACGCGGTGTTCCCGTTGCTGGGCCGGTCGGCGTCGGCGGCCGAGCCCGCGGCCCGCTACGAGTACGCCGACGGCATCGGCGACGTCGGCGTCATCGCCAGCGTCTCCGAGCCGTTCTGCGAGGCTTGCGACCGCGTGCGGATCACCGCCGACGGCAAGTTCCGCACCTGCCTGTTCGCGCTCGACGAGACCGACCTGCGCGCGGTGCTGCGCGACGGCGGGAGCGACGACGACCTCGCGGCGGCGATCGAGGGCGCGGTCGGCCACAAGTGGGCCGGCCACCACATCGGCCGGGTCGACTTCATCCGACCGTCGCGCTCGATGAGCCAGATCGGCGGCTGACCGGCCTCCCGGCCGGGGCGGCGCAGTAGAACATGCGGCTGCGGGCTCGGGGGCCCGCGACCACCGAGGAGGACGGATGGCCGACATCACCTGGGGCGCGCTCGAGCCGGGCACGCTCAACCGCATCGTCGTGGTGCAGCCCCACTTCGACGACGCCGCGCTCGGGGCCGCCTACGTGCTCGCGGAGCACCCCGGGTCGACCGTCGTCACCGTCTGCGCCGGCAAGCCCGCGGCCTACCCCGACCCGCCGTCCGACTGGGACGCGCTCGGCGGCTTCAAAGCCGGCGACGACGTCGTGGCCATCCGCCGCGACGAAGACCTCGCGGCCCTGGCGATCCTGGAGGCCGAACCCATCTGGCTCGACTTCGTCGACCACCAGTACCTCACCCCGGAGACGATGGCCCCCGCCGAGGAGGTGGCCGCCGCGCTCGAGGGTGCCATCGACGAGCAGGAGGCGACCGCCGTCTTCCTGCCCATGGGCCTGGCCAACCCCGACCACGCCCTCACCCACGACGCCGGGATGCTGCTCGCCGCGCGCCGGGCCGACGTCACGTGGTTCTGCTACGAGGACAGCGGCTACAAGCACATCCCCGGGATGCTCGCCTGGCGCATCGCGAAGCTGTTCCGCTCCGACCTCTGGCCCACGCCGGCGATCGTGCCGGCCCCGCCCGACGCGGAGCGCAAGCGGGCGGCCATCACCGCCTACACGTCGCAGCTGCCCCCGCTCGACCGGGGCCACGCGCTGGAGGAGCGCCTCAGCGGCAACGTGCCCGAGCAGCATTGGATCCTCCAGCCGCCACCCGCCGGCTGGGAGCGCATGCGGGATCTCTGAGCGTCCCGGGACCGCGGGTTCCGCCCCCTAGACTGCTCCGATGGCATCGGAGTTCACGCACCTCGATCCCCTCGGCCGGGCCCGCATGGTCGACGTCACCGCCAAGGAGTCGACCCACCGGCGGGCCGTCGCCCGTTGCCGGGTCTTCATGACCCAGGAGACGGCCGGCAAGATCGCCTCCGGCGCCATCACGAAGGGTGACGTGCTCGCGGTGGCGCGGGTCGCCGGCATCCAGGCGTCGAAGCAGACGCCCAACCTCCTGCCGCTGTGCCACCCACTGCTCGTGGGCTCGGTCTACGTCAACTTCCGTCTCGAGGACACCTACGTCGAGGTGGAGGCGCAGGTCGACACGATCGACCGCACCGGCGTGGAGATGGAGGCCCTCACCGCCTGCGCGATCGCCGCGCTCACCGTGTACGACATGTGCAAGTCGGTCGACCGCACCATGACGATCGGCGAGCTCACGCTCTGGGAGAAGACGGGCGGCCGTTCGGGCACGTACCGCCGAGCACCCCGGGCCGACGAAGCCCCGTTCTGACGGGCGACGCGCTTCCGGGACCCGCGCGCCCCGTTCTGCGCGGTTCTCCGGTTCGCGCGGCACCGGGGTGCCGACGCGTGTGAACAGTCGCGCGCGATCCTCGCGGATCTTGCGAATCGGCTTGACCTACCCCGCAGGGGCCGGGTTACGTTGCGATCCTCCCGCGAGGTCCACCGGTTCACCCGCGCGCATCAGTAGCGTGCCCAACACCTGAAGGCGGTCGAAAGGCGTTGGCCATTCCGCTCATCCTCTTGCTCGTCGTGTTGTGGGCGGCCGCCGGTCTGTGGCTGATCCCACCGATGCTCCGTGGGCGTGGTCAGCGTCGCCCGGCGGACTCGGTCGGCGACTTCAGCTACCGCCTCGGCGTGATCGGCAAGACCGGTGGCCACGAACGCCACCGTCCCAGCGGCCGCCTGCCCAACACCCCTCGCCCTACCGCGTCCGGCTACCGGCCCGTCGGAGCCCGACCGGGTGCTCCGGTCCGCTACGCGCCGTCGGCGTCGACGACCCCCGCCCAGCGCCGTCGCCGCGATGTGCTGCTCGGCCTGATGGTGGCCGCGGGTGTCACGCTGCTGGCGGGCCTGTTCACCGGCGCCACCCTCGTCTGGGGGCTGTTCCTGGTCGTCGCGGTGCTGCTGCTCGCCTACATGTACGCGCTCGCCCGCATGCAGCAGATGAAGCTCGAGCGGGAGACGAAGGTGCGCTACCTGCCCGGCCGGTCGCCGGTTCCGCAGTTCGCGTACCGCCAGCAGGCCCCGGCGCTCAACTACCGGCGCAGCGCCTCCTCGTAGGCGCGTCGGCGGCCCCGGTCCCTGGGGGAGCGCCGCGGACCCTTTGGTAGGGTGCTCCGTTTCACGGGGGTGTAGCTCAGCCCGGTAGAGCGCTACGTTCGCAACGTAGAAGTCGAGGGTTCAAGTCCCTTCACCTCCACTCGTGAAGCCGCAGGTCAGGCCGCTTGGGGCCAGTCCGCAACGGTGTCCTCGAGTACAGCGTCCCGCGGCCGTCCCGCGTGCATCGCGAACACTCTGGACGCAGCGCGCGTCATCCAGGTCAGGTTTGACGGGTCGGCTCGGAACGCCGGGTGGAGCATCAGAACCACCGAGCCACGCCGGTCGGAGCAGGGCCCATAAATAATCGAAGGATCGCGGCGGTAGTCGCCAGACTCTGACCGTGGAATCCTTGAGGGCCGCGGCGACTGCGGTGTGTGATGCCGTTGCACTTGGCGCTCGGTTGTCGCCGGTGGTCGTGGCGATCGATGGGCGGAGCGGTGTTGGGAAGTCGACGTTGGCGCGGGAGATCGCTGACCGGTGCGGTGCGGCGGTAATCGCCGGCGATGACTTCTACGCGGGTGGCACCAGCGGACAATGGGACGCCATGTCCGCGACCGAGAAGGCTGACCATTGCATGAGCTGGCGTCGGCAGCGCCCGGTGCTGGAAGCGTTGCGGGCCGGGCGCGGCGCGTCGTGGTTCCCGTACGACTGGGACGCCCGGAGCGGACGCCTCCTGGCCGAGCCCGAGCATCGTCCTCCGGCGCACCTGGTGCTCCTCGAGGGCGTCTACAGCGCCCGGCCCGAGCTGGCTGAGCTGATCGACGTGCGTGTCCTTGCCACGACCGAGGAGCTCACTCGCCAGACCCGCCTCCGGGAACGCGAGGGGGCACGCTACGGCGGCCGGTGGGACGCGCGTTGGGCCGAGGCCGAGGTGCACTACTTCGGGCACGTGATGCCTGCGGAACTCTTCGACCTCGTCGTCACTCTCTGACGAGCCCGACATGGGCAATCAGGCGGCAGGCCCCAAGCGGATCGTGCAAGCTTCCCGCCATGAAGGAGGTACCGGATTGGCTTCCGTCGGTGACTTCGCCGAAGTGGCACCGACGTCGCCTGACGGATCAGTTGGGCTATTTCCGCGTCCGGACCCTTGCGAACCCGGAATGGAATAGGGACCCCGAACGCGTCCTCCACCAGCTCACGGGCGCGCGGGACGAAACCACGCAGGGCCAGATCTACCTCAGCCAAGTGCGAGACGAGACCGAGTACGGCCCGCAGCTGCGGCAGCATCTCGACGCTGCGATCAGGGCAACCCGAAACTACCGAGGCTTGAAGCGACATGGATCGGAGACGACAGCCGCGTTTCCAACGCGCTGCGATTCCGACTGGGACACGATCCTCGAAGAGATCGACTCCGTCCTCGCACTCGTCCAGTCCGCGCATCTGCGGGCGCTACACGATGACCCGACCACGGAGTCTTGACGCCGGCGCTCAGGCGGTCGCGGACCCGGTGGATCCCGGACCCTGCTCTGTGCGGTTCACGATGAACAGCACACTGCCGTCACCCAGCTTGAAGCGGTCGTGGATCGCGTTCACGAGGGCGACGAGGAGTGGCGCCGCCGGGTCGGGCTTGGAGGCCAAGCGTTCGAGCTCGTCTTGCGCAACTTGAAGTGCCTCGACCTGGGTCAGGTAGTGGGGTCGCAACGCCAGTCCGAGTGACGTTGCGAAATCCGCGTACTCGTCGACGAGCCGACGCTGGGCTTCGGACGAGCCACCAGCTGCGCGGGCGACGAGCGCCGACTCCGCCTCGCGGTCGGCCGCGTGCGGCGACCCCGTGCTGAACACCGACTCAACCGCAGAGACGATCTCGCTGCGCGACAACCGAACCGCGGGCACGCCAAGGGGGCGGGCGATCATCGTGTTGGGACCGAGCTCCTCGAGCTCACCCCCAGAGCCGAGTGCCCAACCCGCGAGGAGATCTCGTGTTCGCCGCTCGTCCGCGTCGCTCGCGCGGAGAACGACGAGAACAGCCCGGTGCGCAGCCAGCAACCCAACGACAGCCTTCACATCCTCGAAAGACCGCACCACGGCCATACGCGGAGTTGCAGGCACTTTCTCGGCATCTGCACGACGAGGGACCATCCAAAGAGACTAGGGCTCGGCGCGTCCAGTGCCTATCGGCAGTCAACGCGCCAGCGACTTCTGACGCCTTCATCGCGTCGGCGAGCACAGCGCCCACGTCCCGTCAGGCGGCGACAGGGCGGGGACGAGTCAAGAAGAGGTAAATGATCTATGCGTTGAGCAAGCCGAAGTCCGCGTCAAACCAAGCCTGGGTTTCGTGGCTGTCGGTTGCGAGCGCCACGAGGAAGCCGGGCGCCAGAAACCATGGCAACGCAAAGGGGATCTGAGCCGCGTTGTTCAGACCGTCGAAGTCGTGATGTTTCAGCGAGCTGACGGTCACGAAGAGGCCAACGAGAACGAGGGCGATCCAGACAGCCACAACAAGAAGTGCCGTGGGCCGGCGCGCGTACATGGATCGGATTGTACGAGCCCTCGAGAACCAGCGGGCCGAGACCACTGGTGAGTGGCGCCATATGAGTGGTGTCGCGGTCTTCTCAGAACGTGTGGGCCAATCTGCGGGGCCTTCCGTCGGGGTCGAGCATGACGCGGTGCATGGCTTGTGCCCACCAGCGTGTCGGTACGTGCACGTGCTCGAGTGGATGATTGCGCAGGTGGCCGGGAGGGCGGTTTCCGTGTTGGCCGGTCGTGTGCCAGCGATCAAGATCAGTGGCTGAGTTGACGAGAGCGTCGAAGCCAGTGGCTGGGTCGACGAGATCGCTGTCGTCCTCGCTGGCGCGTCCGAGGTGCTCGCGCCAGAGACGCAGGCGTGTCTCGCGCGCAAGGCGACGTGCGCCGTCGCCGAGTCCGCCGGGGTCGATGGGTGCGCGTTCGTCGCGGGTCGCGTCGATGACCGAACACGAGATCTCGGAGTCGTGGGTCCAGGACCGGCGGTTCAGGTTGTCGGAGCCGATCACGACCCAGACGTCATCGATGACGCACACCTTGGCGTGCACGTAGACGGGCGTGCCCTCCGTGTTCTCGAGGTCGAATACCGCGACCCGATCGCCGCCGGCACGCCGGAGGATCTTGGTGACGCGCTCGCGTCCAATGCTCGCAGCGGCGCTCGCGGCGCGCCCGTCACGGTCCGGATAGCGGGGCACGACCGCGACCACGCGTAGTGTGGGATGCCGGCGGAGCGCGTCGGCGAGCGCATGAGCGGCGTCGAGCGACCACAGGTACTGGTCCTCGAGATAGATGAGGCTTCGGGCGCGAGCGAAGGCCTTGAGGTAGGCGCGGGCGATGCTCCGTTCGCCCTCAGCCGCGAACGGGTAGCGCGGCCGTTTTGCCGGATAGGTGCGCACGACCTGCACTGCATGCGTCCCGCACGAGGTGGGGTCAGCACGCTCGGGTGGCAACAGGTCGGGTCGTCGTTGCTGCCCCGCGAAGCGTCGGAACGCGCGACGCCACGGGTTGCGGTGGTCGAGGGGAGTCGGGTCCTCCCATCGCTCGCGGAATGTGTGCTCGAGGTCGCCGATCGCGGGGCCGCGCACCTCGAGCTGCACGTCGTGCCACGGAGGACGCGGCCCGTAGCTCGCGGCGATGGCGATCGCCTGCACGTCGCCGGCATGGCGTGCGTCGTCGTGGCGTCCATGACACAGGTCGATCCCACCTGCGTAGGCGACGTCGCGATCGGGTCCCTCCGCGCGCCGGACGATCACCAGCTTCTGGTGGTGACTGCCACCGCGTCGCACGCGCTCATCGAGAAACACCTCGCCGCCGGCATCGTCCAAGGCCTTGGTGAATCCGAGATTGTCCTGCTCCGCGAAATGTGCCCGGCGCGGGTGCGAACGCCACAGGAGCCCGCGCACCTGCACCCCGCGCCGTGCCAGCCCCGCGAGTACAACGCCGATCTCGGTGTCCGGCCCACACAACCGCTCATCGGCGTCGCCCTCCCAGTCCGCGAAATGCACCCAATCGCCCGGGCTGAGCGCGCAGAGCACGCCGTGCAGCGCGCGGAAATACTCACCGCCGTCGACCAGCACCTCAACACGGTTCCCGGTGGTCCACGCCGTCCCGTCCCCGCGCCTGAGGTCGATCACGGTGCTTGGATTGCCACGCTCATCGCCGGTCAGGAACCAATCCTCAAGGCTCATCGAAGCCACCCGCTGCATGGCCCGCGACGATCAGCGGAACACATTCTTGATCTTCTCGCCGGTCTTTCCGGTGGACTTGCCCGCCGCCTCCTTCGTCTTGCCCTTGACGCCCTGTGCAGCGTTACGCGACTTGTTCCCGATTTTGCCCATCTCGAATTCCTCCGACGTCTTACGGACCCAGGCTCGAATACCCAGCAACTGCGCGCCCCAACCGGAATCGCGCTCACTTCAGGATCCTCGCGGTTTCGAGCTCCCTCGCCCCTCACCCGCCGGCGACTTCGTCGCGTCGGAGGGCCAACGAGACACCCGGAGGTCCACACGGGGATCCCTGTCGTCGTGGACGTCGTGACCAACGCGGATGTGTCGGTTGTGCATCTCTAACGGTTGTTGACGAAGCCAGGGCTCTTGTGTGAGATGACCGGCGGATCTCTCCGTCACGCGCGTGCCCGCTACGAACCCGAGTCGCCGGTGCCGAAGAACGTGGCGAAGCTGCCCGCAACTGCGGTGACCACGAAGATGGCCCACACCTCCAGGCCCACGTCGACAATCTTGCCAGCGGACGTCACCGGGTTCTTCATCTGCGACGAAATCGTCAGCAGCTGCACCGCGGAGAAGAAGGCTGCGTCACCGAATCCGTGGATGTCCCCGCCGTTCTGGCCGCTCTCGAGTGCCCAGATGAGGACGGCGCCCGCGGCGAAGACCACGAACGTCAGTCCGGCCGCAAGCAACAGCCGCGCGAACAGTCGCCTGTGGCGTTCCTCACGGGTGAAGAGCCTCGACAATTCTTCTCGTATCATCGTGGAGTCTCCCTCCGCCCGCACGGGCGCGAGGGCGTCCGATGATGCTTCGCCAGCCCGTCAGGGGCAAGGGAACAGAACCTCGCGGACGGCTACATCTACCGCCGGTTCGTGCAAGCCGGCTGGAACTTGTTTTGCCACGGTCGTGGGCGGACCCGATCTGACGTCAGCGCAGCAAGCGCGGCTTCTGCTCGCCAGTCGCAGTTTCCCGCGAGCGTGGGGCGAAGCCGACGCCCTCGGTGCTGCAACGGCGACCGCGTTCTGGAAGCACTTCGCTACCGTCGGCCTCGGCTACGACTTCCACTATGTGGAACTCGTAGCGCGCCGGCTCATGGGAGGCCGTGCAACACAGCGGAACCGAGGCGACCAAGAACTAGCGCGGGAGTGACGTGCGGCCACTGGTCGCCTTCGGCGACCAGTGGCTGTCCATGAACTTGTCCATGGCCTCAAGCGGTCCGAGGTGTCCGGCATCTCCGACCAGTCCGGAGTTGCCGGGCTCTCCTGGGCGAGCCGGAGCCACTGGGCAGGCCGGACGCTGCAATCTGGATTCGCAACGTAGAAGTCGTGGGTTCAAGTCCCATCACCTCCACTCCGTAAGTCCTGGTCAGCGGCCTGGAGCCGCGATCCCGCCGCCTCACGAGGCGTGATTGGCAACCCAGGTCTTGGACACGCCGTGGTCTTTGGCCACCGCTCGGACCGACTGGCCCTCCACGAGCACCGCCGTCACCAAGTACGCCGCTATTTCCACCGGGCCACCTCCTTGAAGTGTCCACGATGTCTCGCGACATGTGTCCGGTATCACCTGAACTCACACACTGCCGGGGCGCTCAGTATTCTCAGTCTGCTGCGGCGGTCCTCTTGCGTCGACGACGCGACGTCACACCGACGAGCGCGGCTCCTCCGGCCACGAGCACCCCGCCGCCGACTGTAAGCGGGAGCAGGTTGCCTCCGGTGGAGGCCAGGGGGCTGGCGCCCGGTGCGATGACCGTCGTCGTGGGCGGAGTGGCCGGCCCGGTGGTTGGTGTCGAGGTGGGCGGCGGCGGCGCCACCAGGGGCGGGGTGGGACTCCCGGTAGCGGGGCTCAGCACCAGCGACGCGCCCCCCAAGGCCGCGAAGACCGAGCCGGCGACCACACACTGGGTCGCTGACGGGCAGGCGGCCGCATTCAATGCGCCGGTACCGGCCAGACTCTGGATGGACTGCCCGCTCGAAATGACACCGGTGACCGGACTGAGCGGCACTGCCTGCCCATTGGACGGATCTCCGTCGTCGTTCCCCACGGCCAGGCACTGTGAGACGGAGGGGCAGGTCACCGCACTCAACTTCGCCGCCTGGGACGAAATGGTCTGATCCTGTTGCCCGCTGGGGACCATGCCGGTTGCCGGATCCAGCGGCACCGCCACCGATGGTTGGTCCGCACCCCAACCGACCGCCAGGCACACGGCTGCCGATGGGCAGCTGACGCCCACCAGCACCCCCTTGGTCGTGACGCTCTGACCGCTCTGTCCCGTCGAGGGCGCACCGGTCGCCGGATCGAGCGGCACGGCCGCACCGGCCGACCTACCTGCGTTCTCCCCCACCGCCAGGCACTGGGTGGTGGTGGGGCAGGCCACCCCTTCGAGCCCCACGCCGCCGGTTCCTGGGATCGTCTGGACGCTCTCCCCCATCGCGATCGCACCGGTGGCCGGATCGAGCGACACCGCCACGCCCTGTCCGTCCGGAGCATGGCCTACGCCCAGACACCGGGTGGTCGACGGGCACGCCACCGCTGCCATGAAGATCCCGGGGATGCTCTGCACGCTCTGACCAGCCACCACGGCCCCGGTCTCCGGGTCCAGAGGAACGGCCACCCCTTCCGATGCGTCGGAGTTCTCCCCGACGGCCAGGCACTGCGTGCCGGAAGGGCAACTCACCGCGGAGAGCAGCTCGGTGCCGGGAATGGTCTGCACGGCCTGCCCCCCGGAAACTGCTCCGGAGGCTGGCGTCAGCGGAGCGGCGGCACCCACGGCGCCGGACGAGGCGGTGGTGAAGATGATGCCGACCCCGACGCATTGGGAGTTCGAGGGGCACGCCACCCCGTTGAAGGCTCCGATCCCTGCGACATCCTGTACGGCCGCCCCGGCCACCGACGGCAAGGCCAGCAGGCCGGTGACCGCCACGACCAGCAACGGGATCACTGATCGAGCGGCGCGGGCATGACGCCGCTGACGCAGACGGGCTCTGAGCCTCACACCGTGACCCCACACATGCCGACGCTGACGGTCGTTGAACGGAGCGTACCCGACGGCATGGCGACGAGATGGTGCCGCCGCGCCCTTCAGAGAAGAGGGTGGGTGCCGCCGGTACCGGTGGACGTACCGCTTACTCGGTCATCCCTCAGCCTGCGTGCGACCCCCCAATGATTTCAGCGGCAGATCGACCGCGACGCGGCACGTCCGTTTGGCAACCGATTGGCAACGGGACCGGTCGAACTGGGTGGAACCAACGGATCCGGCAGACTCGCGCACCGTCCTGACCAGCCCTGACGGACTCGAGCGAAGCCCGTCGACGAAGCCAATGACCTTCGCAACGTAGAAGTCGTGGGTTCAAGTCCCATCACCTCCACCACCGAAGCCGCAGGCAACCGCCGGGAACTCCTCGATGCCCTGGGCACGGGGGAGGCCACCGTTGGCGACCTCGTTCACCGGCTCGGACGAGTGGGTCCGCAGCTTCGAGTCCACCTGGAACGCCCGACTGGACCGACTCGACGACGTGCTCGCCGAGCTTCACGCAAAGGAGAAATAGGTATGAGCAGCACGATCGGCAACCGACACGGCTCCGCCGTCGTCACCTTGCCCTCCGAGGACGAGATCATGATCACCCGGGTGTTCGACGCTCCGGCGGAACTCGTGTTCGACGCCTGGACGACACCCGACATCGTGAAGCGTTGGTGGGCCGGAGACCGCGGGGAAGTCACCGACGCCCAGGTCGATCTGCAGGTCGGAGGCCGCTGGCGGTGGGTCATGACCGCCAACGGCGGCTTCGAGGTGGCCTTCAGCGGCGAATACCGCGAGATCGAGCGCCCGCACCGGCTCGTCAAGACCGAGGTGTTCGAACTGGTGCCCGACGTCGAGGCCGTCAGCGCTACGACCTTCGACGAAGCCGGCGGCGTGACCACCATGAAGATCCTGACGCGGTACCCGAGCCAGGAGCACCGCGACGCCGCGATCGCCTCAGGGATGGAGGGGGGCCTCCAGGTCGCCTTCGATCACCTTGAGGAACTTGTCCGCGCGGCGTGACCCAACGGCCGAGGGCCGGGGTCCGAACAGGACCTCCGCCCACGGCCATCGACAAGTCCGACCCGCGATAGAAGCGTGCCTGCGACCGTCAACTCGCCGCAATTGCCGATCAGAGCGCGGCGGTCCGCGCCGATCGACAGCTAGGTGCGGGCGACGAACGCGCTAGCTAGCACCGCCTCGCGCCGTCAGATACAGGGGAAAGAACACGATCCAGACCACGACGCACGCGACGAACCACGTCGCCGGGGTGTCGACCTGAACGGACCCAATCGTTACGACAACCGGAGTACCGCGCTCGCGTCGCTCGTTCGCGTCCGAATAGACCCAGAGACCGGACGCGACGATCACGAACAGCACGATGAGAGGCAGCAACGTCGCCACGCACCGATGTTGACCGGTAGGGCCGCGCGGCGCCAGGATCCAGCGCGCACGTATCGATGGCGCGTCATCCGCCGAACACCAGCGAAAGCGGTCGAGGCCCGGGCGCGTTCCATCGCGTGTCCATCGCGCGTCGTCGCTTGCGGCATGAACCGCTCGCCGAGCCGTTGCGCGCCGCGATCGCCTACGAGTGCAGGTGAGCGGCGACGAAGCGCCGGACCTCGACGCCGACTTCGTCGTCCTCAGGGGTGCCGAAGAAGCCGCCGTGGGGCATCGCCTCGAAGACGTGCAGCTCCGCGTCCACGCCCGAGTCCCGCAGCTTGCGGTGCAGCCGGACCGTGTTGGAGAGGAACAGGTCGCGCGTCCCCGTTTGCAGCATCGTCGGCGGGAACGGCGGCGTGTAGTCGCCGAAGAGCGGCGAGAGGTACGGATGGGTCAGGTCGTGGCCGTCGGCGTACAACGCGATCGACGGGGCCAGACTCGACGTGAGCACGGTGTCGACGCCGAGGTTGGTGGCAAAGGAGTCGCCGGACTCGGTGAGATCCGCTTCCGGCGACAACAACACGAGCGCGGCCGGCATCGGCAAGCCTTCGTCCCGAGCACGCAACATGAGCGCGGCCGCCAGGTTGCCGCCGGCGGATCCGCCACCGACGATGATCCGGTCCGGGCTCTGCACCTCGAGCAGCCCGCGATAGGCGGCGATGCAGTCGTCGAGCGCGGCCGGGTACGGATGGTCGGGAGGCATCCGGTAGTCGGGCGCCCATATCTTCATCCCGGTCCGGGCCACGCTGGCCTTGGCCATCACTTTGCAGGTCTCGCCGGTCCCGACGGTGAAGCCTCCACCGTGGATGTCGAAGTACACCGGTAGATCGGCTTCAGTCGCGAGCGCTTCCGGTACGACGACGTAGACCGGAACGCCGTCGACCGAGATGGTCTCGAGCTCCACCGGCACGGTCGCCAGCGACTCGAGGACCGTCGCCAACATGTCGTTCGTCGCCGCGAACTGGGCCCGCCAGCCGTCCTTGTCGCCGGGCTCGATCTCTTCCGTCGCGCTCATCGCGGAGAGGTCCATGCTCAGGAACCGTTGGGCCTCGACGCTCACCGACCTCGGCACCGGGATGAACCGCGTCACCGCGGACCCTGGCTCCTGCCCTGACTCGTCCTCGATCTTCATCGCGCCTCCCGGAGCGGTGCCTCTGAACGCGTGGGTCGGTTGCCCGACTGCTTCTTCTTGGCCGCCAGCTGCTTGTCGTGCTCGGCCTTGGGAATCGTCGGCAGATCGCCCGAAGTTGTACTTGAAGTTGTCGTTCCCGGCGGCGATGAACTTCTCGCGGGTCAATCCATCGAACGATCGACGATGTCAGGCGACCGGGTTGCGGAGTCTCGGGAGCTTGCGCTTGGCGTCACGCTGCGCGTCGAGCACGGCCTGCATCTGGTTCAGGGTTTCCGGTGCATCGTCCGCGCGGTTGTGGCGCTCTTCGGGATCGGCGGTGAGGTTGTGCAGCTCGAAGGCCGGGTCGGCGGCGGGGGCCGCGAACGGGTTCTTCGGGATGCCGTGCGCTTCGTTCCAGTCGTCGAGTCGCTCGTAGTAGTGGTTGAGCTTCCACAGCTCGTCGGTTCCGTCCCGACCGGTCGGGAGGGTTGCGATCGTGGATTCGATGTAGCAGGGGACGTCGACCGGGGGATACGGCTCGCCGGTGAGGATGTTCTGGGTCGAGAGCCCGCGGGAGATGTCGTCTTCGGTCATGAAGTACAGCGGCGACGCAACCGATTCGGGAGTCGCGGACCCGACGATCAGACCGCTGAGGTCACGGCCCGGGAGCGGCTGTGCTTCATCGTGATGCTGGGCGACGGTGTCCAGGGCAGCTTCGACGTCGATGCCCGCGAGTCCCATGAGAGTCGGGATCAGGTCCACGTGGCTGGTCGGCGTCGCGATCCCGCCTTCCTTCGTCGCGACGCCCGGACCCTTCACGATCATCGGAACCCGGACCGACTCGTCGTAGGCGTTGCACCACTTCTGCTGCATCCCGCCGTGCGCGCCGAGCATGTCGCCGTGATCGGAGGTGAACACCACGATCGTGTCGTCGGCCATACCCGACGAGTCGAGCGCTTCGAGGATGCGCCCGATCGCCTGATCGACGAGCTTCTGTAGCGAGTAGTAGAGGCGCCGGTACCCATCGTCGGGCTGTTGCTCGTAGATCACCTGCCACCAGCGATCGACCCATTGCTCCTGACAGGCCGGGCGGCCTGCGAACGAGTCGGACTGCGACGGCGCCTCGGGAATCGCCGGCACCGTGTCATCGGGAGGCGGCAACTTCCAGACTTGATCCGCGACAACCCCGTATGCCGCGATGTCGTGGGGATTCACGAACGACGAGACCGCGAGCCACGGTCCGTCGTCGCGCGCCCGCGCGAGCTCACCGAAGAGCTCCACCACCTGCTCCGCGAACACTCCGTCGCGCACCGCGCCGCACTCGGCCCGGGTCGCGCCGTGGGGCTCACGGCCGATCCACCCGGAGAACCCGAACGGGTCGAGCCGGTCGGCCTTGCGATAGGCCGCAACCGCCTCCGCGATCGGCGTGCCGTCGACGTCGGAGGCCATCAGGCCTTCGTGGCTCCCCGGGATGAGCAAATCGGCGAGGGAGACGTGCCACTTCCCCCGGTAGTGCGTC
>JADGOM010000143.1 GCA_017882925.1 Acidimicrobiia bacterium | reverse complement strand
ATCTCCTCGCCCGCCACGAGCACCGACTCGATGCCGAGGCCCGAGCTGAAGAGGCGCGCGGAGCCACCGGGCAGGTCGCGCCGCAGCGAGACGGCCGACGGCGCGATCGTCGCGGGGTCGAAGACGATGACATCGGCCCACGCCCCGACCTCGATCCGCCCGCGGCCGGTGAGGCCGTAGAGCCGGGCGGGAACGTCGCTGAGCTCCTGGACGAGCTCCTCGATCGTGAAGACGTCGTCGTCGCGCACGAGCTCGGCGAACGAAGCGGTCGGGTACTCCACGTTGACGACCCCGCGCACGTGGGCACCGCCGTCCGACGCGCCGAGCACGATCCTGGGATCGCGGAGCACCCGCCGGCGGAGCTCGCGCTGCTCGGCGGTGGCCACCGGCACGAGATGGCGGGTGAAGCCGATCTCGAGCCCGGCCTCCACCGCGAGGTCGAACACCGTCTCGAGCAGACCCTGCCCGCGTTCGGCCGCCATCTCGGCGACGGGGCGCCCGACCTCACCCTGCATGCCCGCGGGCGCGGCGTCGCTCACGATCAGGTCTCCCAGCGCGTCGCGGAAGAACTGGGTCGGCCAGTCGGTCGCGCGCTCCAGGTTGCCGACGAGCGCGGCCCGCACCAGCGGGTCGCGGAGCGCGGCGAGGCGCGCCCCCGGCTCGAGCTCGAACAGCGTCGCGAACCCGGGCTGGGAGCGGAACCCGGTGTCGCTTTCGAGGAAGTCGGTCCGTACCCGGAAGTTGTGCGGGATCATCATCGGGACGACGGTCGCGCCGTCGCCGGGGAGCGGGTCGGCCGAGGCGAGCTGCAGATCCTGGATGTCCGGCTTCCCCGGGTAGCGGAGCAGCACGGTGTTCCAGTTGACGTGCCGGCGCGCCGCGCGCGACATGGCCCGCATGAGGGCGAGATCGCGGCCGTCGGCGTCGAAGCCGTAGGCCGCCGACTCCGGGATGAACTCCAGGCTCGTGCCCGCGTGGCTCCCGCACACCCGCGCCAGCGCGATCATCTCGGCGTCGGTCGCGAAGTTGGGCGGGGTCGGGCGGCCGTCGCCGTCGAGCTGGGTCAGGGCCTTCGAGCTGGAGAACCCGAACCCGCCCGCGGCGAGCGCCCCGTCGAGCGTGGCCCGCATCTGACGGAGCTGCGCGCGCGACGCCGGATCCGACGAGGCGGCCGCGCCCATCGCGTGCCGCCGGATGGCCGAGTGGCCGACCATGAAGCCGACGTTGATCGCGAGGTCCTGCTCGCCGACCGCGTCGAGGAACTCCGGGAAGGAGCCCCATTCGAACTTGAGCCCCAGGCTCAGCGACTCGAGCGGGATCGCCTCGACGCGCGCGAGCAGGCGGACCATGAAGTCTTCGTCGTGAGGCGCGATCGGAGCGAGCGAGATCCCGCAGTTGCCGGCGATGACCGTGGTCACGCCGTGGAGGGGCGACGGCGAGAACGTCGGGTCCCAGAACAGCTGGGCGTCGTAGTGCGTGTGGACGTCGACGAATCCCGGGCACGCCACCCGCCCCGCGGCGTCGATCTCGCGGCGGGCGTGGTCCGCGACCTCGCCGACGGCCACGATCCTCCCGCCGGCGATGCCGAGGTCGGCCCGCCGCGCCGGCCGACCGGTCCCGTCGACCACCGTCGCACCCCGGATTGCCACGTCGAGCATGCGGACCCCCGTCCCGGCGCGGCCGTCGCCCGCGTGTTGCCTGCGTCGTCCTGTCTAGACCTCGGGCCCGCGCGGCGCACGCGCCCCGGCGGGCCGGGTCGTTTCCGCGTCGAGCGGCTGCGCGAGGTCGAGCCCGACGATCTCGGCGCCGGTGTGCCCCGACATCGACCGAACCGCGATGTGGGGAGTGTCCATCTCCTCCAGCTTGGGGTCTGGTGCCCGCGGCCGTCGAGCCCCTCGCCCACGGCTCGGGACCGGCCGCCTCATGCGAGTACCCTTGGCCCGATACCTGACACGCGTGTCACATGCTCGCGTACCCGATGACGGAGGACCCTCGGATGGCTGTTGCCGCGCCCAGCGCACCCACAGACCGGTACACGATCATTTCCGCCGACTGCCACGGGGGCGGCTCCTCGGCCCAGTACCGCGAGTACCTCGTGGCCAACCTCCGCGACGACTACGACGCCTGGCGCGGCGGCTACAAGAACCCGTACCGCGACCTCCAGGGCGACGGCCGCACCCGCAACTGGGACGACGCCCGCCGCTGGCAGGACCTCGAGGCCGACGGCCAGGTGGCCGAGGTGCTGTTCCCCAACACCGTGCCGCCGTTCTTCCCCACCGGCATCGTGATCGCCCGGCCCCCCACCAACGCCGAGTACGAGCTGCGGTGGGCCGGCATCCAGGCCCACAACCGGTGGCTCGCCGACTTCGTCGCCGAGGCGCCCGACCGCCGCGCCGGCATCGCGCAGATCTTCCTCAACAACGTCGACGACGCGGTGAAGGAGGTCCACTGGGCACGGGAGCACGGGCTGCGGGGCGGCATCCTCGTCCCCAACATCCCGCCCGACGCGGTCGACCTCGACCCGATCTACGACCCGAAGTACGACCCGATCTGGGCCGCGTGCCAGGAGCTCGGGATGCCGGTCAACAGCCACTCGGGCACCGGGCTCCCCGACTACGGCAAGTACCCGGCCGCGCAGGTCCTCTGGGTGATCGAGACGCCGTACTTCGCGCACCGGCCGCTGTGGTTCATGATCATGGGCGGCGTGTTCGAGCGCTTCCCCGGGCTGAAGTTCGTGATGACCGAGGGTGGTGCGGCCTGGGTGCCCACGACCATCAAGCAGCTCGACGGACTGCACACGGCCATGGCGATGGGCCGCACCGGCGAGGTCGGGTTCGACAAGGACTCGGTCCTGCCGCTGAAGCCGAGCGAGTACTTCGCCCGCAACTGCTGGATCGGTGCGAGCTTCCCGAGCCCCAGCGACGGCGCGACCCGCACCAAGATCGGCATCGACAAGTACATGTGGGGTAGCGACTACCCGCACCACGAGGGCGCGACGCCGTTCTCGAAGGAGAGCCTGCGCCGCGCGTTCTCCGAGGTCGACGCGGCGGAGATGCACAAGATCCTCACCACCAACGCGGCCCATGTCTACGGCTTCGATCTCGAGAAGCTCGCGCCGTACGCGGCGAAGGTCGGCCCGACGGTCGAGGAGCTCCACACGCCGTACGAAGGCGTGCCGAAGGGCGCGACCAGCCCCTGCTTCTACCAGCCGTGATCCACGCGTGACGCGCCCGCAACGCCGCGCGGCGTTGCGGGCGCTTTCGCGCCCGCTCACGTTTCCCCCGGCGGCCACATGGGAACGCTGAGGTCCTCATCACCGGAGCGAAGGAGCACCATGTACATCGGGGGCGGCGCGGTCGTACTCATCCTGGTCATCATCGTGATCGTGTTGCTGCTACGCCGTTAGGGCTCGAGCACGACCCAGCCCCGGCGCTGCAGCTCCGCGGCCAACTGCTCGGCGGGCAGCTTGCGGAGCGCGCGGTCGACCGCGGAGAGGCGCTCCGCCGGCGGCGCGGCGGCTGACCCGGCGGCTTCCCCGGAGTCGGCGGCGGTCTGCAGGCGCTCGATGAACGCGTCGGCCTCTTCCCGTGTGAACTTGCCGCCGCCCTGGCGTTGGGTGAACCCCATCGGGCCGCGCGCGTCGCGGAAGTCGGTGTGGCCGGCGTCCTGCAGGAGCTCGAGCAGCTCCTTCACCTGTTTCGCCGATGCCGGTGGACCGGACTGCTGACCGAACGCCATGGCGCCATTCTCGCGGAAGGGTCGGACAACTACGCGGACGCTTCGGGCTCCTCGGCCACGGCCTTGAGCCGTTCGAGCGTCGTCTGCATCCCGTTGCGGTTGGTCCTGCCGCGCGACCAGCCGAGCAGCGCCCAGTAGAGGCGCAGCGGCCACTTGTCGGCGAGCTGGAACGACTCGGTGACGTCGGTGCCGTCGCCGCTCGGAGCGAACTGGTAGCGCCAGGTGTTCATCGCCTTCGCGCCCTCACCGATCGTGAACGCGAAGTCCTTGCCGGGGTCGCTGGCGACGATCGTGCACGTCGTCCAGTAGATCGGGCCCTTGCCGTTGCGCTTCACGTGGCCCCGGAACTTCACGCCCACCGCGGGCCCGGTCGCGCCCCCGAGCCACTCGGCCTCGAACGTCTCGGGGCTGAACTTCCCCGTGTTGGTGATGTCGCTCACCAGACCCCAGACGTGGTCGGCGGGGGCGGCGATGTGGACGGTGACCGAGTCCTGCATTGGCATGAGCGGACACTACGCGCCGGGAGATGCCACCGCCGGGCGCCGCGCGGGCCGGCCTGCCGCCGGGGTGAGAGGCTGCGACCCGGAGCGCCGACAATGGGGGGCAATCGTGGTCGAGCTGGTGATCCGCAACGGGACGGTGGTCGACGGCACCGGTGCCCCGGCGTTCGTGGCCGACGTCGCCGTCGACGGCGGCCGCATCGTCGAGGTCGGGCCCGGGCTCGCGCCCGGCGCGCGGGAGATCGACGCCGCGGGGCTGCTCGTCACGCCCGGCTGGGTCGACATCCACACGCACTACGACGGCCAGGCCACCTGGGACCCGCTCCTCGCGCCGAGCTCGTGGCACGGCGTCACCACGATCGTGATGGGCAACTGCGGCGTGGGCTTCGCGCCGGCCGAGCCCGGACGGCGCGCCTGGCTGATCGGCCTCATGGAAGGCGTCGAGGACATCCCCGGCACCGCACTCGCCGAGGGCATCGACTGGCAGTGGGAGACCTTTCCCGAGTACCTCGACGCGCTCGACACGAAGCACTGGACCGTCGACGTCGGCACCCAGATCGCCCACGGCGCGGTCCGCGCCTACGTGATGGGTGAACGCGGCGCGCGCAACGAGCCCGCGACCCCAGGCGACATCGAAGCCATGAAGTCCGTCGTCCGCGAAGCGATCGTCGCCGGCGCGCTGGGCTTCTCGACCTCGCGCACCATCGCCCACCGCGCGATCGACGGCGAGCCGGTGCCGGGCACGTTCGCGGCCGAGGACGAGCTGTTCGGCATCGGGGGCGCGCTCGGTGAGCTCGGAGCCGGGGTGTTCGAGCTCGCCCCGGCGGGCGCGGCGGGCGAGGACAACATCGGCTCGCTCAAGGAGGTCGACTGGATGCGCCGCCTGTCGGCCAAGATCGGGCGGCCGGTGACGTTCGCGATGATCCAGGTCGACAGCGCGCCCGACCTCTGGCGCGACCTCATGCACGAGTCGCTCGTCGCGATCGACGAGGGCGCCGACCTCTGGCCCCAGGTCGCCGGGCGCGCCACCGGCCTGCTGTCGGGCCACGGCACCACGTACTCGCTGTTCGACATGGTCCCCGCGTACCAGGAGCTCAAGGCGACCACGCCGGCCGACGAGCTGGTCGACGCGCTCCGCGACCCGGAGGTGCGGGCCCGGATCCTGGCCTGGGAACCCGACGCCGAGACCGCGGAACGCATGGACCACGCCTACGAGAACACCTACCTCCTCGGCGACCCGCCCGACTACGAGCCCGGACCCGACCGCTCGCTCCGGGGACTCGCCACCGCGTCGGGGCGCCCGCCGCTCGAGGTCGGGTACGACGCCATGCTCGCCAACGACGGGCAGGGCCTGCTCTACGTGCCGATCCTCAACTACGCCGACGGCGGGCTCGAACCGATCCGGGAGATGCTCCTGCACCCCCGTTCCGTCAGCGGGCTCGCCGACGGCGGCGCGCACTGCGGCGTGATCTGCGACGCGTCGATGCCCACCTTCATGCTGACGCACTGGGTGCGCGACCGCAGCCGCGGGGAGCGCCTGCCCCTCGAGTGGGTCGTGAAGAAGCAGACGCACGACACCGCGCGGCTTTACGGCCTGCGCGACCGCGGGACGCTCGAGCCGGGGATGATCGCCGACGTCAACCTGATCGACTTCGACCGGCTCCAACTGCTGCCGCCGGAGGTCGTGGCCGACCTCCCCGCCGGTGGCCGGCGGCTGGTCCAGCACGCGGTCGGCTACGTCGCCACGATCAAGTCGGGCATCACGACGTGGGCCGACGGCGTCGACACCGGAGCCCGGCCGGGCGTGTTGGTGCGCGGCGCGCGGTAGTCGCCGGCGCCCCGCCCCGTCGAGCTGAATACCGACCGGCTCGTGTCGGCCGACCCGTCGGTCCGGTCGGTGGCACGCGGATTCCTCCCCGCCGCGCCTCCAACCGCTGACCCCGGAACCTAGGAAGCGGGGTGGGAGCGGAGGACGCGGCCGGGGCGGGCGCCGGTGGGGATGCCGTGGTCATAGGTGAGGGAGCCCGCGAGCAGCGTGGCGCGGTAGCCGACCGCGCGTTGGATCAGGCGCCGCCCGCCGGCCGGCAGGTCGTGGACCATCTCCGGCGGACGGAGCTGCAGGTGGTCGAAGTCGATCACGTTGAGATCCGCGCGCCGACCCGGTGCGAGCACGCCGCGATCCCGGAACCCGAAGAGCTCGGCCGGATCGCGGGTGAGCATCCGCACGACCCGTTCGACGGGCAGCCGGGGTCCCCGGTTCCGGTCGCGGGCCCAGTGCGTGAGCATGAACGTCGGCTGGCTCGCGTCGCACACGAACCCGCAGTGGGCGCCGCCGTCACCGAGGCCGAGCAGGGCGTTCGGGTCCTCCAACATGACCCGGATCGCCTCGCAGTCGCCGTCGGCGTACCCGAGCAGCGGGAAGTACAGGAGATCGTGCCCGCCGTTGCCGAGCAGCAGGTCGTAGGCAACGGCGTTGGCGGCCTCCCCCCGGCGCGCCGCGATCGCGGCCACGCTGCGTTCGGCGGGCGGCTCGTAGTCGGGTGGGTCGCCGAGCGGGAAGAGCCGGTGGAACGCGGTGGCGTAGAGGTTGGCGTAACCGCGCGGCGGCGGAGGCTCCTCGAGGATGCGCCGCCGCACGGCCGGGTCCCGCATCCGCTCGACCCGGGCCGCGAGCGGCAGGTCGGCGATCTCGGCGTACGCACGGTTGCGGAAGAACGGGTGCGCGGTCGACTCGAGGCCCATCAGGATGCCGGTGGGCCGGCCCGCGATCTGCGGCACGAGTTGCGCGCCCGCTGCACGCGCCCGCGCCGCGCCGAGGAGCTGCCGTTGCCAGCCTTTCGTGTCGTCGTTGCCCTGCACGACCGCGAACGTCACCGGCCGCCCGGACAACTGCGACACCTCGGTCATCCACTGGAACTCAGCGGCCTCGTCGGCGAAGTCCGTGGCGACGCCGAAGACGCCGGTCCCCGCGTCCCGCAACGCGGCCCCGATGACGAGAAGCTCCTTCGCGGTCGCGTTCGTACCTGGTACCGGGTTGCCGTCGGCGGAACGGTGGACCGGCGTGCGCGAGGTGGTGAAGCCGACCGCACCCGCGCGCAGGCCGTCGCGCACCAGCGCGAACATGGCCGCGATGTCGTCGTCGGTCGCGGCCTCGGCCACGGCCCGCTCCCCCATGACGTACGACCGCACCGCGCCGTGCGGCAGCTGGGCCGCGATGTCGACGGTGCGGGGCGTGCGGTCGAGCGCGTCGAGGTAGTCGGCGAAGCTCTCCCAATCCCAGCGCAGCCCGGCCTCGAGCACGGGGCCCGGAATGTCCTCGACGCCCTCCATCAACCGGATCAGGCCGGAACGGTCGGCGGGACGCGCGGGCGCGAAGCCGACCCCGCAGTTGCCGATGACGGCGGTCGTCACGCCGTGCCAACCCGACGGCGAGACCTCCGCATCCCAGGTGACCTGCGCGTCGTAGTGCGTGTGCGGATCGACCCAGCCCGGCGTGACCAGGCAGCCCTCGGCGTCGACGCGCCGGGTCGCGGACCCGAGGTCGGGGCCCACCGCGACGATGCGGTCCCCGTCGACCGCGACATCGGCCCGCCGCGGCGCGCCACCGGTGCCGTCGACGACCGTGCCGGAGTGGATCACGAGATCGTGCACGGGCTCAGTCCGATCGCAGCGTGGTGCCGATGATCCCGCGCGCCTCGAGGTCGCGCAGCACGTCGGGCCCGAGCCCGAGCTCGCCGCCGAGGACCTCCTGGTTGTGCTGGCCCAGCGTCGGAGCGGGGCGGCCGGGCCAACCGTCGTCCATGCCGGAGAAGCGGAACGGCCAGCCCGGGAGCTCGTGGCGCCCGGTGACGGGGTGCGTGACCGGCACGAAGAAGCCGCGCGCGCGGAGCTGGGGGATCTCGTCGATGCGGTCGGCGGGCATCACGACCGCGGCCGGCACCCCGTGGTCGAGGAGCGTCTGCGCCGCGGCCTCCGGATCACGCGTCACCGCCCAGTCCGACAACCGGGCGTCGACCTCCGTCGCTCGATCGCGCCGGCCCGCCACGTCGGCGAGCCCGGGGGCCCGCGCCCATGCCGGATCACCCAGTGCCTTCCGCAGCCGGAGCCACTGATCGTCGTCGACCACGGAGATCGCCACCCAGCGGTCGTCGCCCACGGTGCGGTAGACGCCCTGCGGCGAGCCCTCGGGCCCGTGGTTGCCGTCCCGCGTGAGGTAGCGGTCGTAGGCCGACGCCTCGATGACGATCTCGGCGGCCACGTTCGCGGCGGTCTCCACCATCGACACCTCGACGAGCTGACCCTCGCCGGTCCGGTCGCGGTGCTCGAGCGCCATCAGCGTCGCGATCAGCGCGTGCATCCCCGAGATGGGGTCGCACGCGCCGCGCGGGATCAGGGGCGGGCCGTCGGCGTGCCCGGTGATCCAGGCCATGCCCGTGATCTGCTCCATCGTCTGCGCGAAGCCACCCCGGTCGCGCCAGGGACCGTCGGGCCCGAAGGCCGACACCCGCACCATCACGACGTCGGGCTTGACCGCGGCGACGTCGGGGTAGTCGAGGCCGAACTGCTCCATGACCCGGGGGGTGAAGTTCTCGATCACCACGTCGGCGCCCGCGACGAGCCGGAGCGCGAGTTCGCGGCCTTCCGGCGTGTCGAGCGCGAGCGTCACCCCCCGCTTGTTGGCGTTGACCGCCGCGTAGATCGCCGACTTCTCGTACCAGAGGGGGTCGTCGATCCCGGCCGTCGAGCTGAACCGCATCGGATCGGGGTGCGCGGTCGACTCGACCTTGATCACGTCGGCCCCCAGCGACGCGAAGAGCGCGGTCGTGTACGGGACGGCCCAGAACGCGGAGAAGTCGACGACCCGCAGGCCCGCGAACGGCGTGGCGGCGGCCGGGGCCGTCGAGGTCGTCGGTTCGGCGGCTCCGGTCGACCACCCGGTCGCGTCGTGCTCCCCCAGCCCGGGCGCGGCCCCGAGCGGGCGCAGCGTGGAGCGGGAGAAGCGGTAGGGCGGACGGGGGGCGAGGAACCGGCCGCCGGGTGCGCGGACGAACGTCCCCTTCGAGCGGAACGGCTCGATCGTCGCGAGCTCGGCGCCGCCGACGACGGGCGCGACCGGCACGCGGTAGTCGGCGGCCTCCTCCAACATCTCGGCCACGGTGTGCTGCGTGGTCCACGCGGTGATCGGCGGGCGGGCGCCCTCGGGGTGGTCGAGCCGGTACTTCAACGACGACCACTCGCCGTCGATGCGGTCGAGCTGCCCCGTCATCACCGCGAACGACTGCCACTGCGCGTTGGTCACCGTCGCGAAGCCGATCCAGCCGTCTTTCGCACGCTCCACACACGGGACCTCGACCGCGCGCCGGTACGGCACCGCGGTCGGCCCGCGCATGCTGCGCCCCAGCGCGGCGTACCCGACCAGCGTCACGGCCATCGACTCGAGCCGGGACACGTCGACGTGCTCGGCGGCCGCACCGCATCGGGACCGCCGGAGCGCGACGAGCGCGCCGACCGCCGCGTAGAGACCCGTCGACCACTCCCCCAGCCGCCCGCCGGCCACCACCGGGAACCGGTCCGGCTCACCGCGTGCGTGCACCGAGCCGGAGAGGGACTGGAGCGTGAGCTCGGTGGCCGCGAGTCCTGACGTGCCGCCCGGGGGCTCGACGCCCCGCCCGTAGTCGGAGATCGACACGAGCATGCACGCGGGGTTGCGGGCCCGCAGCGCGTCGGCGCCCAGACCGAGCGCCTCGATGCGTCCGGGTTCGAAGCTCTCGACCACGACGTCGGCGCGCGCCGCGAGCTCGGCGACGGTCGCCCGCCCGGCCGCGGAGTCGAGGTCGGCGACCACGCTCCGCTTCGACGCACTCAACCATTCGAACAGCGCGCCGGTGCCGTCGGGCTCGTCGCCGAGCCCCGACGCCCACCACCGGCGCATCGGGTCACCGCCGCGCGGCTCCACCTTCAGCACCTCGGCGCCCCCGTCGACCAGGAGCTTCGTGCAGTACGCGCCCGCGAGGCTCCCCGTGAGATCGAGTACCCGCAGACCGCGGAGCGGCATCGGCATGACGTCGGCCATCGGGTCGGATGCTGCCACCTTCAGCGCGGGAGCAGGTCGGGAACCTCGTCCAGCCGGTACAGGGCCTTCGCGTTGCCGTGGATCATCCGCTTCACCTCGGCCTGCGGGACGCCCCGGAACACCCGGTCGAGCGTGACCCGTGAATTGGGCCAGTCGGTGCCGGTGTGCGGATAGTCGGTGGACCACATGATGTGGTCGATGTTGAGCCGGTGGCGGAGCTCGATGCCCACGGTGTCGACCATGAACGTGGCCCAGAAGTGGCGGTGGAACACCTCGCTCGGCATCCGGTCCATCTTCTCCACCGCGCCGGTGAACCAGCGGTAGCGCAGGAACATGTCGTCGGTCTGCTCGAGCAGGGTCGGGATCCACCCGATGTTGGACTCGACCAGCACGAGCGAGAGATCGGGGAAGCGCTCCCAGATCCCGGAGAAGATGAAGTCGGCCGCGACGGGCAACGTGTGCGCGCCGGCCTTCGACCCGCCCGCGGAGCCGAGGTACGCGAGCTCGTGCGGCTGGTACCAGACCGCGTTGGGGTTGTCCTTCAGGAAGCTGCCGATGTGGACCGCGATCGGCATCCGCGCCTCTTCCGCGAGGGCGAAGAAGCGATCGTCCTCCGCGGCGCCGCCGTAGTCGCCGTTGGGGAACCGGGAGATGATCGCGCCCCGGTGGCCGTGCTCGATCGCCCACTCCAGCTCGGCGACGGCGTCGTCGATGCCGCTCGTGGGGATGATCGCCTGCGGGACCAGGCGCTGCTCGGTGCCGGCGCAGAACGCGCTCAGCCACTCGTTGTAGGCCCGCACGCAGAACTTCTGGAGCTCGCGGTCGTCGGTGTAGGTCTTCGCGCCGGCGAGGGTCACGCTCGGGTAGAGCACCTGGGCGTAGATGCCGTCGGCGTCGAGGTCGGCGAGTCGGGCCTTCGTGTCGAACATCCCGGGCCGGAGCTCGTCGTAGCGGAGCCCGGCGCGTTGGAAGTCGAGGAAGCTGCGGCCCGCGCACGCGGTGAGGCCGAGCGGCTGCGAACGCGCGCCATCGTCGAACACCCAGTAGTCGCCGTCTTCGCGGTGCTCCACACGCGGCACGCGTTGCTTGATGCTCGCGGGCGCGGCGTCGACCCAGAGCTCGGGCGGCTCCTGCACATGCGCATCCGCATCGACGATCGGGTAGTCGATCGAGCGGAAGTCGAAGTACGTGTCGTTGCTCACGGTTCCCCCCGGGAATCGGCGCCCGCCGGCGTCTGCGCCCCAGATTTAACCGGACTAAGTAGTCCCGGTCAAGCGCCGCCGCGCATGACAAAGGCGCCGTCAGAGCACCGGTGCGGTGCTCTGACGGCGCCTTGGGGGGTGAAGCGCTAGGCGGCGGAGCGTTCGAGCACGTGCACGCCGCAGGCCGAGCCGAGCCCGATCACGTGCGCGAGCCCGACCCGGGCCCCGTCGATCTGGCGGGGGCCGGCCTCGCCGCGCAGGTGGGTCGCGATCTCCCACACGTTGGCGATGCCGGTGGCCGAGATCGGGTGGCCCTTGCTCTCCAGGCCCCCGGAGACGTTGACCGGGATGCTGCCGTCACGCCACGTCGCCCCGGTGCGGAAGAAGTCGGCCGCGCCGCCCTCCTCGCAGAGCCCGAGGTTGTCGTAGTGCACGAGCTCGGCGGTGGCGAAGCAGTCGTGCAGCTCCACCAGGTCGAGGTCCTCGGGCCCGATGCCGGCAGTCTCGTAGGCCTGCTTCGCCGCCATCTTGGTCAGCGTGTTGACGTTGGGCAGGACCTGGCAGGCCTCCTCCCACGGGTCGGTGGTGATGACCGACGCCGAGATCTTCACGGCCCGGCGCTGCTGCTCGAGCGAGAGCGTCTTCAACTTCGTACCGGTCACGAGCACCGCGGCCGCCGCGCCGTCGCAGTTGGCCGAGCACATCGGCCGCGTGTTCGGGTACGCGATCATGATGTCGTTCATGATCTCGTCGAGCGTGAACCGCTTCGAGTACGCCGCGAGCGGGTTGAGCGTGGAGTGCGCGTGGTTCTTCTCCGAGATCTGCGCGAAGAGCTCGAAGCTCGTGCCGCCGTACTTGTGGCCGTACTCCATGCCGATCTGCGCGAACACGCCGGGCATGGTCTCGGTGCCGATGCGGCCGTCGATCGCCGCGACCGCGCCGTAGCGGCCATGGGGAGTCCACGAGCCGGTGTCCTCGGCGCGCGAGCCGCCGGCGAGGAGCCCCGCACCCGCGATCTTCTCGACCCCGACCGCGAGGGCCATGTCGGCCTCACCCGAGCGCAGCGCCATGACGCCGACCTTGAGCGCGGTGGCGCCCGTGGCGCAGGCGTTGGCGACGTTGATCACCGGGATGCCGGTCTGGCCGATCGCCTTCTGCAGCGACTGGCCGACGT
>JADGOM010000016.1 GCA_017882925.1 Acidimicrobiia bacterium | reverse complement strand
TACGTCGAGGGTTGCTCGGCGCCGGTGTACTCCACCGACTCATTGCACTCCGCGGTCGTCGAGCTGATCGCCAAGCCGAGCGCCCGGATCCGGTACACCACGATCCAGAACTGGTCGCCCAACGT
This sequence comes from Acidimicrobiia bacterium, assembly GCA_017882925.1. GTDB lineage: Bacteria > Actinomycetota > Acidimicrobiia > IMCC26256 > Chersky-534 > Chersky-534. The sequence goes on along the minus strand of JADGOM010000016.1, from coordinate 16,081 downwards.
CTACAACCTCGTCACCAAGCGCGCCGTCGCGGAAACCGAAGCCACGGTCGAATGGATCGACGGCAACCTCGGGTCGAAGCTCACGATGAAGTACCCGGCCGTCGTCATGACCGGGCCCAAGGCGCACGGAGAGGTCCTCTCGGTTGCCTACGCCGGGGCGCACCAGCACCAGGACGCCGGCGCCAAGATGACCCATGTAGCCCCCGAGACCACCTCGATCATCGACAGCAAGTCGATCTCGAAGGACGGCGGCCGCACCACGTACCGCGGGCTCGTGAAGGTGGAGGAGGGTGCGCACCACGTGAAGAGCCACGTCCGTTGCGACGCGCTCATCCTCGACGACGAGAGCCGCTCGGACACGTACCCGTACATGGAGATCGACGAGAAGGACGCCCGGATCGGTCACGAGGCCACGGTCTCGAAGGTCGGCGAGGACCAGATCTTCTATCTCATGAGCCGGGGCCTCACCGAGCAGCAGGCGACCGCCATGATCGTCAACGGGTTCATCGAGCCCATCACCAAGACGTTGCCGATGGAGTACGCGGTCGAGCTCAGCCGGCTGATCGAGCTGAACATGGAGGGCGCGGTCGGTTGACCGCACCACCTCCGTGACGTCCACCGCATTCACCCCCGACGCCGCCCGCGCTCTCGGCGGGCCGGCCTGGCTGAGCGACCGAAGAGTCGCGGCGGCCGAGCAGCTCGCCGCGCTCGAGTGGCCGACCAGCTCCGAGGAGATCTGGCGCTACAGCCGCGTCGACGACTTCGACCTCGAGCGCTACCGTCCCGCCGACGCGGAGACGCTCGGCCCTCCGGGTGACGAGCGCGCGCCCGGGGGCGGTCCGCTCGCGGCCGAGGCCGGGGAGCGCGCCGCGCTCGTCGTCGTCCGCGACGGCCGGGTCGTCCACTCCGATCTCGACGAGGCCCTCGAGCGCAAGGGCGTCCGCGTCTGCGGCATCGCCACGTGCGAGGAGTCCGAGGTGCGCGGGTGGCTCGGGGTCTGCTCCGACGCCTCCCCCGACGCCTTCACGGTCCTCCACGACGCGTTCCTCGCCGGGGGCGCCTTCGTGCACGTGCCGGCCGGGGTCGTCATCGACCAGCCCATCGTCGTCCTGCACTGGGCCGAGGGCGACGGGCTCGCGAGCTTCCCGCACACGCTCGTGGTCGCCGACGAGAACTCCGAGGTCACGGTCGTCGACCGGTTCAGCTCCTCGGCCAAGCACCACCTGGTCGACGCGGTGGTCGAGCTGCACGTGGCCCAGGCGGCCCGTGTCCGCTACCTCTCGATCCAGGACCACGCCCCGACCACGTGGCACGTCGCGCTCCAGCGCGCGCACGTCGCGCGCGACGCGTCGTTGCGCTCGTCCGCGGTCGCGCTCGGCGGCGACTACGCCCGCCTGCGCAGCGAGTCGCTGCTGTCGGGAGTGGGCGCCGAATCCGACCTGCTCGCCGTGTACTACGGCGACCACGGCCAGATGCTCGACTTCCGCACCCTCCAGGACCACGCCGCGCCCAACACCCGCAGCGACCTGTTGTTCAAGGGCGCGGTCGAGGACCGGGCCCGCAGCGTCTACTCCGGACTGATCCACATCCGGGAGGCGGCCCAGAAGAGCGTCGCGTTCCAGACCAACCGCAACCTCGTCCTCACCGAGGGTGCGGGGGCCGAGAGCATCCCCAACCTCGTGATCGAGGCCAACGACGTGAAGTGCTCGCACGCGTCGACCGTCGGGCCGATCGACGAAGACCAGCTCTACTACCTCGAGAGCCGCGGGGTGTCGCCGGAAGACGCGGAGCGGCTGATCGTCCTCGGCTTCTTCGACGACGTGTTCGACCGCCTGCCCGTCCCGTCGCTCGTCCGCACCCTGCGCCACGCGGTCTCCGAGAAGCTCGGTCGGCTCCATGCCTGAGGTCCGGCTCTGCAGCCTCGACGACCTCGCGCCCGACACCGCGACGCGCGTCGACGTCGCCGACCACAAGATCGCGGTGGTGCGCATCGGCGACGACGTCTACGCGATCGACGACACCTGCTCCCACGGCCGCTACTCGCTCTCCGAGGGCGAGGTCTGGACCGACGAGCTCGAGATCGAGTGCCCGAAGCACGGCAGCACCTTCTCGCTGCTCACCGGCACCCCGCAGTCGCTCCCGGCCACCCGGCCGGTCGCGGTCTACCCCGTGCGGGTCGACGGCGCCGACGTCTACGCCGAGTTGGCCGTGGAGCCGAAGCCATGAGCACGCTGAAGGTCGCCGGATTGCGGGCCACGATCGCGGCCAACGGCGCCGACGTGCTGCGCGGCGTCGACCTCGAGATCAACTCGGGCGAGGTCCACGCGCTCATGGGCCCCAACGGGTCCGGGAAGAGCACGCTGAGCCACACGCTGATGGGCAGCGCGGAGTACGAGGTGCAGGGTGGGTCCGTCACCCTCGACGGCGAGGAGCTGCTCGGTCTCCCGACGTACCAGCGGGCGGCCCGCGGCCTCTTCGTGGCGATGCAGTACCCGGTCGAGATCCCCGGGGTGCGCCTCGCCGACTTCCTCGAAGCCGCACTCACCGGCGCCGGCCGCAGCACCGACGATCTCGACGCGCGCCTCGCCGCCGAGGCCGAGCGGCTCGGGGTCGCGGACCGCTTCCTGCGCCGGGGCGTCAACGTGGAGTTCTCCGGTGGTGAGCAGAAGCGGCTCGAGACGCTCCAGCTCGCGGTGCTCGCACCGAAGTTCGCGATCCTCGACGAGATCGATTCGGGTCTCGACGTCGACGCGCTGCGCGACGTCTCCCGCCGGGTCGAGGCCATGACCCAGGAGCGGGGGCTCGGCGTGCTCGCGATCACGCACTACGCCCGCCTGCTCACGGAGCTGCGTCCCGACCGCGTGCACGTCCTGATGGGCGGTCGCGTTGTCGCGAGCGGCGGCCCGGAGCTCGCCGAGCAGCTCGAGCGCACCGGCTACGAAGGCCTGGCGGCGGAGCTCGGGGTCGAGGAGACCATCGCCCCCGCGTCCGTCCCCGACGATCCGTTCGCCGACCCCGGCTTCTAGCTCGTCCGCGACCCGGTCCGCGTGGCCCCGGTCGGTCGCGCGGCGGATCGGGTCAGACGGTGGGCGTGGCCGGAGCGGCCGCGGGAACGGCGGTCGCCGGTGGTGGGGTGGCCGGCGGAGTCGTCGGCGCGGGCGCGGCGGTGGTGGCCGGGGGTGCCGTCGGCGCCGGCGGCGCAGTGGTGGCGGGCGGCGCGGTCGTGGCCGGCAGGGGCGTGCGGGTCACGGGTCGGCGGCCGTCGGTGCCACCGAACACGTAGACCGGCTCGTTGGTGACGACGAGGCTCGGGAAGAACCCGGCCGTGTGCATCGGGATGCGCACACACCCGTGCGACGCGGGGACGGTGGGCACGCTCGGGTAGCCGTGCACCGCGATGCCGCCGTTGAAGTAGACGGGGTTGAAGAGCTGGCCCAGGTCGGACTTCTGCCAGCCGCTGTACCGGTAGTTGAACTGATAGCGGCCGGAGGGGGTGTCGGCGTACTCGCACACCCGGGAGCCGCCGGTGAGTGGGACGTAGCAGTAGTTCTCGCCCGCGCCGGTGGAGACGGTGGTGATGAGCTTGACGTTGTAGTTGTCCCACAGCACCGCGTACTGCTTGGTGACGTTGACCTCGAGGCGGTTCGGCTCCGCGCCGGTCGTGACCATCGGCGTCGGCCACTTGAACGTGGCCAGGGCCTGGCTGGTCGCGAGGTCGATGCGGCTCGTGATGGGGAGACCCTCGAGCTTCTGGAAGCCCTGCACCGCATACTGGGTCTGCTGGTCGAACGTGCCGTCGACCGGGCCGACGTCGAAGCGGAGGTCGGCGAGCCGCTGCTCGTAGGCCTGGGTGTCGGGGCCGCGGGCCCCCATGCCGATGCTGGCGCCGTGGAGGTCGGGCAGGAGCTGGTTCGGGGGGTCGGGCTCGACCGGAGGCAGCGTGGTGGTGGTGGGCGCTGGAGCCGTCGTGGTCGTGGAGGTGGTGGTCTTGATCGCCGCGACCGGCTTCGAGTCCACGGTTTGCTTCGCGGCCGACTGCGAATCGGAGTTGCGGACCAGCGCGCCGACGGCCACGACCGCGGCCAGCACGGCGAGGGCGCCGCCGATGCTGAGCAGGACGCGTGGACGCAAGAAGCTCTTCAGGGGGATTCCTTGGACGCGCGGCGGGGAACCTGCATCCTACCGGTCATCCGGCCCGATTCAACGCCCAGGGTGGCCGAGCCGGGCGCGGAGCCTTGAGCGGTGCGATCCCTCAGAATGTGGGGGCGGCCGGTGCCTCGACCGCGAGCAGCCGCTCGAGCGCGGCGTCGGAGTCTTCGGTGGCGGCGATCCGGAGATCGAGCAGGAAATCGACGATCTCGGAGCCCGAGATCAGGTCCCGTCCGCGGAAGTCGACCAGCGCGGAGTCGATCATCTCGGTGATGCGGACCTGGTCCATTGGAGCCTCCCGTTGACGTGTGTCGGCGCCTACAACATCCTCGACCACGGTTTCGATCCCGTGAGCGCAACATTTCGAGTGTGCGAATGGCTCAGGTGTGCTTGGGACGAGCCTAGGCGCTCGCAGCCGGGTTCTCGGACTCATCCAGACCCTGGGCGAGGGTGTTCCAGGCCAGGGTGGCGCATTTGATCCGCACCGGGAACTTCACGACCCCTTGCAGGGCCTCGAGATCGCCCAGCTTCACGCCCTCCAGGTCGGCCGCGAGATCGGACCCGTCGGACTCCCCGTCGAGCTTGCTCTCGTGGATCGACATCAGGGCCTTGAAGGCCCGGATCAGCTTCCGGGCCTCGGCGACCGGCTTGCCCTTGACCGCGGAGCTCATCATCGAGGTGCTCGCCTGCGAGATCGAGCAGCCCTGCCCGTTGATCTTGAGGTCCTCGACGACGCCGTCGGCGTTGACGTCGAGGTACAGCACCACCTCGTCCCCGCAGAGCGGGTTGAAGCCCTCGACCTTGTGCGCGGGCGGCACCGCGAGCTCGCCGCGGTTCCGTGGGGAGCGGTAGTGGTCGAGGATGATCTCGCGGTAGAGGTCTTCGAGGCCGGGCATGGGGGAATCCTAGGGTCGGTCAGAGCGCGAAGAACTGCTCGACGTGCGTGAGCCCGTCGACCAGCGCGTCGGCGTCGGCGGTGTCGTTGTAGAGATAGAAGCTGGCGCGGCTCGTCGCGGAGACGCCCAACACGCGCATCAGGGGCTTGGCACAGTGGTGGCCGGCGCGCACGCACACCCCGTCCTCGTCGAGCACCTGGGACACGTCGTGGGCGTGGATGCCGTTGAGCGCGAAGCTGATGGCGCCGCCGCGCAGGTCGACGTCGGTGGGTCCGAAGATGGTGAGCCGGTCACCGAACCGGCGCTCGAGCGCGTCGAGCGCGTATGCGGTGACCTCGCGCTCGTGCGCGCGCACCCGGTCCATCCCGATCGCCTCGAGGTAGTCGACCGCGGCACCGAAGCCCACGGCCTCGACGAACGGGGGCGTCCCGGCCTCGAACTTCCACGGCAGGTCGTTGGGGGTGAACCCGTCGAGACGCACGTCGCGGATCATGTCGCCGCCGCCGAGGAAGGGGGGCATCGCGTCGAGCAGCTCGGCGGGAGCCCAGAGCGCGCCGATACCGGTCGGGCCCAGCATCTTGTGGGCCGAGAACGCGACGAAGTCGGCCCCCCACTCCTGCACGTCGGTCGGGGCGTGGGGTACCCACTGGCACGCGTCGACGAGGACCTTGGCCCCGGCGGCGTGGCCGGCTTCGGCGAGCTCCCGCACGTCGGTGATGGTCCCGAGGACGTTGGACATCGCGCTGAACGCAAGGAGCTTCGCGCCGTCGAGCAGCTCGTCGAGGTTCGACAGGTCGAGGCGGTAGTCGGCGGTGAGGGGGATCCAGCGCAGCTCGACCCCGCGTTCCGCGGCCAGGATGTGCCAGGGAACGACGTTGGCGTGGTGCTCGAGCTGGGTGAGCACGATGGGGTCGCCGGCCACGAGGTTGGCGCGGGCCCACGAGTACGCGACGAGGTTGATCGACTCGGTGGCGTTGCGGGTGAAGACGAGCTCGCTCGAGCTCGGCGCGCCGACGAACCGCGCGACCTTCGCGCGCGCGCCCTCGTAGGCCTGGGTGGCCTCCTCGGCGATCGTGTAGACGCCGCGGTGCACGTTGGCGTAGTGGTCGCGGTAGACGCGGTCCATGGCGTCGAGCACGACCTCGGGCTTCTGCGACGACGCGGCGGAGTCGAGGTAGACGAGCCGCTTCCCGTGCACCTCGCGCTCGAGGATCGGGAAGTCCTTCTTGATCGCGTCGACGTCGAAGCTCATGGCGTCAGCTCCTCGGATCGGAAGCTGTCGAAGCCTCCGGCTTCGACCTTGCGGGCGAGCTCGGGCCCGCCGGACTCGACGATCCGGCCGTCGATCAGCACGTGCACGCGGTCGGGCGTGAGGTACTCGAGGATCCGCTGGTAGTGGGTGATCAGGAGGATGGCCAGCTGCGGCCGATCCTTCCGGATCTCGGCGATGCCGTCGGAGACGAGGCGGAGCGCGTCGATGTCGAGGCCGGAGTCGGTCTCGTCGAGGACCGCGACGTCGGGCTCCATGAGCGCCATCTGCAGGAGCTCGTTGCGCTTCTTCTCGCCGCCCGAGAACCCCTCGTTGAGGTACCGGTCGGAGAAGTTGTTGTCGAGCCCGAGCCGCTTGGTCCAGTCGAGGAGCTGCAGGCGGACCTCGAGGACGGAGAAGTCGTTGATGCCCTTGCGCGCCGCCATCGCCTGGCGCAGGAAGTTGAGCACGCTCACGCCCGGGATCTCCTCCGGGTGCTGGAACCCGAGGAACAGGCCCCGCTCGGCGCGCTCGTTGGGGGCGAGCCCGGTGACGTCCTCGCCTTCGAGGAGGATCCGGCCGCTCGTCACCGTGTAGGCGGGATTGGCGAGCAGCGTGTTGGCGAGGGTCGACTTGCCCGAGCCGTTGGGGCCCATCAACGCGTGGAGCTCGCCCGGCGCCACCGTGAGGCTGACCCCGCGCAGGATCGGGGCGCCCTCGACCTCCACGTGGAGGTCGACGATCTCGAGCGCGGGCCCTGGGGTGCTGGTCATGCCGGAAAGTGTAATAACACTACGGGTATAGGGGAAACCCCGAATTCGGCCGGATCGGCGACCCCGGCGGCCGGTGTGGGCACGGTGCATGATGCGGGCGACGACATGCTCAGGCCTGCATCCCGGCCGACTCGTCGATCGCGTGCTCGATGGCCGCGTCGACGGAGTGCTCGGCCGCCTCGTCGATCGAGGTGCGCAGCGCCCGGTAGATCGCGTCCGGGCCGAGCACCCCGACGTAGCGCTGTCCGTCGATCACCGCGACCCAGCCGTAGTCGGTGAGCAGCATCTTCGCGAGCGCGTGCTCGAGGGAGTCGTCGCACGTGACCCACGAGTCGATGTACTCGGTGCGGGAGTGGACGCTCCCGGAGCCGAGGGCGTTGGCCCGCCGGACGTGGCCCCGCAGCTCACCCCGGTCGTCGACCACAACCACCCAGCTCGACCCGGTCGCCTCCATCAGGTCGCGGGCCTCCGCGAGCGTCTGGTCGGGCCGGATGGTGGGTGGGTGCTCGATCCCGGCGGGGTCGATCGGGGTCACCTTCAGCCGCTTGAGCCCCCGGTCGGCGCCCACGAACTCCGCCACCATGGTCGACGTGGGGTCGCCGAGGATCTGGGCCGGGGTGTCGTACTGCGCCAGGATGCCGCCGACGTCGAGGATCGCGATGCGGTCGCCCATCTTCACGGCTTCCTCGATGTCGTGGGTGACGAACACGATCGTCTTGCGCACCTCGCCCTGCAGGCGCAGGAACTCGTCCTGCAGCCGGGCCCGCGTCACCGGGTCGATGGCGCCGAAGGGCTCGTCCATCAGCAGCACCGGCGGGTCGGCCGCGAGGGCCCGGGCCACGCCGACCCGTTGCCGCTGGCCACCCGAGAGCTGGTTGGGGTAGCGGTCGCGGTAGACCGCGGGATCGAGGCCCACGAGGTCGAGCAGCTCGTCCGAGACCTTGCGGATCCGCGCCTTGTCCCAGCCCAGCAGCTTGGGGACGGTGCCGACGTTGACCCCGATGGTCTGGTGGGGGAAGAGGCCGACCTGCTGGATGACGTAGCCGATGCGGCGGCGCAGCTCCACCGGGTCGACGTGCGTGACGTCGTCGCCGTCGAGGTAGATGCGGCCGCCGGTCGGCTCGATCAGACGGTTGATCATCTTCAGCGTGGTCGTCTTGCCGCAGCCAGACGGGCCGACGAGCACGCAGATCTCGCCTTCCGGGACGTCGAGCGAGAGTTCACGTACCGCGAGCTGTCCGTTCGGGTACTGCTTGCTCACGGATTCCAGGCGGATCATGCTCGCGCGCCTCTCGCTGGGCGTCGGGGAACGCTAGCATCCCAAAGCCGAGTTCTTTGGTCGGATTTCGGGACGCCAGGGTGGATAGGGGGAGGGGTCATGCCGGGCACCGCGGTCCTCGCCTACACGAACGGTCTCCTCGACTGGTCCTGGGTCACGTCCCACACCGACGAGATCAAGACCGCGCTCTGGCAGCACGTCCGCCTGGTCGCCGAGCCGATGGCGTTCGGGATGCTGATCGCATTCCCACTCGCGGTCCTGGCCACACGCAGGCGGGGGACGCTCGGGCCGGTCCTCGGGCTCACCGGGGTCCTCTACACGATCCCGTCGCTGGCGGCGTTCGCGTTCCTCCAGCCGTACTTCGGCCTGTCGTACACGACCGTGCTCATCCCGCTGACCGCCTACACGCTGCTGATCCTGATCCGGAACACCGTCACCGGTCTCGAGTCGGTACCCGCCGACGTGCTCGAGGCGTCCGACGGCATGGGGATGAGCCGCGCCCGTCGGCTGTTCCTCGTCGAGGTGCCCCTCGCCACGCCCACCATCTTCGCCGGGATCCGCATCGCCACCGTCACGCTGATCGGGCTGGTGCCCATCACCGCGCAGTTCGCGCTCGGCGGGCTCGGCGCGCTGATGCGTGACGGCTTCCAGATCGACTTCAACACGCCGATCACCGTCGGCGTGGTCCTGACGCTGCTGCTCGCGGTGGTGGTCGACCTCATGCTGCTGGGGGTCCAGCGCCTGATCACGCCGTGGACCCGCAAGGCGGTGCGGGCATGAACTTCCTCGGGCAGGTCTGGGACTGGTTCCTCAACGGCGACCACTGGACGGGCAAGGAGGGCATCCCCAACCTCACCCGCCAGCACATCGAGATGACGGTCACCGCGCTGGTCTTCGCCGCACTGCTGGCGATCCCGGTAGGACTGTGGCTCGGACACAAGCAGCGGGGCGGGTTCGCCGCGATCAACGTGTCCAACTTCGGGCGCGCACTGCCGTCGTACGCGCTGCTCCTCTTCGGCGTCACCTACTTCGGCATCGGCAACCCGCCGTCGTGGCTCACCTCGATCGGCGTCAACTCGATCCCGGTCTTCATCGCGCTCGTGCTGCTCGGCATCCCGCCGATCCTCACCAACACGTTCGTCGGCATGAGCGGCGTCGACGCGGACCTGCGCGAGTCGGCGCGGGGCATGGGCATGAGCGGTGCACAGTCGTTGCGGAAGGTGGAGCTCCCGGTCGCGCTCCCGTTGATCATGACGGGCATCCGGACCGCCGCGGTCGCGATCGTCGCGACCGCGACCCTCGCCGCGCTGGTCGACGCGGGTGGGCTCGGCCGGCTCATCGTCGACGGCCAGGGCGAGCAGGACCTCCCGCGTCTCTTCGCCGGCGCGCTGTGCGTCGCGCTGCTCGCGATCGCCGTCGAATACGGTCTTGCGGCGATCCAGCGGATGGTGGTGCCCAAGGGGCTCCGCGAGGACACGGCGAACCCGTCCGAGCTCGAAGGCCCGGTCGACGCGTCGATGGTGCCCGAGCCCCAGATCACGACACCAACACCCAGCGGAGGGAAGGCAGCATGAGAAAGGCACGATTGAGGTTCAGCGGGCGCGCGCTCGGCGCCATGCTGATCGGCATCGCACTCGCATTCTCCACGTTCAGCGTCGCGGGGGCAGCGAATTCCGTGACGGTGGGCGCGAAGGACTTCGCCGGCGCGCAGATCATCAGCCAGGCGTACGGCCAGTACCTGGCCAGCAAGGGCTACGACATCAGCTACAAGGACAAGATCGGCCCGACCGAGATCACCTACCCGGCGCTGAAGAGCGGCGACATCGGTGCCTACGGCGACTACCAGGGCACGCTGCTCACCTATCTCGGCGGCACCCCCACGTCGAGCATGCAGGGCACCTACAAGCTGCTCCAGGCCAAGCTGAAGGGCACCGGCATCACCGCCCTGCCTCCGGCGACCGCGGTCGACGTCAACGCCTTCTACGTGCTGAAGAGCACCGCGAAGAAGTACAAGCTGAAGAAGGTGTCCGACCTGAAGAAGGTCGCCCCCAAGCTCGACTTCGGCGGGCCGCCCGAGTGCTCGGACCGGCCCCTCTGCCTCGGCACGACGTCGCAGCAGCTCTACGGGCTCAAGTTCAAGGACGTCCGGAAGCTCGATGCCGGTGGTCCGATCACCAACAAGGCGCTCGACGACGGCACGATCCAGGTGGGCCTGCTCTTCACCGGCAGCAGCGTGGTCAAGAAGAACTACGTGTTGCTCACCGACGACAAGGGCCTCCAGCCGTCGGACAACGCGATCCTCGTCGTGAAGTCGTCGATCGCGACGTCGAAGTTCAAGAAGGACGCGGCCAAGGTGACCGCGGCGCTCACGACCGCGGCCTACAACAAGGCCGCGCTCTCGGTGTTCAACGACAAGATCGACCCGGCCGAGGCCGCGACGACCCTGTTGAAGGACGCGAACCTCGTCAACTAGTTGCTTCGCAACACCCTGGGAAGGTCAAGGTCAAGGGCAAGAACCGATTGGGGCCGTCCGCATCTCGCGGGCGGCCCTCTTCGTGTTCGGGTCTACGCGTCGCGGTGCACGTGGCCGCCGCACTCGGTGCAGACGGCGTCGGGCCCGGCGGTGAGTGGTTGCGCCGCGCCGCACTCGTCGCACGGGCGGGGCCACGGGTGGTCGGAGCCGCCGCGCGCGCACGGCTTCGGCTCGGGGGCGAGCCGGGGCTCGAAGCGCTGCCCGGCGGCCTCGGAAGGTGTCGGTACGGGGGCGGCGAACCGCAGCTTCATCGGAGTCGGTCTCTCCTGCGGGGGCGGGCGAGGGGTGACGGATCGTAAGCCTATTACCACTCATCGTGCCCGATCACCAGCCGCGTTGCACCCATTCATCCAGATTCGGGCGTTCTGTGCCGACGGTGGTGTCGAGGCCGTGCCCGGGGAGCACGAGGGTCTCCGGATCGAGGGTGAAGAGGCGGCGGTCGATCGACGTGATGATCGCCGAGAAGTCGCCGCCCGGCTGCCGGGTGTTGCCGGCGCCGCCCGGGAAGAGGGTGTCGCCGCTGAACAGCAACGGCAGCCCCTCCACGAGGAAGCACGTGGAGCCAGCCGTGTGGCCGGGCGTGTGGATGCTGCGCAGGCGCAGGTCGCCGACGGTGATGACGTCGTCGTCGGCGATGGTGAAGTCGTAGCCGGGCAGCATCTCGGCGTCGGCGGTCGCGATTCCGACGTCGATGCCTGCGTCGCGCATCGCCGTCACCGCGCCGATGTGGTCGAAGTGGCCGTGGGTGGTGAGCACCCGGCGGACGCCTGTGGCCCGGCTCACCTCGAGCAGCAGCTCGTGCTCGTTGGCGGCGTCGATGAGCACCGCGTCGCCGGTGGCCTTGCTCCGCAGCACGAAGACGTTGTTCTCCCAGGGGCCGACGACGAGCTTGTCGACGCGGACCGACGAATCCTCGAAATGCGCGGGTCGCACCATGACCGCGAGGGTAGTGGTTGGCCGCGGTTTCCCGATTGCGGGCATAGCCGCGGCCATGGTCCTTGACCGGGCGGTCAGGTAGGGTCCCGCCGGTCGATCCGAGGGAGATTCCGGTGGACTTCCGCGACACCCCAGCCGAAGCCGAGTTCCGGGCCGAGATCCGCGCCTGGCTCGACGAGCACCTCGTGGGGAAGTTCGCGGAGCTCGGTGGGCGCGGCGGTCCGGCCGACGAGACGGGCTGGGACACGCGCGTCGAGTGGGAGAGGATCCTCGGCGCCGACCGCTGGATCGGCATGAACTGGCCCGTGGAGTACGGCGGGCGGGCGGCCGACTTCTCGCAGCAGGTGATCTTCGACGAGGAGTACGCCAAAGCCGGCGCGCCGGCGCGCATCAGCTTCTTCGGCGAGGGCCTCTTCGCGCCGACGCTCATCGCGTTCGGCACCCCGGAGCAGAAGCAGCGCTTCCTGCCGAAGATCCAGGCGGTCGAGGAGCTGTGGTGCCAGGGCTACTCGGAGCCGAACGCGGGCTCCGATCTCGCCAACGTGCAGACCCGGGCCGTGCTCGACGGCGACGAGTGGGTGATCAACGGCCAGAAGGTCTGGACCACGCTCGCGCACCGGGCGCAGTGGTGCTTCCTGGTCGCCCGCACCGACCCCGAGTCGAAGGGCAGCCGCGGGCTGTCGTACCTCCTCGTCCCGATGGACCAGCCCGGGGTGGAGGTCCGCCCGCTACGTCAGATGACGGGCACGGCCGAGTTCAACGAGGTCTTCTTCGACGACGCCCGCACCGACAAGAGCCTCGTCGTCGGGGACGTGAACGACGGCTGGAAGGTCGCGATGGCCACGCTCGGCTTCGAGCGCGGCACCGCGTTCTTCTCCCAGCAGCTCGCGTTCCAGCGCGAGCTCGCGGATCTCATCGAGGTGGCGCGCGCCAACAGCTCGATCGACGAGCCCCGCATCCGCCAGGAACTCGCCGACTCCTACGTCGGCGTCATGATCATGAAGTACAACGGCATGCGGATGCTCACCAATCTGGTCAAGCGGGGTGTGCTCGGCCCGGAGTCGAGCATCGGCAAGCTGTACTGGAGCAACTGGCACCGCACCCTCGGCGAGCGCGCGATGCACATCCTCGGCCCCGGCGGGCAGATCATCGACGCCGGGTTCGACGGCGCCTACGAGCTCAACGAGATCCAGCGGTCGTTCATGTTCAGCCGGTCGGAGACGATCTACGCCGGCGCGAGTGAGATCCAACGCAACATCATCGGCGAGCGGGTGCTCGGTCTTCCCCGCGAGCCCCGATAGAGGAGCATCATGGATTTTGCATTCTCCGAGGACCAAGAGGTCCTGCGGGACACGGTGCGCAAGTTCCTGGACGCGCGTTCGCCCGAGAGCGAGGTGCGCCGCCTGATGGACACGGTCGACGGGTACGACCCGGCGGTCTGGGCCCAGATGGCGAGCGAGCTCGGGCTGCAGAGCCTGGCGCTGCCCGAGGCGTACGGCGGCCAGGGCTACACGTTCGTGGAGCTCGGCATCGTGCTCGAGGAGATGGGCCGGGTGCTGCTGTGCGCGCCGTTCTTCTCCACCGTGGTGCTGGCCGCGCACGCGATCCTCAACGCGGGCACCGACGCCGAGAAGGCCGCGCTGCTGCCGGGCATCGCGTCGGGCGAGACGCTCGCGGCCCTGGCGTTCACCGAGCCGTCGGGCCGCTGGGACGCCGACGGCATCACGATGGTCGCGTCGGGCTCGGGCGACTCGTACACGCTCGACGGCACCAAGACGTTCGTGATCGACGGGCACGTCGCCAACCTGTTCGTGGTCGCGGCCCGCACGCAGGGCACGGGCGGCGAGGAGGGCATCTCGCTGTTCACGGTCGACGGCGACGCGGCCGGCATCACCCGCACCCCGCTCGCGACGATGGACCAGACCCGCAAGCAGGCGCGGGTCGACTTCGCCGGTGTGAAGGCGACCCCGCTGGGCCCGGTGGGCGGCGGTTGGGACGCGCTGTCGAAGACGCTGGACCAGGCCGCGGTCGGCCTGTCGAACGAGATGGTCGGTGGTGCGCAGAAGGTGCTCGACATGAGCGTCGAGTACGCCAAGGTGCGGGTGCAGTTCGGGCGGCCGATCGGCTCGTTCCAGGCGATCAAGCACAAGTGCGCCGACATGCTGCTCGAGGTCGAATCCGCGAAGAGCGCGGCGTACTACAGCGCGTGGGCCGCGGCCGAGGACAGCGACGAGCTGCCGGTGGTGGCGAGCCTCGCCAAGGCCTACTGCTCCGACGCCTACTTCCACGCCGCGGCCGAGAACATCCAGATCCACGGCGGCATCGGCTTCACGTGGGAGCACCCCGCACACCTCTACTTCAAGCGGGCGAAGAGCTCCGAGGTGCTGCTCGGCGACGCCACGTACCACCGCGAGCTCCTCGCCCAGCGCATCGGCCTCTGAGCCGAGGCGACCCGGGCCGCCACTCGGTCGCATCCGTACGCCCGTTCCCGCCGCGCCGAAGGCGGGAACGCCGCGCGGGCTGGGTAGCCTGCGCGCATGGCGTTGGTGGTGGGAGTCCTGCTCGTCGGCATCATCCTGGTGATCGCGGCCGCGTTCATGGCGCGGGAGGCGGGCCGGCTCGCGCAGGAACCGCCGGCGCCGACGTTCGACATGACCGAGGCGTACGACTGGGTGGTGGAGCACCTCCCCGACGACATCGCGGCCACGCTCACGCCCAAGGACGTCCGGCGGATCCTCCGGCTGCAGATGGACTTCTTCAAGCGCAAGGGCGTCGCGGTCAACGGGAGCACCGCGCACCCGCCGGGGCCCGTGATCGTGGGCGGCGCCGAGACCGTCGACTACGTGATCGAGCAGGCCGCGGGCGAGGGGTTCGCGTTCGCCCCGGAGCAGGTGCACGCGGTGATCGAGACCCAGCTGGAGTACATGCGGGCGATCGGCGCGATCAGCAACCCGGCCAAGCCCCGGGTCATCCGGCGGGAGCTGCCGACGGAGCCGCCGCCGCCGCAGCTGCCGCCCGGACCGCCGGACGACCTCCCGCCGCCCGAACCGCCCCCGGCCTGAACGGAATCCGCCACGCGAGCCCCGTCCGCGCGTGCAAGAATTTCGCCACCAGAGAAGGGAGGTGGTCCAACACATGCATGATCAACCCGGGACCCTGGAGGTGCGCGGCCGTTAGGGCGTGCAGCTTGGACCGCTCGGCGGAGTCCAACCGCCGCACCGCCGCCGATCGAGTCGGGAGTTGGTCCCACCCGATGCGCTCTCGCTCGGCACACGAATTCCCAGCAACGAACTGATGCGGTGAGGGGTGCCCCACCCGGGGCGCCCTTCACTCGCGTCCGGGGGGTCGGCTCCCGGCTCGCGGCGCAGGGTGCGGTACCCTCCGGCTCGCCCACCCCGAGCCGACAGGAGAACCTTCGTGGAGCGCCCGATCCGATTCGCGGACTTCCGGTACGTCGGGGACAAGCGCACCCAGATCGTCTACGACCTCGACAACACGTTCCTCGAGGCGTCGGTGATCGACGAGCTGATGGAGTCGGAGCAGTTCATCTGCTTCGGCCCCGACTCCCTCGACGAGGCGAAGAACCGCTGTTACCGGCCCGACTGGACGATCCGCGCCGCCGAGCGCGAGGCCGCGGCCGCCGAGTACTAGCGCGGCGGGCTATTCGGCGGGGGCGCCGGCGCCGGGCGGATCGAACGGCACCGAGAGCGCGCTGCGCGCGCCGTTGTAGCGGGCCTCGAACGCGACGTCGGAGAGGGCGGGCACGCTCGGAAGCGACGCGGGGTCGGCCGGCAGCTCTTCGAGCTCGACCCAGCTCGTGCAGCCGCCGTAGGCGTCTCGGAACGGCACGACGATCGGCTCGTGGAGGCGGTGGACGCGCAGGGCCAGCACCCACAGTGGGTCGCGGCGCTTCCAGTGCAGCCGGCTCTCCGCGTAGTCGTGGCTCCAGATCAGCTTGCCGTCGAGCGCGGCGAGGTCGTCGGGCTCCCAGACCTGGGCGACACCCACGACGTCGGCCCAGCCCTCGACGCGGATCGCGCGGTCGGGCGGGGCCGCGGCCACCGTGTCGTCGACCCAGTGCCGATAGGCCGCCTTCAGCAGCTCCGGCTTCTGGTGCTCGACGGTGGGGTAGAGCCAGAACCGGTCGGCCTGCACCGCGAAGTGGCGGCCGTCTTCCCGGATGCCGCCCTTGCGGACGTCGAGGATCTGCTCACCCTCGAGGAGGGCCTGCACGATCGCGGCCCATTCCTTGCAGGCCGGGGCGAC
>JADGOM010000142.1 GCA_017882925.1 Acidimicrobiia bacterium | reverse complement strand
GAGGATCGAGCCCACCGTGCCCCGGGCCGCGGCCACCTCCTCCCCCGCCTCGTTCACGTGGGACGGCAACGGGAAGAAGTGCCGGAACAGCTCGTAGGTACCGTCGACGAGGTGGACGCGCATCACGCGAGGCTCGCACACCCGGCTGACGCCCGCGTGGGGCTCCCGCACCACGAAGAGTGGTCAATGCGGGGCCGGATCCGGCCGATGAGAAGGGGTCCGCTGGTAATCTTTCGGGCCGCGACCGGCCCCCCCGAGCTGAGGAAACCGTTGACGCAGAACGTGGTCGAATTCACCGCGGTGGGCGCGCGCCGGCTCCGGGTCGGGCTCATCGGATGCGGCGCCATCGCCCAGCCGCACGTGTCGACGCTGGTCAACGAGTGCGGGTCGATCGACCTCCACCTCTGCGACGTCCGTCTCGAGGCCGCGGAGAAGCTCGCCGCCGGAGCCGGGGGCGGGGTCGACGCCACGTACCACTCCGACGCCGCCGCGATGATCGCCGGGGCCGCGCTCGACGTCGTCCACGTCCTCACGCCCCCCGACTCGCACTTCGACCTCGGGCTCCAGGCCATCGCCGCCGGCAGCCACGCGCTCATCGAGAAGCCGCTGGCCATGACGGTGAGGGAGAACGAGCAGCTCTTCGCGGCGGGGGCCGACGCCGACCGCGTGGTCTGCGTCGACCACAGCACGCTGTTCATGCCGTGCGTCCTCGACGCGCTGGCCGTCATCAAGAGCGGCTCGGTCGGGCGGCCGATCGCGGTCAACTCGTTCTTCGGCCACGCGGAGAAGGGCCACAAGATCCCCTACGGCAACGCGGAGCACTGGGCCTACAAGATCCACAACGGCGTGCTGCTCAACCTGATCTCGCACCCCGCGAGCCTCCTCGTCGACGTGCTCGGCTCGCCGACGCGCATCGACGCGTCGACCGCGTCCACCAACCTGATGCCCAACGGACAGCCCGACGGCGTGCAGGTGGCGATCCAGACCCCCGACGGCTTCGGCACGATGGTCGTCTCGATGGGCCACGACAACCACCTGCGCCAGGCCACCGTGTGGTGCGAGGGCGGCACGATCCTCATGGACCTCACCCGCCAGACCACCGTCGTGAGCCGCCACCGCGGCCCGATCGGGCTGGTCCCGAAGATGGTCGGTGGGATCACGCTCGGCACGTCCCAGGTCACGAAGACGCTCGGCGTCGGCTACGGCGTGGCCACCAAGAAGGTGAAGCGCGAGCCCGGCATCCGCGGCCTGGTCGAGGCGTTCTACGCCGCGCTGCGCGCCGGTGGCCCGCCGCCGGTCTCGGCCGAGAGCACGATCGGCGTGGCCCGCATCCAGGAAGCGGCCCTCGGCGTCCCCGCGACGACTGGAGCGGCGTGAACATCCTCCTCACCGGATACTCGGGTCTGCTCGGCCGCTCGGTGGCGCGTGCGCTCACCGGGCAGGACCACGAGGTGCGCGGCCTGTTGCACCGCACCGCGGTCGACCGCCGCGACGTCGAGCCCGGCGTGACCCCGGTGTGGGGCCGCATCGACCGGCCCGAAGGCCGCGCGCAGCTGGTCGACGGCGTCGACGCGGTGGTCCACTGCGCGTGGGACTTCCAGCGGGCCGATCCCGACGTCTACGAGGCCACCAACGTCGACGTCGCGGTCGAGCTGCTGATGGCCGCGGCCGCGGCCGGCGCCCACACCTTCGTGCTGATCTCGAGCATCGCGGTGTTCGGCCTCGACTCGCCGGCCGACGCCACCGTCGACGAGGACGCGCCCTACGTCACCCGCGAGCGCGCGCTCGACGTGTACCCGTGGGCCAAGGTCCGGGTGGAGCAGGAGACGCGCACCGCGGCGGCGCGCCTCGGAATCCGGCTCGTCATCGTGCGGCCCGGGCTGCTGTTCAGCGACGACGACCCGCCGGTGAAGAAGAGCCTGCACGCGGGCCCGGCCAACCTCGGCCTCTACGCCGGGGCCAGCGACCACACGCTCGCCTACATCCACGTCGACGACGTCTCCGACCTCATCGTGCGCACGCTCGCCAAGCCCGACGCGGGTGACGAGTTCCTCGCGGTGCCCACGCAGCCGCTGCCGTCCGACGAGCTGCTCGCGCGGTGGTCGAGGATCCAGGGCGTGAAGGTGCGACCGGTGGGTCTCCCCCGCCCCGCGTTCAACGCGCTCAGCCTCGCGCCGTACCAGCTCAAGAAGCTGCTGAAGAAGAAGGCCGAGCGGCCCAACATCGCGTACCAGTACGCCACCGGCGTGCGGGACGTGAAGTACAGCTCGGCCCGCGCGCAGAACCAGCTCGGCTGGTCCGACCCCGTCACCCGCGGCGTCGCCCAGCTCCACCCCTCGTAGGCCCGCGTGAGTACCGGATCGGTACACACGCGGCGCCCGAGACTCCGGGTCGGGGCAGGTCAGGCGGCGGCGGCGAGGAAGACGGTGCCCAGCAGCACGAGCGCCAGCCCGTAGGCGCGTTCGAGGTGGCGGGCCTGGGTCCGGAGCGCGACCCGCGCCCCGAGGAACGACAGCGGGATCGACGCCATGCCGAACACCAGCACGAAGGTCCAGTCGATGTGCCCGAGCGCCGCGTGCACGATCGTGCCCGGGACGGCCAGCACCGCCGAGACCAGCAGCGAGGTCGCGAAGGCCTGCTTCAGCGGAGCCCGCAGCACGAGCACGTAGAGCGGCGCGAGGAGGAAGCCGCCGCTGTTGGCGAGCAGGCCGGCGAGGATGCCGACGACGAGCGCGACCGCGGCGGCCCGCAGCGCGAACCGCTCGGGCGGGCCGTCCACCTCGTCCGGGTCGCCCGGCGCGAGCAGGAAGCGCAGCCCGAGGCCGACGATGATCACGTCGGTGATGCCGACGAGGACCTCGCCGCCGATCCAGCGGGTGGCGTAGGCACCGGCGATGGTCGCCGGGATGCCGACACCGATGCTCCAGCGCGCGGTCGGGGCGTCGACGAGGTGCTGGCGCCAGTAGACGGACGTCGCCGCGAGGGTCGACGGGATCGTCGCCGGGAGCGGGGACGCCACCGCGACGATGGCCGGGATGCCGATGGCGTGGAGCAGCGGAGTGGCGATCGCCGACCCGCCCTTGCCGAAGAGACCGCCCAGGAAGCCGACCGCGGCGCCGATGGCGATCACACCCAGCAGGGTCTCCCAGCTCCCGTGCATCCTCCGGCCGGCCGCCTTCCGTCGCTCGATCCCGCGGTGGTCACTCCATTCGACGCCCCTCGGACCCAGAGGTCAAAGACCAATAATGGATAGGTCTGATAGGTTGCTCCTATGGAGCGACGGCAGATCGAGTACGCGGTCGGCGTGGCGGACCACGGTGGGTTCGTGCGGGCGGCCCGGGCGCTGCACGTCGCCCAGCCGTCGCTGTCGCAGGGCGTCGCCCGGCTCGAGGCCGAGCTCGGGGTCCAGCTCTTCCACCGCCTCGGCCGCACGGTGAAGCCCACCGACGCCGGGCTCGCCTTCCTCGGCCCCGCCCGCCAGGTGCTCGCCGATCTGCAGGTGCTCGAGACGTCGGTCGCGGCCACCGCGGGTCTGGAGCGCGGCACCCTCGCGATCTGCGCGCTGCCGACGCTCGCGGTCGAGCCGCTGGCCGAGCTCGTCGGCCGCTACCGCCGGACCCACCCGGGGATCACGGTGCGGCTGGAGCACCCGGAGTCGGTCGACACGTTGGCCGGGCGCATCCGCGACGGCGGGGCCGAGATCGGGCTCACCGAACTTCCCGTCGCCGGCAGCCCGTCCGACCCGGCCGGGCTCGTCACCTGGGAGGTGCTGCGCCAGGACTTCCTCGTCGTGCTGCCACCCGACTCCCCGCTCCGGGGCCGGGCCCGGTTGCGGGCCGACGACCTGGTCGGGGTCCCACTGGTGACCACACCCGTGGGCACGTCGATCCGACGGATCCTCGAAGCCGCCTTCACCCGGATCGGGACCGGGCCGACCGTCGCGGTGGAGACCGATCAGCGGGAGGCGATCGGCGCGCTCGTGCAGGCCGGCGCCGGCGCCGCCCTGCTCCCCCGTCCTCTCGCGTTCGACGCGGCCCGGCGCGGCGCGGTAGCCGTCGCGCTCAGCCCGAAGCTGGAGCGCACCCTCGGCGTGGTGCACCGGGCCGCCCCACTCTCGCCCGCGGCCCGGGCGTTCCTCGGATTGCTGCCGCCGGCGCCCGCGCCCCGTTCCGCGGCCCGGTCGACGACCGGCCGGCATCGCGCACACGCGGCCCCGCGGTCGGGCCCGATGTGAAGCGTGGGGTCAAGATTTCGCCAAATCCGCCCGTGGAGCCGTGGGGTGGCTTTCATCCCTACCGACCAGTCGGTAGGCTGCGGCCCATGGCGAATCATTCGACCCCGCCCGCGAACGCTGCGCTGATCTCCGAGCTCGAGCCCCTGGCCGGCGAGCTGGTCGAGCGGCACCTCACCAACGCCCGGGAGTGGTTCCCCCACGAGATGGTGCCGTGGTCCCGGGGCCGCGACTTCGTGGCCGACGAGGAGTGGACGCCACCGGCCGACGGGCTCGATGCCCCGGTCCGCAGCGCGCTCCTGGTCAACATCCTCACCGAGGACAACCTCCCGCATTACTACCGCACGATCAGCAGCATCTTCGGGCGCGACGACGCGTGGGGCGAGTGGTCGCGGCGCTGGACCGCGGAGGAGGGCCGCCACGCGATCGTGATCCGCGACTACCTCACGGTGACGCGTGCCATCGACCCGTGGGAGCTCGAGCGGGCCCGCATGGCCCAGGTGACGGGCGGCAAGGTCCCCGAGCCCTACGACGTCGCCGACGTCCTCGTCTACGTCGCGCTCCAGGAGCTCGCCACCCGCATCTCGCACCGCAACACCGGCAAGGTCCTCCGTGATCCGGCCGGCTTCGAGATCATGGCCCGCGTCGCCGCGGACGAGAACCTGCACCACCTCTTCTACCGCGACCTCGTCACGGCCGCGATCGAGGTCGACCCCGACGCGGTGGTGTTCGGCATCGAGCACCAGGTGCTCGAGTTCTCGATGCCCGGCACCGGCATCGCCGACTTCGCCGCGCACGCCAAGCTCATCGCCAGCGCCGGCATCTACGACTTCAAGTCGCACCACGACCAGATCCTCGTCCCGGTGGTCCTCCGGCACTGGAAGCTGGAGTCGATCGAGGGCCTCTCGCCCGAGGCCGAGGCGTCGCGCGACCGGGTCCTCGCCTACATCGCGCGCATCGGGAAGATCGCCCGCCGGCTGAGCGAGCGCCGCGAGGCCGCGGACCTCAGCTCCGTCAGCTGACGTACGCGCACTAGCCACCGCGCTTGAGTCGTCCGCGCAGGGCCGAGAAGGCCAGCGTCATGCTGAGCGCGCCCACGGCCGCGATGGCGGCCGTGCCCTTGAGCAGGGCCTCGCCGTCCCAGCCGGTCATGAT
>JADGOM010000141.1 GCA_017882925.1 Acidimicrobiia bacterium | reverse complement strand
CCACCGCGAGCGCGGCGTCGTCGGCGCGGACCCCGAGGCGCGTCGCGGCCACGATCGCCAGCGCGGCGTTGTCGACGTTCCAGCGGCCGGGGAGCGCGATCCGCAACGGGATCGTGGCGCCGTCGAGCTCGAGGTGGTCGCCCGTGAGGCGGTTGGTGGTCTCGGGTGTGCGGAAGCCGCACGCCGGGCAGGCGAAGCCCCGGTCGGTCCAGCCGAGCAGCGCGCCGCACTGCGGGCAGGTCGCCGCGTCGCCCCGCCAGCCCGAGCCGAGCTCGAGCCAGGTCGTGTGGGCCGGCGCCGCGGCCCACACGACGGGCGGGTCCGACGCGTTGGCCACCACCACCTGCTGCGGGTTGGCCTCGAGCAGCGCGCGCCAACGGTCGGACAGCACGTGCACCTCGCCGAACCGGTCGAGCTGGTCGCGGCTGAGGTTCCCGAGGACGAGGAGCTCGGGCCGGAGCGCGTCGTACACGCGGGGGAGCACGCGCTCGTCGACCTCGAGCACCGCGAACCCGGGTCCGCGCGCCTGAGCGAGCGCGCTCACCACTCCCGATGTGAGGTTGGCACCGGTGACGTTGCTCACGACCGTCTCGCCCTCGGCTTCGAGCGCGGCGGCGATGAGCCGGGTGGTCGTCGTCTTGCCGTTGGTGGCCGACACCAGCACCACCCGCTGGCCCTCCGCCAGCTTGGCGATGAGCTGCGGGTCGACGCCGAGCATCACGCGGCCGCTGATCTGGTCGCCGGCGCCGCGGCCCGTGAGCCTCGACGCGTGACCGGCGAGCGTTCCCGCGCCGATGGCGATGCGCGCCCGCACGCTCACCGGCGCTCCGCCCAGTAGGCGTCGACGGTGTAGGGGAAGTCGAGCGTGTCGCGCCCCCGGGTCTCGGGATCCTCCGCGAGCAGCGCGGTGATCTCGTCGCGTACGCGCTGGTGCTCGGCCGGCGGGAGCGCGGCGATGTGGCTGACCGAGGCGACCCGGTCGACGACCGCGGCGGGCGTCATCCGCTGCACGTGGCGGAACGTCTCCCCGTGCAGCGGCCCGAACCAGCGGGAGTCGGTGAAGGGCTCGTCGAGCCAGCTCCGGTCACGGTTCTTGCGCCACGGCGCGGTCGCCTCCTCGCGGTCGAAGATCGCCCAGATCCGTGCGATCCAGCGCACCGACAGGTCGCGTCCGTTCCAGACGAGCGCGAGGCGGCCGCCCGGGCGGAGCACGCGGTGCAGCTCCGCGAGCGCGGACTCGGGCTCGAACCAGTGGAACGCCTGCGCGACCGTCACGCCGTCGACCGCGGCCGCGCGCACCGCAAGGGCCTCCGCGGTGGTGGCCAGCATCTCGACGCCCGGGACCGCGGTCTGCAACGCGCGCAACATGCCGTCGACCGGCTCCGCGGCGACGACGCGCGCGCCGGTCGACGTCAGCAGCCGGGTGAGCTTGCCGGTGCCGGCCGCGAGGTCGAGCACGGTGCGACCGGGGCCGATGCGCAACGCGTCGATGATCCAGTCGACGGCCGCGGCCGGGTACGACGGCCGGGCCCGCTCGTACGCCTCGGCCTGGGCGTCGAAGCCCGCAGCGGCGATCTGGTGGATGGGCACGGCCGCATTCTGGCATTCGTGCGCCGGTAGCCTGCCCGTATGGCGCTCCCGGTGCATCCCCCGATCCGCCCGATGCTCGCGAAGCTCACCCGGGATCTCCCCACCGGGCCCGGATTCCTGTTCGAGCCCAAGTGGGACGGCTTCCGCGCCATCGTCTTCCGTGACGGCGACGACGTGGAGATCACGAGCCGCAACACGAAGCCGCTGACGCGTTACTTCCCCGAGCTCGTCGACGCGTTGCGCGCCAACCTCCCCGACCGCGTCGTGCTCGACGGGGAGATCGTCGTGGTCACCGGGTCCGGCCTCGACTTCGACGCGCTCTCACTGCGCATCCACCCGGCGGCCAGCCGCATCGAGATGCTCGCGCGTGAGGTCCCGGCGAGCTTCGTCGCATTCGATCTCCTCGCCCTCGACGATCGCGACCTGCGCGAGCTCCCGTTCCAGGCGCGGCGCGCCGCGCTCGAGACCGCGCTCGCCCACGTCGAGCCGCCGGTGCACCTCACGCCCGCGAGCCCGAGCGTCGAGACCGCGCGCGACTGGTTCAGCCGGTTCGAGGGCGCGGGGTTCGACGGCGTGATCGCGAAGCCCGTCGACCTGGCCTACGCGGAAGACAAGCGCGTGCTGATCAAGGTGAAGCACGAGCGCACCGCCGACTGCGTGGTCGCCGGCTTCCGCATGCACAAGGACGGCAAGGGTCTCGGCTCGCTGCTCCTCGGCCTCTACGACGAGGACGGCGCGCTCCACCACGTCGGCGTCGCGAGCAGCTTCACCGCTACCGCCCGGAAGGAGCTGCTCGACTTCCTCGAGCCGTACCGCGACGTCGAGCTCTCGGAGCACCCTTGGGGCGACTGGGCCCGGGCGAGCGAGGAGGCCGCCGAGGCCGGGTCCCGGATGCCCGGTGGTCAGAGCCGCTGGAGTGCGGGGAAGGATCTCAGCTGGGAGCCGATCCGCCCCGAGGTCGTGGCCGAGGTCGCGTACGAGCACGTCCAGCGGACCGACGAGGGCCACGTGAGCGGGGGCCGCTTCCGCCACACCGCGCGCTTCCAGCGGTGGCGGCCCGACCGGGACCCGCAGAGCTGCACCTACGAGCAGCTCGACGAAGCCCCGCCCGCCGAGCTCCAGGCCATCTTCGCCGTCACCCCCGCGCCCTGAGTAGGCGCCGCAGGAGTACCTGTTCGGTACTCCTGCGGCGCCTACTCATTCAGGGGGACTTCTTGGCCTTGCTGGGCTGGACCCGCTTGGGCTCGCCCTTCTGCTTCGGGAAGTTGGGCGGCCACGGCTCGTCGCCCAAGCCGTCGGCCTCGTCGCGTGCGTACAGGTCGAGGAGCGGCTGCAGCGAGTACGCGACGTCGTCGATCGCGGCGCCGGGGTCGCCGATCGTGGCGAACCGGCCGGGCACCGTCGCGATCGTCAGGTCGGCCGGGTCGACGACCGGCACCTCGTCCCAGGTGATCGGGCAGCTCACCCTGCCCTCGGCGTTGGCCCGCACGGAGTAGGCCGACGCGACCGTGCGGTCGCGCGCGTTCTGGTTGAAGTCGAGGAAGACGCGGTCGCCGCGTTCCTCCTTCCACCACTTCGTCGTCGCGATCTCGGGCGCGCGACGGGCGACCTCGCGCGCCATCGCGATCGCGGCGCGCCGCACCTCGATGAAGTCCCGGTCGGGGCGGATCCGGACGTTGACGTGGATCCCGCGCGAGCCCGACGTCTTCGGGAACCCGACGAGCCCGTGCTCCTCGAGCACCTCGCGGACCACGAGCGCGACGTCGCGCACGGCCGAGAACGGCACGCCGGGCTGCGGGTCGAGGTCGACGCGGAGCTCGTCCGGGTGGTCGACGTCGGCCCGGCGGACCGGCCAGGGGTTGAGGTCGAGGCACCCGAGGTTGGCCGCCCACACGATGTGGGCCACGTCGACCGGGCACAGCTCGTCGGCCTGGCGGCCGCTCGGGAACGTGACGGTCACGGTCTCGAGCCAGTCGGGCCGCTTCTCCGGCACCCGCTTCTGGAAGAAGGGCTCCCCGGTCGCACCGTCGGGGAACCGCTTCAGCACCGTCGGCCGCTCCCGCACGCCGAGCAGGGCGCCGGCCCCGACGGCCACGTAGTACAGGGCCAGGTCGAGCTTCGTCTCGCCCCGGGCGGGGAAGTAGACCTTGCCCGGGTTCGAGATCCGAACGGCCCGGCCGTCGACCTCGATCTCCGTCGCTTCGGTCGCCATGGTCACCATCCGGTCGGTTGGGGCTGCGGGTCGGGCCTGCGGTGGGGCCTGCGGGTGGGGCCTGCGGGTGGGGCCGATCGTTCCACGCCGGCCCGGCGGGGCGGTGGTCCGTCCGCCGGCCGGCCGCCCCGGCCGAATGCTACGAACCGGACGAAAGGGAGCGAAGGAAGCTGAGAACCGCCGACCCCGATCCGGTACACTCTCTCGTTCGGTCCGATTGTTTTGACACGTCCGGCTTGCCGGAGCGAGTCCCGAGGCGTGGGCTTTGGCCCACGCCAGTTTTGTGGATGAGGAGGTGAGGTGCACATGGCCGACCGTCTGGGACAGATCCGATCCGAGGTCGAGCCCGCGCTCGCAGCCCTCGGCCTCACGCTCTGGGACGTCGAGATGACCGGTTCGGGGCGCGGAACCCGCCTCCGGATCCTCGTCGACCGTGAGGGCGGCATCGACCTCACCGGCGTCACCGACGCCACTCGCGCCGTCGAGCCGATCCTCGACGCCCGCACCGATCTCAACGGTCCCTACGAGCTCGAGGTCAGCAGTCCCGGCCTCGAGCGCCCGTTGCGGACCCCCGCCCACTTCCGCCACTCGGTGGGCTCGACCATGGAATGCAAGGCCGCCGGGCCTGAAGGCACCGTCCGCCACCGCGGCGTGCTCCGCGAGGCCACCGACCGCGACCTCGCCATCGAGGTCGACGACACCATCATCCGATTGGCCTACGCCGACGTCACCGGCGCGCGCACCGTCTTCGAGTGGGGCACACCTCAAGCCCCCGGGAAGAAGCCGGGTGCGCGCGGCCGCAAGGAGAAGGCGCGTTCATGAGCGCAGCAAACCGAGAGATCATCGATGCGAT
>JADGOM010000140.1 GCA_017882925.1 Acidimicrobiia bacterium | reverse complement strand
TACCGGTGGAAGGGACGGGTGATCCGCCCGGCCATGGTGCGGGTGCGGGGGTAATGGTCGCCCAGCGCGAGTGGTTGGAGAAGGACTACTACCAGGTCCTGGGCGTCGCCTCGACGGCCACGGACAAGGAGATCACGCGCGCCTACCGCAAGCTCGCCAAGCAATTCCATCCCGACGCCAACCCCGGGTCCGAGGACCGCTTCAAGGAGATCTCGGCCGCCTACGACGTCCTCGGTGATGCGGCCAAGCGCAAGGAGTACGACGAGGTCCGTCGACTGGGACCGGCCGGCTTCGGCGGCTTCGGTGGGCCGGGCGCGCACGGAGGGCCGGGAGGCGCGACCTTCCGCGTCGAGGACCTCGGTGATCTCGGGGATCTCTTCGGCGGGTTGGGCGGCAGCTTCGGTGGTGGTCGGCGCGCCCGCAACGCCGGGCCGCGGCGCGGTGCGGATGTCGAGGCCGAGCTCTACCTGTCATTCGAGGACGCGGTGCGGGGCGTGACCACGTCGGTGAACGTGGCGGGCGAAGCGCGCTGTGAGACCTGCAACGGATCGGGCGCGGCGCCGGGCTCGTCCCCGGTGACGTGTCCCACCTGCCACGGCCGGGGAGCGCTCGACGACAACCAGGGTCTGTTCTCGCTCAGCCGCGTCTGCCCGCAGTGCTCGGGACGCGGGACGATCATCGAGAAGCCGTGCAAGACCTGTCGCGGCTCGGGCGTGGTGCGCCGCACCCGGCAGGTGAAGGTCCGCATCCCCGCCGGCGTCGAAGACGGCCAGCGCATCCGCGTCAAGGGCCGGGGCGCGCCGGGTCGCGTCAACGGGCCCGCCGGCGACCTCTATGTCACGGTCCGCGTCGGCAACCATCCCCTCTTCGGCCGCCGGGGTCGCAACCTGACGCTGAACGTGCCGGTGACGTTCCCCGAGGCGGCGCTGGGATCGACGGTGCGGGTGCCCACCCTCGACGAGCCCGTCACCCTGCGCGTGCCGGCGGGTACGTCGTCGGGCAAGACGTTCCGCGTCAAGGGTCGGGGTGTGCCCGGCCACGGCCGGACCTCGACCGGTGACCTCCTCGTCACCGTCGACGTCACCGTGCCCAAGGAACTGACCGACGAGCAACGTGCCGCGGTCGAGGAGTTCGCACGCGTCTCGAACGACGAGCCCCGTGCCCATCTGGAGGTGAACGCCGATGACACCACCAACGCCTGACAAGAACCACACGGCCCGGCGCGCTTCGCTGTTCGGCGGGGAGAGCGCGGGCCGCGCCGTGTACGTGATCTCGGTGGCGGCCGAGCTGGCCGGCGTGCATCCCCAGACGTTGCGCTTCTACGAGCGCAAGGGTCTCGTCGACCCGTCGCGCACCGGCGGTGGCAACCGTCGCTACAGCCAGCTCGACATCGAGCGGTTGCGCCACATCGGGATGCTCACCGCTTCGGGGTTGAACCTCGAAGGGGTGCGTCATGTCCTCGAGCTCGAGGCCGAGGTGGAGCGCCTCACCGCTGAGCTCGAGCGCGTGCGCGCCGAGGCGCGCGACACCATCGAACAGACCCATCGCCAGTACAGACGCGACCTCGTGCCGCTACGCCAGGCGCTGGTGTTCCGGCGCACCGGCTACGGGGACGCGCCGCGCCAGAGTGGGAGGTAACCATGGCCATCGACCAGGAACGCTGGACATTGAAGGTCCAAGAGGCGATGCGCAATGCGATCGAGCACGCCCATGCCCAGAACAACCCCGAGGTCACCCCGGACCACATCCTGGGTGCCCTGCTCGGCCAGGCCGACGGTCTGGCGCTGCCGTTGTTGGCGAAGGCGGGGGTAGAGCCCACCGCAGTCACCAACCGGGTGGCGCAGCGGCTCGACTCCCTCCCCAAGGCCTACGGCGGCAGCGACGTCACGTTGTCGCGCCCGGCCCGGGACCTGTTGGAGTCCGCCGACAGCCTGCGCGGCGACATGGGCGACGAGTACGTCTCGGTCGAGCATCTCCTGCTGGCGCTGTCGGACCTCATCGGGGTCAAGCGCGACGAGCTGCTCACCGCGTTGCGCCAGGTGCGGGGCAGTCACCGCGTCACGTCGCAGAACCCCGAGGAGCAGTACCAGGCCCTCGAGAAGTACGGGCGCGACCTCACCGAGCTGGCCCGACGGGGCAAGCTCGACCCCGTCATCGGGCGCGACGAGGAGATCCGGCGCATCATCCAGGTGCTCTCTCGTCGCACCAAGAACAACCCCGTCCTCATCGGCGAGCCCGGCGTGGGCAAGACCGCCATCGTGGAGGGCCTCGCCAACCGCATCGTCGAGGGCGACGTCCCCGAGGGCCTGCGCGACAAGCGCGTGGTGGCACTCGACCTGTCCGCCATGGTGGCGGGTGCGAAGTACCGGGGGGAGTTCGAAGAGCGGTTGAAGGCGGTGCTCAAGGAGATCACCGACTCCGAGGGCGAGATCATCACCTTCATCGACGAGCTCCACACCATCGTGGGCGCGGGCGGGGCCGAAGGGGCCATGGACGCCGGCAACATGATCAAGCCCATGCTGGCGCGCGGTGAGCTCCGATTGGTGGGGGCGACGACGCTCGACGAGTACCGCAAGTACATCGAGAAGGACGCCGCGCTCGAGCGCCGGTTCCAGCCGGTCGTCGTGGACCAGCCGTCGGTCGAGGAGACCATCTCGATCCTGCGCGGCCTGCGCGAGCGCTACGAGGTCCATCACGGCGTCCGGATCACCGACTCGGCGCTCGTCGCAGCGGCCACCCTGTCCGATCGATACATCACCGCCCGCTTCCTGCCGGACAAGGCGATCGACCTCGTCGACGAGGCGGCCAGCCGCCTCCGGATGGAGATCGACTCGATGCCGGTGGAGCTCGACGAGCTGGAGCGACGCCGGATCCAGCTCGAGATCGAGCGCGAGGCGCTCCGCAAGGAAAAGGACGACGCCTCCAAGACCCGACTGGCCGCGCTGGAACGCGAGCTGGCCGAT
>JADGOM010000139.1 GCA_017882925.1 Acidimicrobiia bacterium | reverse complement strand
GTGATCACCGTGCCGTCTTCCGCGGTGCGCAGCAGCGTGTCCTTGTAGCCGGTGACCGCGCGGGCCTCGGGGGTCGCGATGAAGCGGGTACCCACCCACACGCCGTCGGCGCCCAACGCCAGCGCGGCCGCGAGCCCACGGCCGTCGTAGATGCCGCCGGCCGCGACCACCGGCACGCGGTCGCCGACCGCGTCGACGATCTGCGGCACCAGCGGCATCGTGGCGATCTGGCCGGTGTGCCCGCCGGCCTCGGTCCCCTGCGCGACGACGATGTCGCACCCGGCCTCGACCGCGGCCACCGCGTGCCGGACCCGGCCGCACATGTTGACGACGAGCACGTGGTTGCGGTGGCAGAGCTCGATCACCTCGAGCGGCACGCCCAGCCCGGCGACGAACACCTGGGCCCCGCCGGCGATGATCTTCTCGACGTTGGCGACCATCTCCTCCGGCAGCGCGGTCAGGAGGTCGACGCCGAACGGCCGGTCGGTGCGGGCCCGCGTCGCCGCGATCTCCTCGACCATCTGCTCGCTCGACATCGTGGACGCGCCGAGGCAGCCGAAGCCGCCGGCTTCCGACACCGCGGCCGCGAGCAGGTGGTACGAGACCCCGCCCATCCCGGCCAGCATCACCGGATGCTCGACGCCGAGGATCTCGGTGAGTCGGGTTCGCATGCAGAAGCTCCCCTCGATGCGGTCCGCGGAGCCTACGTGGCAACTCCGCTCCGGCGGTCAGCGGGGACGGTAGCGTCAGGGCGTGGGCACTCCGCGCGTCGGCATCATCATGGGCAGCGACTCCGATCTCCCCGTCATGCGCCCGGCAGCCGAGGCGCTGGCGGAGTTCGGCGTCGAGCACGAGCTGCGGATCGTCTCCGCCCACCGCACGCCTGCGGTCCTCTACGACTACGCGTCCACCGCCGCCGAGCGCGGCCTCGAGGTGATCATCGCCGGCGCCGGGGGCGCGGCCCACCTGCCCGGCATGGCCGCGTCGATGACCTCACTGCCCGTGATCGGGGTGCCGGTCGCGATCCAGCCGCTCGACGGGCTCGATTCGCTCCTGTCGATCGTGCAGATGCCCGCCGGCGTGCCCGTGGCCACGGTCGCGATCGGCAACGCCCGCAACGCCGGCCTGCTCGCGGTGCGGATCCTCGGCGTCGCCGATCCCGACCTGCGCCGCCGGATGGACGCCTTCCGCGACGGGCTGCGGATCACGGTGGAGGCCAAGGACGCCGCGCTCCGGGACCCGACCCCTGAGCCGTCCGACCCTGAGCCGTCCGACGGCTGACGCGCCCGGTCGAGGCGGTCAGCCCGCCTCGGCGCGGACCCCACCCGCCGCCGGCGCGGCCGCGTCGCCACGCGGGTGGATCTCGTACGCACACGTCGATTGGCCCGACATCATGTGGCGGACCCGTTCGACGTGCGCGTCGGGGAGCACCGCCCGGATGAACTCGAGCTCGGTGGAGCAGGCCTGGCCGTAGCGGCGGGCGACCTCGAGCACCGCGCAGTTGTGCTCGACGATGCGGAGCGTGCCGTCATCCGACCGCTCGCAACTCGCCAGGTAGCCGTCGTCGTCGAGGACCTTGGCGAGCTCCTCGACCTGCTCGTCGAGCGGGCGGCCCTCCACCCGGCTCCGCGCCCGCTCGAGCCGGCGGTCGCGCCGCCGCTCGAACAGCCGGTCGACGAGGCCCGCGTCCTCGGCCTCCGCGTCGGCGAGGAGCTCCAGGGTGAGGTCGCCGTACCGCTTCGGGAAGAACGCGTCGCCCGCGGGGGCCAGCACGTGCCGGTGCCGGGGCCGACCGGCCCGGGCCCGGTCGGGGGCGTGCTGCACCAGGCCGTCGGCGGTCATGGCCTGGAGGTGCTGGCGCACCGCGCTCGGGGTGATGCCCAGGCCCGCGCCGAGCTCCTCGGCGGTGGCGCCGCCGGTGCGCTTCAGCGCGACCAGGATCGCCCGCCGGGTGGGAGGCAGCACGTCGAGTCCGGGGGAATCCACACCCAGACCGTACCCCGTCCGACCTGCCCGGATCCCGGTTTCGACAGCAGATCCTTGCGCAGCTACTCGGTGGCGATCGACGACAGGATGTCGAGCTTGGCCGCCCGCCGGGCGGGCAACAGGGCGGCCACCACCCCGGCCAGCGCGGCCAGGATCACGACGAGCGCGATCTGCAGGACCGGGATCACCAGCCGGTCGATGCCCTGGCCCTTCAACGACACCACCAGCACCCATCCGAACCCGAGGCCGATCACCAGCCCCAGCAGGGTCCCGAACAGGGAGATGATCACCGACTCCCAGCGGACCGTGCTGCGGAGCTGGCGTCGGGTCATGCCCACCGCCCGCAGCAGCCCGAGCTCGCGCCGCCGCTCGAGGATCGAGAGGCCGAGGGTGTTGGAGATGCCGAAGAGGGCGATCACGATCGCCATCGCGAGCAGCGCGTACATCAGGCCGAGGATCTGGTTCACCTGCGAGGCCACCGACTGCTTGAACTCCGCCCGCGTCTGGAGCTTGGCGCTCGGGTACTTCTTGAGCACCTGCTCGATCGACTTCTTCGCCGCCGCGCTGCCGTCGGTCTGGACCAGCGCGTACGACGCGGGCGCGTCGGGGGCGCCCTTGTCGAACGCCGAGCCGCTCACGAAGTAGTTGCCGAACGGTGAGCCGTCCTTGTAGATCGACCGCACCGTGAACGACTGCGTTCCACCCGTGGGGAACGTCACCGGGAGCCGGCTCCCGAGCTGCACGTGCTTGCTCTTGGCCTTGTCCGTCTGGATCGCGATGCCGGTGGGTCCCAGGTCGCGGAGGGGCTGGCTGCCACTCGTGAGCTCGGGGTCGAACATCTTGTTGGCCGCGGGATCGCTGACGCTGATCGCGCCGGCCTGCGTGACGCTGTCACCGACCTTCGCGAAGCCGTAGCGGAAGGTGGTCACGCCGTCGACGCCGGACGCGGCCGCGAGGTCGCTCTGGATCGTGGGGCTGAACCCACCGTTGCCATTGGATCCCGCGCTGACCACGTAGGTGGCCTGGACCTGTCGGTCGATCCCCCCGAGGAAGGAGCTCGTGAAGGAGGCGACGAAGACCATGAGGACGGCGACGATGCCCACGCCGATCATGAGCGCCGCGGCCGTGATCGAGGTCCGGCGCGGGTTGCGGATCGCGTTCTCCCGGGCCAGCGAACCGGGCGTGCCCCGGAAGCGAGCCGCCGGCGCGCCGATGACGTTGGCGACCGGGCGGGCGAGGATCGGCCCGAGCACCGCGACCGAGACGAAGGTGAACAGGACCCCGACGCCGACGAGCGCGAGGCCACCGCTGCCGAACAGACCGAAGAAGAGGACCGCCAGCGCGACCATGAGCAACCCGGAGCCGATGAACAGCCTCGACTTCGAGGTGCCGGACTCGTCGATCGAGACGTCGCGCATGGCGGCGATCGGCGGCACGCGTGACGCCTTCACCGCCGGGAAGAGCGCCGAGAACACCGTCACCACGAGGCCGAGGAGCAGCGGCACGATGATCGCGTTGGCGTGGACCACGGTGTTGCCCGCGGGGATGGTCAGCCCGAATGCGTCGATGAGCGCCTTGAGCCCGCGCGAGAGGAAGACGCCGGCGACGATGCCGACCACCGACGCGAGCAGGCCCACCAGTACCGACTCGAACAGCACGCTGTTGACCACCTGCCGGCGGTTGGCCCCGATCGCCCGCAGCAACGCCATCTCCCGCGTGCGCTGCTGCACGATGATCGAGAAGGTGTTGAAGATCAGGAACGCCCCGACGACGAGGGCGATGATCGCGAACACGAGCAGGAACGTGTTGAAGATGCTCAGGATCGAGTTGAGGTTGTTCTGGCTCTCCTTGGTGATCGCGTTGCCGGTGACCACCTGGAGCTTCGGGTTCGCGTCGGCCGGGAGGGCGGCCCGGATCCGTTGCGCCAACCGCGCCTGCGACTCGCCGTTGGTGGAGCGGGCCTCGATCTGGGTGACCGTGCCCGGCTGATCCGCGAGCCGCTGCGCCGTCGGCAACGTGAAGATGGCCGCGGTCGAGCCCAGCGCGGTGTTCTGGGAGCCGAACTTCACGACCCCGACCACGGTGTACTTCTGCGGCGTCTCCTTCGGCGAGCTGATCAGGATCCGGTCGCCGAGCCGGAGGCTCGCGGAGTCGAACGACTCCTTGTCGACGACCACGTCGTCGGCCACGCGGGGCGCGTGGCCCTCGACGAGCTTGTAGACGTTGAGCTTCGGGTCGGGGATCCAGGCCGAGCCGAACTTCGGCGAGCCGGGGTTGTGCTCGATGAGCTTGCCCTGCTTGTCGGTGAGCCCGACGTTCTGGATCTGGATCGACCCCGCGGCCTTCACGTCGGGCAGCGCCTGCACCGTGGCGATCAGCGAGTCGGGGATGTTGGGGCGCGCGTCGCCGAAGTCGGTCTTGAACGCGGCCTGGCCGCGGACGACGGCGCCGGTGTTCTTGTACACGTCGGTGAAGAGGTTGTCGAAGGTGCTCTTGATCGTGGCGCTGAGCACCAGCGTGCCGGTGACGAACGCGACGCCGAGGACCACGGCGACGCCCGTGAGCAGGAAGCGCACCTTGTGGGACCACAGCCCCTTGAGCGTGACCTTCCACATGGCGCTAAGCCCCGAGCTTCTTCATCCGATCGAGGATCGCCCCGGCTTCGGGCTCGAGCATCTCGTCGACGATCTTGCCGTCGGCGAGGAACACCACCCGGTCGCTGTAGCCCGCGGCCGCGGGATCGTGGGTCACCATCACGATCGTCTGCCCGAGGTCGCGCACGGCCTGGGCCATGAACGTGAGCACCTCGGCCCCCGACTTGGAGTCGAGGTTCCCGGTGGGCTCGTCGGCGAAGACGATCGCGGGCCGGCTCGCGAGCGCGCGAGCGACCGCGACCCGCTGCTGCTGGCCGCCGGAGAGCTCGCTCGGGCGGTGCTTCAGGCGGTTCCTCAGGCCGACGGTGTCGATGACGCCGTCGACGTAGGCCTGGTCGGGCTTGCGCCCCGCGAGGCTCATCGGCAGCACGATGTTCTCGTACGCGGTGAGCGTGGGGATCAGGTTGTAGGCCTGGAAGACGAAGCCGATGCGGTCGCGCCGGACGAGCGTGAGCTGCTTCTCGCTCATCCCGCTGATCTGCAGGTCGCCGAGGAAGATCCGCCCGCCGGTGAGTCGGTCGAGGCCGGCCAGGCAGTGCAGCAGCGTGCTCTTGCCCGAGCCCGACGGGCCCATGATGGCGCTGAAGCGCCCGGTCTGGAACTCGACGGTGATGTCGTCGAGGGCACGGACCTCGGCCTCGCCCGCGCCGTAGACCTTCGACGCGTGCTCGGCACGGGCTGCGATCGCGGTTTGGGTGGAATCCGCGGCAGTAGCAGTCACAGGGGCTCCCGGGGTGGCCGGACGGGGGGGACGTCGCACCTCAGGCTACGCGCCGGGTTTGACGCTTCGGCAGACGGACGGCGCGACCCGTCGCTGCCAATGGCTCCGACGCCGGAATCTATCCCGCCCGCTCCGGGACCGGCAACGAAGATGCCGCCCTCAGCCCGCGGCGCCGACGGACGGCGCACTCTCCGCGGGTGCGGCCTCGGCGACCTCCGGGTACGGCGTGCCCCGCTTGGCCAGGTAGACGAACCACACGGCTCCGGCGACGCACAGGATCGCGGCGACCAACGCGTTGAAGCGCACGCCGAAGATCGCGGTGGCCTTGTCGATGCGGATGTTCTCGAAGACGAAGCGACCCGCGCAATACAACGCCACGTAGAGCGCCACCGACTGCCCCTTGCGTACCCGGAACCGGCGCTCGACGAACACGATGATGCCGAAGCAGAGCACGCACCACAGCGACTCGTAGAGGAAGGTGGGGTGATAGGTCGCGTACTTCGCGTAACCGGCGGGCCGCTTGTCGGGGGAGATCTCGAGACCCCACGGCAGCTTGGTGGGCCCGCCGAAGAGCTCCTGGTTGAAGTAGTTGCCGAAGCGGCCGATCGCCTGCGCCAGCAGCACGGCCGGTGCGACCGCGTCGAGGATCCCCAACGTGTCGCGGTGCTTCACGCGCGTGAAGATCACCAACGCCAGCGTGCCGCCGATCACCGCGCCCCAGATGCTGAGGCCGCCCTTCCAGATCTCGACCGTGCCGGTGATTCCTCCGGCGTGCCAGTCGTAGCCGGTGAAGAGGTGGTACACCCGCGCGCCGATCACGCCCGCGACCACGACCCACAGCGCGATGTCGCCGATGTCCTTGGGGTCGCCACCGCGCCGCTTCCACCGGCGCTCGCCGACCACGACCGCGACGACCACACCGAGCGCGATCATCAGGCCGTAGGCGTGGAACGGCCCGAGGTTTCCGCTCGACGGGCTCGGGATGAAGGCCAGCATGGCGCTCACCGTACCCGGCGGGGTCGCAATAGCGTCTCCGCCATGTCCCCGCCGCGCCCGACGCCCGACATCCCCGGCCCGGGCCAGGAGTCGGTGTGGGACTACCCGCGTCCGCCCCGCCTCGAGGCCGTCGAGCGGCACGTCGAGGTGGTCCTCGGCGGGGTGACGATCGCCGACGCGCCACGGGTGTTCCGCGTGCTGGAGACCAGTCACCCGCCGGTGTTCTACGTCGCGCCCGGCCACATCCGCCCCGGCGCGCTGGTGCCCACCGATCGCCGCACGTATTGCGAGTTCAAGGGGGTGGCGGCCTACTGGACGGTCGTCGCCGGCGGCCGGGTCGAGGTCGACGCGGCCTGGAGCTACCCCAACCCGGCGCCGGCCTACGCGGCGCTGCGCGACCACGTCGCGTTCTACCCGGGTCGCATGGACGCGTGCTTCGTCGACGGCGAGCGCGTGCGGCCGCAGCCGGGCGACTTCTACGGCGGCTGGATCACCGACGCCGTCGTCGGACCGTTCAAGGGCGGCCCCGGAACCCGCGGCTGGTGAAGCTCCGAGCCGCGTGGCCCGCCGCTACTTGAGCAGACGCGACATCCGGCGATCGGCGAGGACCTTGCCGCCGGTCTGGCAGTGCGCGCAGTAGACCACCTCGTGGCTCTCGTAGCTCACGTGCCGGAGCGTCTCACCGCACCGCGGGCACGGCTCGCCGTAGTGGCCGTGCACCAGGAACCGCTGGCCGAGCTTCGCCTCACCCAACGCGCCGGTGCGGGTGCGCTCACCTTCGAGCGCGCCGGCGAGCACCGCGCGGATCGCGTCGACGAGCGCTCGCCGCCTCTCCGGGTTCAGCGACGCGAGCGTCGCGTAGGGCGACAGCTCGGCGGTCCACAGCGCGTCGTCGGCGTAGCCGCGGCCGATGCCGGCCACCGTGCGCTGGTCGCGCAGCAGCGTGTGGATCCGGCGCCGGTCGTCGGCCGTGAGCAGGAACTGCTCGAACTCCTCCGACGTGGCTTCGGGCCCGAGCCGCTCCATCGGCCCGTCGTCCCCGGGTGCCAGCACCCACCACCCCGCCTTGCGCTCGGTGCCGTACTCGCGGAGCAGGAGCGCGACCTCGGCCGCGTCGGCGCTCGGGTCGCCGTCGGCCGGCCCGGCGGGCGCGCGGGTGAAGAAGAACCGGACCAGCGAGCCGCGGGGCTTGGTCGTCTTCGGCGGCGCCTCGAGGTCGAGGCGACCACCCTGCGAACAGTGCACGAGCATCCGGTGCCCACCCTCGAAGCCGAACACGAGGTACTTGCCGCGCCGCCCGACCCCGTCGATCGGGAGCGCGAACAGCGACTCGGGCGGGACGACGGTCTTCAGCGCGGTGAAGTGCAGCGCGTCGACCCGGGTGAGGTGGCCGCCGCGCAGCGCCGCGTCGAGCCGTTCGGCGACGGCCTGCATCTCGGGGAGCTCGGGCACCCCACCACGCTAGCGAGGCCCCGGGGCACGCCGGCCCGGCCCCGCCCGCTCCGGCGGCCGGGGGCTCAGTCGGCCAGGCCGCCCGCCGAGAGCTCCTCCCGCACGATCGTGGACGACATGTCGAGGTCGCGCGGGCGGCCGCGCGGCATGAGGAACCCGGTGAAGATGGCGATGACCCCGAGGACGAAGCACGCGACGAACAGCTCGTGCAACGAGTTGGAGAACGCCTTCGCAACCAGCGGTTGCAGGGCTTTGGGCACGGTGCTGTTGGTGCTCGACGGGGAGGAGAGGTCGGACGCGGCGAACGGCCGGTGGAAGACCACCGTGAGGCGGCCGGCGAGCGCGTTGAAGAAGATCGCGCCCGCGATCGCGATGCCGATGGCCCCACCGATCTGGCGGGTGAAGTTGATCAGCGAGGTGGCCACGCCCATGGTCGACTGACGCACGGAGTTCTGCGCGCCGAGGATCGCGGCCACGAGGCAGATGCCGAACCCGCATCCGATGAGCACCATGGCCGTGCCGACCTGGACCTGGCCCGTGTGCACCCCGAAACGCGTCGTCAGGAAGAGCCCCACCGCCGCGACCGACGTGCCGAGGAACACCATCGCCCGGAAGCCGTAGCGCAGCAGCAGGCGCCCGGAGAAGAACGACGAGACCATGAAGCCGAGCATCAGCGGCGTCAGCGAACGGCCGGCCACCGTGGGCGAATGGCCCTGCACGTTCTGCACGAACAGCGGCAGGAAGCCGACCACGCCGAACATCGTCATGCCGATGATCGCCGACGTGATCGACGCCGCGCGCAGGATGTGGATCGAGAACAAGGAGAGCGGGAGCATCGGCTCCTCGGCCCGCAGCTCGACGAAGGCCAACGCGCCGAGGCTCACGATGCTCACGACGAACGCCCCGACGATCACGGGTGAGCCCCACGCGAAGTCGCGGCCGCCCGCTTCGAGCGCGTAGAGCAACGAGCACGTGAACCCGATGAGGCACCCGAAGCCGGCCCAGTCGATCGAGTGCCGGATCCGCTGCTGGAGCGGCTCGACCAGGGCGAACATCACCAGGAGACCCGCGACGATCCCGACCGGCATGTTGACGTAGAAGACCCAGCGCCACGAGAGGTGCTCGGTGAGGAATCCGCCGATGAACGGGCCGACGATCGAGGCGAAGCCGAACATCGCGGAGAAGATCGCCTGGACCTTCACCCGCTGCTCGAGGGTGAAGAGGTCGCCGGAGATGGTCTGCGCCACGGGGAGCAGGCAGCCGGCGCCGACCCCCTGGACGGTGCGGAACGCGACCAGCTGCGGCATCGACCGCGCGAAGCCGGAGAGGAACGACCCGAGGAGGAACACGCCCATCCCGCACAGGAACGTGCTCTTGCGGCCGTACATGTCGGCGAACTTGCCCCAGAGCGGGATGGTCGAGACCTCGGCGATGAGGTAGCCGGAGATCACCCAGGTGTAGAGGGAGAGGCCGTGGAGCTGATCGGCGATCGTGGGCAGCGCGGTCGCGACGACGGTGCCGTCGAGCGCGGCGAGGAACATCCCGGCCATCACCGCGACCACGGTGATCACGATGCGCCGGTGCGACAGGCGCGACGCGTACTCGGTCTGCTTCGCCGCGGTGGGCGCGGCTCCCGGCGTGCTGTCGGTGACGAGCCCGTCGGGGAGCAGC
>JADGOM010000138.1 GCA_017882925.1 Acidimicrobiia bacterium | reverse complement strand
GCGGTGCGCTCGCGCCACCCGGCCACCTCCTGGGCGACGCCGCGCGCCGTGCCGCGGAGGCCACGTGCGCCCTTGAGCTTCCACCACGCGGTCTCGGGCTCCGGGCGGGAGCGGTCGCGCGTGCGCATCGCCTCGCACTCGTCGAGCGCCCAGTCGAGCCGCCCCTTGGCCTCGAGCTTCAGGACGAGCGCGTCCTCGAGGTCGAAGAGGTGCGCGACGTCGGACGCGGCGTACTCGCGTTGCGCGTCCTGCAGCGGGCGCCGGGTCCAGTCGGCCAGCTGGTCGCCCTTCACGAGGCGCACGGACAGCAGCTGCTCGACGAGGAACAGCAGCGACGGCACGCCGTAACCCACGAATCCGGCCGCGATCTGCGTGTCGAACAGCAGCGACGGCGACGTACCGGTGGCGCGTTGGAGGATCGACAGATCCTGGCCGGCGGCGTGCGCCACCATCGTCCCGGGCCCCGCCATCACCGCGCCGAGCGGCGCGGGATCCACCGCGAGGGGGTCGACCAGGGCGATCCCGCCGCGCCACGAGACCTGGACGAGCGCGAGCTTCGGCCAGTAGGTGCGTTCGCCGTGGAACTCGGTGTCGAGGCCGTAGCGGGGCTCGTCGGCGAGCTCACGGACGAGTTCGTCGAGCGCGGGGACGGTGTCGACGAATCGGGGCTCGCTCACGTGCCGTCGCCCGCGGTGACGAAGTCGATGAGCTCCTCGACCGCGCCGACGAAGGGCGGTTCGAGATCGGCGAAGCTCCCGACCTTGACCAGCAGCTGCTTCCAGAGCCGGCCGGTGTTGGGCTCGCCGAACGCGCGGGCGATGCCGTCCTTCCAGCTCTCGCCCTTCGGGATCACCGGCCACGCGTCGATGCCGAGGACCTTGGGCCGGATCGCCTGCCACACGTCGACGTAGGGGGTTCCGGTCACCAGCACGTGCGGGTTCGCGATCGACGCGGCGATGCGCGCCTCCTTGCTCCCCGGCACGAGGTGGTCGACGAGCACGCCGAGCCGGCGGCGCGCGCCGGGGGCGAAGTCGCGGATCGCGTCGTCGAGGTGGTCGATGCCGTCGAGCCGTTCGACGACGACCCCTTCGACGCGTAGATCGTCGCCCCACACCGCTTCGACGAGCTCGGCGTCGTGGACGCCCTCGACGTAGATGCGCGCCGCGCGTGCGGTGCGCGCCCGTTGGTTCGCGACCGCGCGCGATCCCGACGCGGTGCGCGTCGGTGCCTGTCGCGGATCGGCGGTGACCGGGCGGATGAGCGTCACCGCTTGTCCGTCGACCGAGAAGGCGCCGGTCTCGAGGGGGAAGAGCCGCTCGAGACCGGTGGCGCCGCGGAGGAAGACTCCCGGCCCCTCGCAGCGCAGGACCGTGCCCCGGAATCCGGAGGCCCGGTGGGTGGCCTGGAGCCCGGTGGTGGCCGGCAGTCGGGCGTAGGCGGCCCGGAGCCGGGCGGGGGCGTCGACGGGACCACCGAGGATGCCGCTCGCAGCGTGGGAACGGCGTCCGCCGGGGGTCGGTGAGGTGGGCACGGTCGATCTTCGCATGCGCACCCCCCGGGGGCGGTGCATCGCGGCACCGGATCCCTTGCGGTGGGCCGGATCGCACCGTCCGCCCCGAGGACGGGCGCGGGTTTCGCGACATTCGCGTGCATCCCCGACGATCGCGGCCATTGGGCCCGCGCCGTCGGTCGCGGTGGCCCGCGCCCTAACATGGCCGCTCGCCCGCGACCGCTCGGATTTATTGATGCGCGTGCTGCAGACCTCCAGGATCGTGCTCGTGTCCCGCCTCGCAGCCTTGATGGCCGCGGCGCTCGTCGTCGGGATGCTGGTGGCGATCAGCCCGGTGGCCACGCCCGTCGCCCACGCCGACGCCCGCAACCCGATCATGGGCGGTGCGCGGCTCACCCCCAACGACATCGCCACGTGGTTCAAGGCCAACACGAAGCTGACGTACCGCGCGTCGGTCCCGATCGAGACGCTCGCGCAGCTGTTCATCGACGAGGGCTACCGCGAAGGCGTGCGGGGCGACATCGCGTTCGCGCAGTCG
This sequence comes from Acidimicrobiia bacterium, assembly GCA_017882925.1. Lineage (GTDB taxonomy): Bacteria > Actinomycetota > Acidimicrobiia > IMCC26256 > Chersky-534 > Chersky-534. Next base: position 1,268 of record JADGOM010000138.1, on the reverse strand, counting down.
ATCATCGAGACCGGGTGGTTCAACTTCCCCGACAACGGCCAGGTGCGCCCGGCCGACAACAACTTCGCCGGCATCGGCGCGTGCAACTCGTGCAGCGGCGGCTACAAGTTCGCCGACGCGCGCACCGGCGTGCGGGCCCAGATCCAACACCTCCGCAACTACGCCGACAGCACGCCCGCGTCGAAGCTCACCGACCCGCCGCTCCTACCCAACTACGACGGCTTCGTGTACCACGGCAAGGCCCCCAACTGGGAAGACCTCGACGGCAAGTGGGCCGTCCCGGGCACCACCTACGGCGAGACGATCATCGCCCTCTACTCGCACATGCTCACCTTCGGTGGCGTCGGGCCCAACTGCGCGCCCGACTCGCCGCTCGGCAGCGTGCAGACCGCGGGCCGGGGCTACTGGCAGGTCGCGCCCGACGGCGGGATCTTCACGTTCGGGAACGCGGCGTTCTACGGCAGCACCGGCGCGCTGAGGCTCAAGGCCCCGGTGCTCGGCATGGCGGCCACGCCCGACGGCGGCGGCTACTGGCTCTACGCGAAGGACGGCGGCATCTTCACGTTCGGCAACGCGATCTTCCGGGGGAGCACGGGCGCGTTGCAGCTCGTGTCGCCCGTGGTCGCGATGGCACCCACGCCGTCGGGCAACGGCTACTGGATGGCCGCAGGTGACGGTGGGGTGTTCTCGTTCGGCGACGCCGGGTTCCACGGCAGCATGGGCGGCAAGCCGCTCAACAAGCCGATCGTCGGGATGGCGGCCACGCCGAGCGGCAACGGCTACTGGCTGGTGGCGTCCGACGGCGGCATCTTCACGTTCGGCGACGCCGTGTTCTACGGCAGCGCCGGCGCGATCAAGCTCGCCCAGCCCGTCGCCGCGATGGCCCGGACCAACACCGGCGCCGGCTATTGGATGCTCGGGCGTGACGGCGGCATCTTCACGTACGGCGACGCGAGGTACTTCGGTGGCCTCGCCCAGTGCCCCAACCGGGTCGCGACCGCGATCCAGGGGACGGCCACGGGCAACGGCTACTGGATCAGCTCGGCCGAGGGCCGCATGGCCACCTTCGGCGACGCCCGCCACTTCGGCTGGGCCTTCGTCACCAACGTCGCCCCCGTCGGCTTCACCGCCCTCGACTAGCTGTAGTTCCCAGTCAGGTTGTTGACGGGAGTCGGGTCGCGGGTGGGTGGTTGCCGATGGCTGAGTGGGGTCGGTGCCAGTTGTAGTCCTCGAGCCAGGTGTTGAGGGCGGTGAGGCGTTCGGTGTTG
>JADGOM010000137.1 GCA_017882925.1 Acidimicrobiia bacterium | reverse complement strand
GCGGGCATCGACGAGGCGGTCACCGGCGTCGACCTCGTCATCGTGGCCACCCCCGATGCCGCGGTCGCCCGCACCGCGGCGGTCGTCGCCGCCCACGCCGACCCCGGCGCGCTGGTGATCCACCTCGCCGGCTCCTTCGGGCTCGAGGTCTTCGACCCGGCGCGGGACGCGGGCGCCGCCCTGCGCTTCGGCGCGCTGCACCCGCTCATCTCGATCCCGTCGGTCGTCACCGGGCTCGACCGGCTGCCCGACGCGTGGTGCGCGGTTTCCGGCGATCCGCAGGTGCAGGTGCTCGCGGCCCAGCTCGGGATGCACGCGTTCACTGTGGCCGACGCCGACCGCCCGCTCTATCACGCGGCCGCGGCGGTCGCGGCCAACCACGTGGTCGCGCTCCTGGCCCAGGTGGAGCGGCTCGCGGACGCCGCGGGGATCCCGTTCGAGGCGTTCCTGCCCCTCGTGCGCTCGGCCGTCGAAAACACCGCAGCCATCGGCCCGCGCGACGCGCTCACCGGCCCGGTCGCGCGCGGCGACGTCGCCACGGTCCGCGCCCATCTCGCCGCGCTGCCCGCGGCCGAGCGGGCCACCTACCGGACCCTCGCCCGCGAGGCCGCCCGGCTCGCGGGCCGCGACGCCCCGGCCATCGACGCGGTGCTCGCCGAGCCACTGCCGCAGCGCGGAGACCCGGCGGTCGAGGTGTCGCGATGAGGACCGTCACCACGGTCGCGGGCCTCCGGGCCGCGTGCGACCAGGCCCGCGCCGCGGGGCTGAGCGTCGGCCTCGTGCCGACGATGGGCTTCCTGCACGACGGCCACCGCTCGCTCATGCAGGCCGCCCGCCGCGCCGACGACTTCGTCGTGGTCAGCATCTTCGTCAACCCGCTGCAGTTCGGGCCCCAGGAGGACCTGGCCGCCTACCCGCGCGACCTCGAGCGCGACACCGCCGTCGCGGCGGCCGAGGGTGTCTCCCTCCTCTTCGTGCCGAGCGTCGCCGAGATGTACCCCGAGCCGCCGCGCACGACGGTCCACGTCGCCGGGCTCACCGAGGGGCTCTGCGGCGCGGCGCGGCCCACGCACTTCGACGGCGTCACCACCGTGGTGGCCAAGCTCTTCTCGATCACGGGCCCCTGCCGGGCCTACTTCGGCCGCAAGGACGCGCAGCAGCTGGCGGTGGTCACCCGCATGGCCCTCGACCTCGACCTCCCGGTGGAGGTCGTCGGCTGCCCCCTGGTGCGCGAGGCCGACGGCGTCGCGATGTCGAGTCGCAACGCCTACCTCGAGCCCGCCGATCGCGTCGCGGCGCGGGTCCTCTCGCAGGCATTGCAGGCCGCGGCCGCGGCGATCGAAGCCGGCGAGCGCGACGCCCGATCCCTGCGGGCCGGCATCGAGCGCGCGGTCGGGGCCGAACACCGCGTCACCCTCGAATACGTCGAGGTCCGGGCCGCGGCCGACCTCGAGCCCGTCGACGAGCTGCGTGGTCCGACGCTGCTCGCGCTCGCGGCCCGGGTCGGCCGGGCCCGACTGATCGACAACATCACCGTCACCTTCGCCGCCGACGGCGAGGCCCGCATCGACCTCGGGATCGATGCGGCCTCCGTCGTCGCTCCCGGCGTCGCGTCCCCGAAGCCCCTGCTCAGCGAAAGCGAGTCCACATGCGCCGCCGGATGATGAAGAGCAAGATCCACCGCGCCACGGTCAAGGGCGCCGATCTCAACTACATCGGGTCGATCACGCTCGACCCCGAGCTCATGCGGCTCGCCGACATCCGCGAGCACGAGCAGGTCCACGTGCTCGACATCGACAACGGCGCCCGGTTCGAGACCTACGCCATCACCGGCGGCCCGGGCGACGTGATCCTCAACGGCGCCGCGGCCCGGCTCGTGCACACGGGCGACAAGGTGATCGTCATCACCTACGCCGACTACGAGGAGGCGGAGCTCGAGGGCTTCACCCCGAGGGTGGTCCACGTGGATGCCGACAACCGGCCCCACGACCCGCTCGACGTCGAGCTGCGCGGCCTGACCGGGCAGTAGGTTCGGCACCGGGCGGTCCGTCCGCGAAGCTCGTCGGCGACGGCACAACGTACGGAAGAGGAACGGAACCGTGGCACATTCGGCAACTGCAGCGAGGCCGGCCGAGCCCGGGACGCGCCCGTGACCGACGTCCTCGTGCTCGGCTCGGGTGTCGCCGGGCTCTCGGCCGCCGTCCACGCCGCGCGTGCCGGCCTCTCGGCGGTCGTGATGACCAAGGGCGAGCTGCCCGACTCCGCCACCTGGTACGCCCAGGGCGGGGTGGCGGCCGCGCTCGAGGCGCCGGATTCGCCCACGCTCCACCTGGCCGACACGCTCACCGCCGGGGCCGGGCTCTGCGACGTCGACGCGGTGCGCATCCTCGTCACCGAGGGCCCCGCGCGGGTGCGCAACCTGATCGCGCTCGGCGCGGTGTTCGACGTCACGGGTGACGGCGAGGCGGCGGTGCTCGCCCTGGCCCGCGAAGGCGGCCACTCGATTGCCCGCGTCGTGCACGCCGGCGGTGACGCCACCGGCGCGGAGATCGAGCGCGCGCTGGTGGCCGCGGTCCGTGCCACCGCGGCCGACGTGTGGGAGGGCTGGTTCTCCACCGAGCTGATCGTCGAGAACGGCCGCTGCGCCGGCGTCCGGGCCGTCGGGCCGGGTGGGGAGAGGCGCGAGGTGCGCGCCCGCCACACCGTGCTGGCCACCGGCGGTGCGGGGCAGGTCTTCGAGGTCACCACGAATCCCGCCCTCTCCACCGGCGACGGGATCGCGATGGCCTGGCGCGCCGGCGCCGCCGTCGCCGACGTCGAGTTCATGCAGTTCCACCCGACCGCGCTGCACCACCCGTCGATGCCCCGGCCGTTGCTGTCCGAGGCGCTGCGCGGCGAAGGCGCCATCCTGCGCGACGAGCAGGGCGTGGCGTTCATGGTCGGCGAGCACCCCCTCGGCGACCTCGCCCCGCGCGACGTCGTGGCGCGCGCGATCACCCGCCGACTCCGCGAGCGCGGCGTCGACCACCTCTGGCTCGACGCCACCGCGATCTCGGGCTTCGCGACCCGCTTCCCCACGATCTGGCGGGCGTCGCAGGCGGTCGGACTCGATCCCGAGCGCGACTGGCTGCCGGTTGCTCCCGCGGCGCACTATCTCTCCGGTGGCGTGTGTGCCGATCTCTTCGGCGCCACCACGATCCCGGGCCTGTGGGCCTGTGGCGAGGTGGCGTGCTCGGGGGTTCACGGCGCCAACCGGCTGGCCTCCAACTCCCTCCTCGACGGCATGGTGTTCGGGCCGCGCGCGATCGAGGCCATCGTCGCCGGCCGCGACGGCCCGAGCGAGACCGGTGTGCTGCGGGGCGTCGACGTCACGATCCGCCCGGCGGCGGTCGCCACGCCCACCCCCGACGCGGCGCGGGTCGCGAGCCTCGCACCGGCGAGCCTCCGGGCCGAGCTCCAGCACGAGATGACGCTCTGCGCCGGGGTCCTCCGCGAGGCGGCGAGCCTGGCCGACGCGTCGCGGGCCCTCGTCCGGCTCCGGTCCCGGTCGGCCGCGTTGGCGTCGACCGCGCCCGACGCGATGGAGCTGCGCAACCTGGTCGCGGTGGCCTCGATCCTGGTCGACGCGGCGACGCGACGTGAAGAGTCGCGCGGCACCCACACCCGGCTCGACTTCCCCGAACGCTCCGACGAGTTCCTCGGCCGGTTCGTGCGCGCGGGCTCGGGTGCGCCGGATCTGGTGCCCCTGCCGTCGAGCGAGGAGCTCCCGAGCGCGGCGGGGGCGAGCGCATGAGCGACTTCGACCCGCCCGTGACCACCGTCCGCGACGTCGTGGCCCGCGCGCTCGCCGAAGACCTCGGAGTGCTGGGCGATCTCACCTCGGTCGCGGTGATCCCCGAGTCGGCGGTGGGCGGGGGTTGGTTCGTGGCCCGCCGTCCGGGGGTCCTGGCCGGCACCCTCGCGGCCACCGAGGTGTTCGTCCAGCTCGATGCACGCGTGGCGCTCCAGTGGCACTTCGCGGACGGTGACGAGCTCGACGCCGGCGCGTTGATCGGCCGCATCGACGGCCCGCTCCGCTCGGTGCTCGCGGGGGAGCGGTCGGCCCTCAACCTGCTCGGCCACTGCTCGGGCGTCGCCACCCTCACCCGCGCGTTCGCGCGCGCAGCCGGCGCGCGCACCCGCATCCGCGACACGCGGAAGACGCTGCCCGGTCTGCGGGCGTTGGAGAAGGCCGCGGTGCGCGCCGGGGGCGGCGCGAACCACCGGGAGTGCCTCTCGGACGCGGTCCTCATCAAGGACAACCACCTGGCGTTCGCTCCGCTCGGCACCGCGGTGGAGCTGGCCCGCGCCCGCTGGCCCGGTCGGGTCATCGAGGTGGAGTGCGACTCGCTCGAGCAGGTGGCCGAGGCGAAGATGGCCGGCCCCGACCTCGTGCTGCTCGACAACATGTCGCCCGATCTCGTGCGGGAGTCGATCGCGGTCCTCGGCGGGGTGGCGCCGGTCGAGGTCTCGGGGCGGGTCGAGCTCGCGACCGTCCCCGACTACGTCGCCGCCGGCGCCGACTACATCGCGGTCGGCGCCCTCACCCACTCCGCACCGGTGTTCGACATCGGGCTCGACCTCGAGCTCCCACGAAAGGCCTGAGATGCTGCTCGCGATCGACGTCGGCAACACCCAGACGGTCATCGGCCTCTACACCGGCACCGACCTCACCGACCACTGGCGCATCGCGACCGTCGCCGAGCACACCTCCGACGAGCTCGCGCTCGTGGTGCAGCAGTTCCTCGGCTTCCACGGCTTCTCGTTCGAGGACTCGATCACCGGCGTCGCCATCGCGTCGGGCGTGCCGCGCGTCACCGCCGCGCTCCGCGAGATGGTGGAGCGCTACTTCGGCTTCGCCCCGCTCGTGATCGAGCCCGGCGTGCGCACCGGGATGCCGATCCTCTACGACAACCCGAAGGAGGTGGGCGCCGACCGCATCGCGAACGCGGTGGCCGCCTACGACCTCTACGGCGGCCCCTCGGTCGTGGTCGACTTCGGGACCGCCAACACGATCGACGCCATCAGTGGGCGGGGCGAGTACCTCGGCGGCGCGATCTTCCCCGGCATCGAGATCGCGATGGATGCGCTGTTCGGCGCGGCCGCGGCGCTGCGCCGGGTGGAGCTGGTGCCGCCGAAGAACGTCATCGGCAAGTCGACGATGGAGTCGATCCAGTCGGGTGCGGTCTACGGCTTCAGCGGCCAGGTCGACGCCCTCGTCGACCGCTTCGTCGCCGAGCTCGGCGAGTCGAACGTCATCGCGACCGGCGGCCTCGCCGACCTGCTGATCCCGTACTCCCGGACCATCAAGCACCACGAGCCCTGGCTGACGCTCCACGGCCTGCGCCTGGTCTACGAGCGCAACCGATGACCGATGCGATCCCCACCGTGGCCACTCCGGCCGGCGACGGCGCCGCGTCGCCCGACGAGCTGCGGGCCCAGCGCCTGGCGGGCCTCGACGCGCTGCGCGAGCGGGGCGTCGACCCGTACCCGGTGCGGTTCGACCGGGACCACACGCTGGGCGAGCTCCGCGAGCAGTACGGCGACCTGGAGCCCGGCATCGAGACCGACGTCGAGGTGCGCGTCGCGGGCCGGCTGCTGCTGATCCGCCGGCAGGGCAAGCTCACGTTCGCGACCTTGCGCGACGCCAGTGGCTCGATCCAGCTCTTCGTCTCGCAGAAGGAGATCGGCGCCGAGGCGCACGAGCAGTTCGATGCGCTCGACCTCGGCGACTGGGTCGGGATCGCGGGCACGGTGATGACCACGCGCAAGGGCGAGCTGTCGGTGAAGGTGCGGTCCGCCCAGCTCCTGTCGAAGGCGCTGCGGCCGTTGCCCGACAAGTGGCACGGCCTCGCCGACGTCGACACCCGGTACCGCCAGCGCTACGCGGATCTCATCGCCAACGAAGACGCACGCGAGGTGTTCCGGATCCGCTTCGCCGCGATCGCCGCGATGCGCGCGCACCTCGTGGCGCGGGGCTTCGTGGAGGTCGAGACGCCGATCCTGCACGTCGTGGCGGGCGGTGCGACCGCCAAGCCGTTCGTCACCCACCACAACGCGCTCGACATGGACCTCTACCTCCGGATCGCGCCGGAGCTGTACTTGAAGCGCCTGGTCGTGGGCGGGTTCGAGCGGGTGTTCGAGATCGGGCGCAACTTCCGCAATGAGGGGCTCTCCACCCGGCACAACCCCGAGTTCACGATGCTCGAGCTCTACGAGGCCTTCGTCGACTACCACGAGATGATCGACCTGGCCGAAGGCCTGCTGCGCTCGGCGGCGGTCGCCGCGCTCGGCACCACCGTCGTGTCCATCGACGACGAGCCGTTCGACCTCGCAGCGCCGTGGCGCCGGGCCACGATGCGCGAGCTCATCGCGGAGCACGCCGGGGTCGACGTCCATCCGTCGATGCCGGTCGAGCACGTCGCCGGGATCGCGCGGCGCTTCGACATCCCCGTCGAGAAGGACTGGGGCTCGGGCAAGCTCATGCTCGAGATCTACGAGAAGACCACCGAGGGCAGCCTGCGCGACCCGGTGTTCGTCCTCGACTACCCGGTCGAGGTGTCGCCGCTGGCGCGGGTGCACCGCGACGACCCGCTCCTCACGGAGCGCTTCGAGCTCGTGATCGGCGGGCGCGAGTACGGCAACGCGTTCAGCGAGCTCAACGACCCGGTCGAGCAGCGCAAGCGCCTCGAGACCCAGGCCCGCCTGGGCGCGGGTGGCGACGACGAGGCCATGGGCTACGACGCCGACTACGTGCGCGCGCTCGAGTTCGGGCTCCCGCCGACGGGTGGGATGGGCATCGGGATCGACCGCGTCGTCATGCTCCTCGCCGGCGTTTCCTCGATCCGCGAGGTCCTGCTGTTCCCGCACCTGCGGCCCGAGGTGTCGGAGTGAACCGGCGCGCGGGCCCATGAGGGTCCTCGTCACGGGCATGGGTGGCGAGCTGGGCACCCGGGTCGCGCAGCTGCTCGAGGCGCGCGACGACGTCACCGAGATCGTCGGCGTCGACTTCGTCCCGCCCCGCCGCCGTCTGCACCGGGCCGAGTTCACCCGCATCGATCCGCGCAACCGGGAGAAGCTCGTCGCGTTCGTCACCGACTTCGCCCCCACCGCGGTCGCGCACGTCGGTGTCTACGAGCCGCACTCGCGGATGAGCCCGCGGGCGGCCCGGGAGAGCACCGAGGCCTGCACGATCGCCGCATTGGGCGCGGCCGCGCGCACGGGCCGGCTCGACCGCATGGCCGTGCGCAGCGGGCTCGAGGTCTACGGCCGGGGCCGGGGCCGGCCCTCGGTCCCCGACGAGCACACCCCGCCGTCGCCCACCACGCCCTACGGGCGCGAGTGCCTCGACGTCGAGGTGGTGGCCGTGGGGATCGGGCGCCGCGCCGACATCCCGGTCGCGGCCCTGCGGCACGCGCCCATCGTCGGCTCCCACGTCCCGAGCCCGCTCGGCCGGCTCCTGCGGCTCCCGGTCGTCCCCGTCCCCGCGTTCGCCGACCCCCCGTTCGCGCTGCTGTCGCTCGAGGACGCGTCCCGCTCCTTCGTCGAAGCGCTGTGCCGCGGTGTCGACGGCCCGCTCAACGTCGTGGGGTCCGGCGCGGCCACGAGCTGGCAGGCGACTCGGCTCGGCGGACGCATCCCGTTCCCGGTCTTCGGCCCGGGATGGACCGCGGCGATCCACGCGGCCGAGCTGGCCGGCGCGCCGGTGCCGCCGCACGTCGTCGAGCTCATCCGCAAGGGACGCGTCGCCGACGGCTCCAAGGCGCTCGACGTGCTGGAGCTCACCGGCGTGCGGCCCACGCAGCAGGTCTGCGTCGACCTCTACGAGTGGGCTGTGATCGTGCCGCTCCGGCGCGACGAGGCCGCGGCGTGACCGGGTCGGCGCCATGACCAGGCTCCCGGTGTTCACCGGTCAGGGTCCGGCGGAGGAGCCCGACGACGTCGACGCGGTCGGCGCGGGCACGTCGCTCGCGGCCGTCGTGCGCAACCGGATCGACGGCCTCTACCCGATCGACCCGTTCGGCGGCGATCCGCAGATGCAGGACGTGCTCGCGCCCCTCGTCCGCCTCGGCGTGCACGTGCGGGTCACGAACCCGGAGCTCCTGCCCCGGTCCGGGCCCGCGGTGCTGATCTCCAACCGCGGCCTCGGCGTGGTCGAGCCGCTCGTGCTGGCCGTCGCGGTCCGGCAGATCGTCGGCCGTCGGCTGCGCGTGCTCGGCGCGCCCGAGCTGCCGATCCTCGGCGACGCGGTCCGTCGGCTCGGGGGGATCGGCTACTACGCCGAGGATCTCGGCGCGGTCCTGCGGGCCGGGCACCTCGTGGCGGTCCCGCTGGGCAACACCTGGCTCCGCACCGGAGCGGGCGAGCCGCCGGTCGGCCTGATCGTCGGCGCGCTCGGCTTCCCGGTCATCCCGGTCCTCGTCCGGCCCGCGGGCCCGTTCGGCGTGCCGTGGTGGGGTCGCTGGAACGCCACCGTGGGCCCTCCCGTCGAGCCCGACCGGGCCGTGGCCCTCGACGATCCGCTGTCGGCGGCCGAGCTCGCGGAGCGCGCCCGGGCGGGGGTACAGGCGCTGATCGACGGGTCCGGCGCCCGCTGAGACGGGCGCCGGCCGCCCGAGGCCCGGGGCGGCACACGCCCTGCCGTACGCTGATTCCGTGTCCGACACCACCGCGACCGACGGGGTCACCATCGCCTACGAGGTGTTCGGCCGTCGCGACGGTGAGCCACTCGTGCTCATCCAGGGGCTCGGCGTCGACTCCCGGGGGTGGACGCTCCAGCGCATGGTGCTGGGCCGGCGCTTCCGCTGCTACGCGATCGACAACCGAGGCGTGGGCCGGTCGGGTCGCCCGCCGGGCCCCTACGACCTCGTCCAGATGTCGGGCGACGTGATCTCGGTCATGGACGCCGAGGGCGTCGACCGCGCGCACGTGATGGGCGCGTCGATGGGCGGGATCATCGCCCAGATCCTCGCGGTCCAGCACCCGAAGCGCATCCGGAGCCTGGTGCTGGCGTGCACGGCGTGTCAGCACCACGCGTGGCGCCGGGAGCTGCTCCACGAGTGGGCCGACGCGGTGCGCGACCACGGGATGTCGGCGCTGGGCGACGACGCCCTCCGTTGGATGATCGGGCCCCGGTTCCGCCGTCGCTTCGGGCTCTGGCTCAACGTCCTCTCCCACATCGTGCTGTCGAGCCCGCCCGAGCCGTTCATCGCCCAGGTCGAGGCCATCCTCGCGGAGCCCGACGAGTGGCGGTTCGAGCTGCGCGGGTTGCGCTTCCCCACGCTCATCGTCACCGGCTCCCAGGACGCGCTCACGCCCCTCGGCGACGCCGAGGAGCTCGCGGAGCTGATCCCCCGGTCCGAGCTCTGCGTCCTCAGCGGCGCGGCCCACGGTCTGATGGTCGAGTCACCCAACGCGTTCAACGCGATCGTCGTCGAGTTCCTGCTCCGCCACCCCGACGGCGCGTGGGGCATCGACGGCCTCGACGATGTCGACGATGTCGGCGACCTGGATGCTCCGCCGGTCCCCGTCGATGCGCGCGACGGACGCGGGACCGACGAGGCCGCCACCGCCTGACGGCCGTTCCGTTCAGGCGGTGCGGATGAGCAGGTCGTCGACCAGGCGGCGCAGCGAGTTGCAGACGTCGAGGTCGAGGCCCGCCGCGCCGGCGAGCGCCTCGTCGGCGAGCTTGGCGTGGGCCCGGGCGACGTCGAGCGCGGCGCCCACCGCGCCGTTGCTGGCGACCACGGAGCGCGCCCGCTCGCTCGCCTCGGGCGTGAGTGGCTGGCCGATGAGGTCGCGCAGCTCGTCGGAGTCGCGGAGGCTGTAGATCACGGGGAGCGTGTACACGCCCTCGATGAGGTCGTTGCCCGACGGCTTGCCGAGCTCCGCGTCGGACGCGGTGACGTCGAGCACGTCGTCGACGATCTGGAAGCACATGCCGAGGTGGTGACCGAAAGCGCTGAGCGCGTCGAGGGTGGGGGCGTCGGCGTCGGCGACCATGCCGCCGATCCGGCACGACGTCGCGAAGAGCGACGCGGTCTTGCCCTCGATCGCCGAGAGGTAGGTGGTCTCGTCGCGGCCGGTGTCGAAGAGGTGCTGGAGCTCCAGCACCTGCCCCCGGCAGAGCTCACCGATGGTGGCGGCGAGGAGCGCGGCGACGTCGGCGCCCAGCGAGGCGGCCAGCGAGGACGCCCGGGCGAGGAGGTAGTCGCCGGCGAGGATGGCGACGATGTTGCTCCAGCGCGCGTTGACGCTCGGCACGCCCCGGCGGGTCTCGGCCTCGTCGATCACGTCGTCGTGGTAGAGGGAGCCGAGATGGACCAGCTCGACCGAGCTGGCGCCCGTGATGGCGTCGGCATGGGCCGGGCCCGGGCCGGTGGCGGCGTAGGCGGTGGCCAGGCACAGGGCGGGCCGGAGCCGCTTGCCCCCGGCCCCCAGGAGGTGTGAGGCCACCTCGCCCAGGTAGGCGTTCTGGTTGCGGACCGAGTCGTCGAGCGACTGCTCCACGCGCTCCAGATCCCCCACCAGGGACGGCAGGCCGAGATCGGCGAGGTTCACGAGGCGTCTCGGGGGCCGGCCGGCGTCATCCCCGCAGGCTACCGGCCCGGCCGGGACCGGGCCCCAACGGGCGTCCCGGCCCGCCCGGCCAGGGAATGAATCGACCCCTGAGAGCATTCTTTCCCCAACCGGCCGGACCTCCCTGGGGCGCCGCCCGGTGCGGGTCGGGCTACAGACGGACCCCCGGCCCGTCGATTGCAAGACCCAGCCACCCGGGCCCGCGCAGGGCGGAGTCACACCCGGCCGATAGAATCGGTTTTTCCGGCGTCCGGAAACCGCCTCAGCTGCGAAACTCGCTGGGAGAGGTCCACCACGTCGAACACCACGAGAGGCGGATGAGACCGTGTTCGAACGCTTCACTGACCGAGCCCGTCGAGTTGTCGTTCTGGCCCAAGAGGAAGCGCGTCTCCTCAACCACAACTACATCGGCACCGAGCACATCCTGCTCGGGCTGATCCACGAGGGCGAGGGCGTCGCCGCGAAGGCGCTCGAGTCGCTCGGCATCTCGCTCGAGGCCGTGCGCGCCCAGGTCGAGGAGATCATCGGTCACGGCGGTGCGGCCCCGTCGGGCCACATCCCGTTCACGCCGCGGGCCAAGAAGGTCCTCGAGCTGAGCCTCCGCGAGGCGCTCCAGCTCGGCCACAACTACATCGGCACCGAGCACATCCTGCTCGG
>JADGOM010000136.1 GCA_017882925.1 Acidimicrobiia bacterium | reverse complement strand
CGCTGCCGTGCGGCAACGTCGATCCGGTCGGCATCACGAGCACCCCGGTCGTCGACGCGGGCGCGGGCCGCGTGTACGCGGTGGGGATGATCCAACCCGCGCAGACGGTGCTCTTCGATCTCGACCTCGCGACCGGCAAGCTGCTCGCGTCCACGGTCGTCGACGCGCCCGGGTCCAACCCGCTGACCCAGAACCAACGCTCCGCGCTCACGCTGTCGGGCGGCAAGGTGTTCGTCCCGTTCGGCGGGCGGTACGGCGACTGCGGCTCGTACCACGGCCGGGTGGTGTCGGTGCCGGTCACCGCGTCCGGGCTGGGTGCGATGGCCTCGTACACGCTGCCGACCCAGAACGAGGGCGGGTTCTGGGCCCCGCCGGGGGCCTCGGTCGGCAACGACGGCAGCCTGTACCTCACCGCGGGCAACAGCTCGAGCAGCGGTGCGTTCGACCAGGGCGACAGCGTCGTCCGCATCAGCGCCAATCTTCAGCTCCTCGATTCGTTCACGCCTGCCAACTGGAAGGCGCTCAACGCCTCCGACCTCGACCTCGGGACGACGGGCCCGGTGCTCCTGCCGGGGAACCGCGTGTTCCAGGTGGGCAAGGAGGGCGTCGGCTACCTGCTCGACGCGCAGAAGCTCGGCGGGATCGGCGGCGAGCTGCACGCGGCCAACGTGTGCGGGACGAGCCACGCGTTCGGCGCCGTTGCGCGTGACGGCGAGACGATGTACGTGCCCTGCCTCGACCGGCTCGTGCGGGTGACGGTGTCGGGCGACTCGTTCACCGTCGGTTGGACCGCGACCCTCGACACGCCCGGGCCGCCGATCGTGGCCGGCGGCGCGGTCTGGACCGTCACCACCGGGAGCGGCGACCTGGTCGCGTTGGATCCCGCGACCGGCAAGACCGTCGCCACGCAGCACGTCGGTGACGTGCCGTCACGGTTCACCTCGCCCGCTGCCGGCGGCGGTCGCGTCGTGGTGGGCGCGGGCCGGGTGCTGCTGGCCTTCGGGAACTGAAGACCAGCAGCCCGACGGCCTCAGCTCTTCGTGAACGTGCCTTCGAGGTGCCAGGAACCGGTGAAGCCGTTGAACGGCCCGCCGACCACCTGGCTCGCCCACTCGAGCGTGTACTTGCCGGTCTTCGCGTCGTAGGTGCCCGTGGGGTCGGCCGTGATCCCGGGGCGCGAACCGTCGGGCTTCGGCGATCCCTGGCTGAACTGCTGACCGTTCCAGGCCACGTTGAGCGCGCTGATCTGGCCGGACAGCTTGCCCGACGCGTCGACGGTGATCTGCGGAGGCTGGAGCGCGGCGCCGGTGGCCGGGTCCTTCGGGTTGGTCGAGAGCGCGAAGCCGACCGCGTAGAACTTCGACGGCTGCGTGATCGCGGCGGCCACACCGTTCTTCGTCGCGTCGAACGGATCCGCGGGCTGGGGTTGGAACTTGCCGTTCTCCAGCCCCCCGTCGGTCCCGGGCGTCACGCCGGTGTAGGTCTTGTCACCGCACGGCGAGTCGGCGTTGGCCACGAACGGGCCCGCGGCGAGCGTGCCGCCCGACTGCACCATGCGGAAGTACGACCCGGCGGTCGGCGCGCCGGCGGTGCAGTCGGCGGCGGTGATCCCGAACGTCCCGACCAGCTTCGCGGGTGTGGCCGCCGCCGCCTTCTTCGCGGCGGTGGTCGAGGTGCCGCTGCTCTTGCTGCTGCTGCTCCCGCACGCGGCGACGATGACAGTGCACGCGACCAACGCGAGCGCGAGCCGGGCGGTTCGATGCGGATGTCTCATGAGATGCCTCCTGATGGGGTGGGGATCGGTGTGCCGGCCGCGGCCGAGGCCGTGGGCGCGGTCTCGCGCGTGGTCCCGGTGGGGCCCGGCCGGTCGCGGCGCGCGGCAACGAGCGCGAGGCCCGCGACCAGCACACCGGGAATGACGAAGAACCAGGGGAAGAGCGGGAACGGCGGCAGGGCCTTCACGGCGTCGTAGTTGTCGACGTTGTCGCTCATCGCGCCGATCATCGGGGCCATGCGATTCGAGATCGCCGGGAAGTCGGCGGAGAACCTCGCGATCGCCGGGAACGCCGTCGTCCCCGCACGCGCGGTGGCCGCGGGAACGATGGCGGTCCGGAGGGTTCCCTCGCCGCTGCCGATCACGAGGAAGTAGCCCTGGATCCGTTCCACGCGGGTGCGGGTCATCAGCGGCTTGAAGTCGTCGATCATCTGCCCGCCGAGTGGGGCCCGCGTGAACATCTGGAAGACCGCCGGCGCGGCGATCAGGCCGAGGCCGAGGACCCCGACCGCGATCGCCGCGGGGAATCTGCTCCGCTTGCCGCGGACCCGCACGAGGCCCCACGCGGACGCGGCGGCGATCAGCGCGCCGGGGACGACGAAGAACCAGGGGAAGAGCGGGAACGGCGGGAGCGCGTCGACCGCCTCGAACTTCGGGATGTCGGCCCGCATGGTCGCCAACATGTCGGTCATGTCCGCGTTGATCGCCGGCCACCGGCGATCGAAGTCGGCGTAGGTCGGGTACTGCGCCGCGACCTGGGCCGGCGTGAGGCCGAGCCGGGCCGGGAGCTCGGCGCGGGCCTCGGTCGCGGCCCGGTCGATCTCGGCCATGTCGCGTTGGAAGCCGCCGATCTTGGCCGTCGTCATGTACGGCCGGAACTGGTCGATCATCTCGCCGCCCGCGGGCGCGCGGCTGAACATCCGGAACGCGAAGGGGGCTGCGACGAGCCCGAGCCCGAGCATGAGGGTGGCCACGAACGGCCAGCGCCGGGCCGGCCGGCGGCTCGGATGGGGTGGATCGACCTGGGCCATTCCCAGGTAAATCAATCAGATTTAACGGATTATGGCAACCTGGCCGAGTGTCGCCGGCTCTCGGGGGCTGAGCGACCCCGGGTCGCTACGGCGTGGCGCCCGGGCCCTGGCCCCAGGGTCCGCGCCGGCCGCCGGCCGCGGCGCGGGCCTGGAAGCGCTCCCGCAGCTCGGACCGGCGCTTGCGCATGCTGAAGAACATCGCGACGCGGGTCACGGTGAGGGCGGCGAACAGCAGGCCGAGGATCAGGTGGCCGGAAAGGAGGAGGTACGCGGCGATGGCGGCGGTGATTGCCAACATGATCGAGCGGATCACGATGAAGTTGCGGTCGGAGCGCATGGCGGCTCTTTCGGGGACTGGTCGGATGGCCGGCTCGTCGCCGAGCCGTCACCCATTGAACCTCCCGGATTGTGAAGGTCGGGTTCGGGGCCCGTCAGCGTCGGGTCAACCGGCCGACCCGGTGGCGGTCTCAGCTGCGTTCGGCGGTCGCCGAGCACCGGAGCAGATCGGCGATCGCGTCCTCGATGCCGTCGACCAGCACGTCGATGTCGGGCACCGCGTCGTAGTCCGCGGTCACGCCGAAGGCGAGCCGGCCGTTGTACGAGACGATCGCGACGCCCACCCGCATGCCCGACACGATCGGGACGAACGGGAGGTACTCGAGCATCTCGCGGCCGGCCAGGTAGAGCGGGAACTGCGGCCCGGGGACGTTGGTCGTCACGGTGTTGATCGTGCGCTGGGGCATCCTCCGGAGGATCCGCATCGCGGTGCGCTCGGCGAAGGCGAGCGCGGCCGACGGCGCGAGCCCGGCCAACACCGGGAGCTGCCGGCCGGCCCCGGTCTGGTGCGAGGCCTTGAGCCGCTCCAGCTGCGCGTGCACCGCGATCAGGCGCTCGACCGGGTCGTCGATGCCGATCGGCAGGTCGGCGACCATCCCGGACACGCGGTTGTCGAAGTTGCCGCGCTCGTCCGCGGCGCGGACGGAGACCGGGATCAGCGTGCGCACGACCCGGCTGTCGACCGGCTCGCCCCGGCTCAGGAGGAGCTCGCGCAGGCCCGCGGTGACGGCCGCGACGACGACGTCGTTGACCGTCGCGTCGAGCGTGCGCCGGATCGTCCGCACGTCGTCGAGCGTCGCCCTCGCGACCGCCCACCGTCGAGACGGACCGAGGCTTCCGACGAGCGAGTTGGGTGGGGTCGGGGGGACCCGGCGCGCGTACGAGAGCATCCCCTCGGTCACGTCACGGAGCCGCGACAGCGCGAGCCGCGGCGCGAGTGTCGCCCGGCATGCGGAGCGCAGCTCGTCGTAGGGGACGAGCGCGAGGCGCCACAGGGAGTCGGCCGCGAGGCGGAGGCCCGACGGCTCGGGGGCCGGCTGCCACCCGCTCGGTCCGACCACCGGGGTGGTGGGCTCGCGGCTGAGGAGGACCGAGAACAGGTCGTTGCCGGAGACGCCGTCCGCCACGCAGTGGTGGATCTTCATGATCAAGGCCCAGCGGCCGAACTGGAGCCCTTCGACCATCCAGGCCTCCCAGAGCGGGCGGCGACGGTCGAGCTCCTGCGACATGAGCCGACCCATGAGGTCGCGGAGCTCGTCGGGTCCGCCCGGGGCCGGGAGAGCGGTGTGGCGGAGGTGGTAGTCGAGCCGGAAGTGGGGATCGTCGACCCAGACGGGCTGCCCGAGCTCCCACAGCACGAACCGTACGAGTTGGCGGTACCGCGGCACGAGATCGAGCTTGTCGCCGATGGCGGCCACGACGCGGTGGTACGGCGGCGCCGGGCCCTCGAAGATCGCGCACGTCGCGATGTGCATGTGGCTGGTGCCGTCCTCGATGAAGAGGAAGAAGGAGTCGAGGGGGCTCAGCCGCTCCATACGGACTCCTACGCACCCCGCGGCGCAGGCGCCGGGTCGGACGCGTGCTCCGGGTCTGCCCCCGGCGCCGGTTCGGTCGGGGTGGCTGCCGTCGCGCCGTCCCGCAGCGGCAGGCGGACGCCGTCGTTCGGGCCTCCGAGGTCGAGGACCTCCTGGAAGCCGGCCTTCAAGGACTCGACGAGGACGTCGGGATCGGGCACGGCCGCGCTGTCGATGGTGATGCCCACACAGCAGGTCCGGCCGTAGGACATCAGGGTCAGGTTCACCGAGGAGCCGGTGGTGGGCCCGAACGCGGAGTACCGCTCCACCCGGGCCCCCGCGAGATGGACCAGCGAGGTGAGCCCCGGCACGTCGCTGGCGAGGAAGTCGACGTGCTTGAGCATGCTGCCGACCACCCCCGCCGGCATGAGGTTGAACGACCCTGCGATCGCGTTCGTGAACGGAAGGGAGCGCTCGCTGCGCGCGTCGCGGCACAAGCGGTCGATCTCGCGGATGCGCCCGACGGGGTCCGGATCCGACACGGGTACGGCGAAGCGCATGAGTGTAATGCGGTTGCCGCCGATCGGGTCGCTCGGGCGGCGGATGCTGATGGGCATCGTCACCCGCAGCGTGTCGACCGGAGCCTCGTGCCGGTCGTGGTAGCGGCGGAGGCCGCCGGTCACCGCGGCGAGAAATGCGTCGTTCAATGTGCCGCCCGCGACGGCGGACGCCCGGGTGAGATCGTCCAGCTGCACTTCGAGCAGGTCGAGCTCGCGACCGAGGCTCCGCTCCTTCATGATCGGCGAGAGGGTTCCGAGGATCGGCGCCACCGTACGGGCGATCGAACGGGTGGTCTCGACGACCTCGCCGACCGCGGCGACCGGGTGGCGCAAGGAGCCGAGCGCGAACGCGACCGATCCCGCGGCGAACCGGGCGAGCCCGACGGCCCGGCCGACGTCCCGCACGAGGCTGGCGCGGACGAGGTCGACGGTCCGGAACGGCTCGCTCGCGGGCGCCTCGACGTCGTCGGTCGGCGGGCTCGGATTGCGGTGCAGATCGAACAGCAGCGGTGCCAGCTGCATGGCGCCGAGGCCGTCGGTGAGTGAATGGTGCATCTTCATGATGAGTGCGGCGCGCTCGCCCTCGAGGTGCTCGACCAGCGTGAACTCCCAGAGGGGGAAGGACCGGTCGAACGCGGTCATCGCCGCGCTGCGCGCGATGGCCACGACGGTCTCCGGAGTGTGCGGCGCGGGGGAGTCGATGCGCCGGAGGTGCCACCGGAGGTCGAAGCGGCCGTCGACCATCCACCGCGGCGTGGCCAGCCGGATGGGGGGCACGAACACCCGCTGGCGCAGGATCGGGAGAAGGCGCGACGCCCGTTCCAGGCGGGCGACGAGCGTGTCCCAGTCGGGACTGCGGTCCAGCCACGCGACCGCGACGACGGTCGAGCGCAGGATCGGATCCCGCTCCATGTACCAGGTGAACGCATCGGTGTCTCGCATGAAGACACCCATCGATCCCTCGCGGTGCTCGTCGGCCGTGACGCGTCCAGTGTGCGTCGGCATCGGGTCGACCACAAGGCGGATCGTCGCGTTTGCCTGAAGAATCATGGGATGTGACCTATTGCTCTGTCCGGGGGGCCAGCGCCTGAGGCCTGATGGACGTACGGGTTCTGGGAGGAGCCCATCAGGTGTCAGGGGGGCGTGATGAAGCGCAAGGGTTGGAGCATCGCCGCAGTGGGCCTGGGGGTCGTGCTGCTCGTCGGTTCGGTCGGGTTCCGGCTGGTCGCGGTCCCCGCGCTGGTGCGGTTCCCGCTCAACATCGACGAGACGACGCGCTACACCGGCACGTCGACGAGCTACGTGGACCAGGCGACCCTGCTCCCGTTGACCGTGCCGAAGGTCGAGCCCCTGTCGTTGAGCCGGCACGTGAAGGTGGTATCGGGCAACTTCGGGCACGCCGTCATCGACGAGGACGTGTCCATCACCGCGGGTTCGACCACGAGCAAAGAGAGCTACCGCTACGTCATGAACCGGCGCTCCATGCAGCTCCTCGACGATCCGCGGTCGTTCGCCTTCGGGAAGACGACGGCGCCGATGCACCCGGGTGGTGCCTACCGCATCAACTTCGCGCGTGGCACCTCGATCCACGGCACGTACCGGAGCTACATCCCGGAGGCGGACGCATCGACGCCGCTCGTGCCGGTCGAGGGTCTCCACCGCCACTCCGACGCTCGGATCAGCGTCATGGACTTCTCGAGCAAGCTCGAGCGGCCGGTCGCGCCGTACTACCGGGCCCACCTCGCGGCGATGGGGCTGCCGATGCAGGTGTCGGTCACGCAACTCCAGCCGCAGCTCGCGGCGGCGGGCATCGACGTGAACAAGACGCTGGCCGACGTCCTGCCGCGCCTCACGCCGGACGAGTCGAAGCTGCTCGCCGCGACGCTGGCCAAGCCCATTCCGCTCGACTACTTCTTCTTCGCCGACGGCCTGGTGTCCATCGAGCCGAAGACCGGTGCGCTGATCGACGTCCACGCCCAACGTGAAGGCGTCGCCGTGCGCCCCGACCTGACCGGCGCGTCCGCCCTGCAGCCGCTGCTCGCCAAGTACTCGGCGATCCCGTCGGTGAAGGCGCTGTCCGTCGGGCTGGCCGCGCTGGCCGCCCGTGCGCCCCAGGTGGCGCAGGAATTCCGGTACCAGCAGACGGTCCCGTCGTCGCTCACCGTGGCCAGCAAGGCCCGCGGGCTCAGCCGGCGCGTCGATCTCGTGACCTGGTGGATCCCGGGCGTGATGGCCGGGCTGGGCCTCGTGCTGGTGGTGCTGGGTCTGATCGGTTGGCGCCGGTCCCGGCGCGGGGGCCCGGGGCAGACCGAGATCGACGTCCGCGAGCCGGAACCGGCCGAGCCGCCCGTGCCGCCCGTGCCGTCATCCGCAACCGACCCGAACCACGAGCACGTCTGACCGCATCGGGACGCGCGGCGCGCGCACCGTCGCCGCCGCGGGCACCGGATGCGTCGACGTCCTGTCGAGAGGAGACATCATGAGCGGAGGGCTGCCGGCGGTCATCGAGGGCGCCACCATCGTCGAGGCGTTCCGCAACACGGTGCGCTCGGTCCCCGATCGGCCCGCGCTGGGCCGGCGGGTGGCCGACCGGTGGGAGGTCCTCACGTGGGCCGAATACGGCCGGGCGGTGCAGGAGGTCAGCGCCGGGTTGCTGGAGCTGGGGATCGGCGCCGGCCAGCAGGTCGGGATCTTCTCCAACAACCGGATGGAGTGGCACCTGGCCGACTTCGGGGCGTTGGCCAACGGCAGCGTGACCGTGCCGTTGTACCAGACCAGCGCGCCCGAACAGGTCGCCTACGTGTTGGGTCACGCGGAGGCGCGCGCATGCTTCGTCGAAGACCGAGAGCTCGCGGCGCGGATCCTCGAGGTCAGGGACCGGCTCCCGAAGCTCGACCTGGTCGTCGTCTTCGACGACGGCGACCTTCCGGACGGTCCGGGCGTGATGGGCTTCGACCGCCTGCGGGCCATCGGTGCCGCGCGGCTGGAGGCGGAGCCGGACGAGTGGGACGCGCGGGCGGAGACCGTCGCCCCGGAGCACCTGGCGACGCTCGTCTACACGAGCGGCACGACCGGACCGCCGAAGGGTGTGATGATCAGCCACGCCAACGTGATGTGGACGCTGCGGAGCTCGGTGTCGGTGGTCCACGTGCGCGAGGGGGAGCGGTTCCTCTCGTTCCTGCCCCTGAGCCACATCGCCGAGCGGATGATCAGTGAGTTCCTCCCCGCCACGATCGCGGGGGAGACCTGGTTCGCCCGCAGCCTCGCGTCCGTCGCCGAAGACCTGCGCGACTGCCGGCCGACGGCGTTCTTCGGCGTGCCGCGCGTGTGGGAGAAGTTCCAGGAGGCCGCCATCGTCAAGCTGGGTGAGGAGCACGGCATCAAGAAGGTGCTGGTGGACCGCTACGTCGAGCTCGGCGAGCACGTCGTGGCCGACCACGGCCGTGCGCACGACGCGCCGGTGTGGGAGAAGGTCCCGTACGCGGCGCTCGACGCGGTCGTCGGCGCGAAGGTGCGCAAGGAGTTCGGGCTCGACCGGGCGCACGTCCTGGTGACCGCGGCGGCCCCGATCCACCCCGACCTCATCCGTTGGTTCCACGCGGTCGGGCTGCCCGTCCTGGAGCTCTACGGCCAGACCGAGTCGTGCGGACCCACGACCTGCAGCCCGCCCGAGGACAACCGCATCGGTGCGGTCGGGCCGCCGATCCCCGGCGTGGAGCTGCGCCTCGACGCCGACGGGGAGATCCTCGTCCGAGGCGGCAACGTCTGCATGGGTTACTTCCGCGACCCGGCGGGGACCGCGGCGCTGCTCGACGCCGACGGCTGGATGCACTCCGGTGACGTCGGCACCCTCGACGCCGACGGCTACCTGCGGATCACCGGCCGCAAGAAGGACCTGATCATCACGGCCGGCGGGCAGAACATCACTCCGCAGGAGATCGAGACCGATCTGCGCTACCACGACCTGGTCGCGGAAGCGGTCGTGGTCGGCGAGGGCCGTCGCTACCTCACCGCGCTGATCGCCCTCGACGGCGCCGCGCTCGGCGCCTGGGCCGACGCGCACCGCAAGATCGCCGACTACGAGGCGCTGGCCGGGGACCCCGACTTGGACGCCGAGATCGCGCGCTCCGTCGACGACGTGAACAGCAGGCGCTCGCGCGTGGAGAACGTGCGCAAGTTCCGGATCCTCAGCCACGAGCTCACGATCGCGGGCGGCGAGCTCACCCCGACCCTCAAGGTGAAGCGCAACGTGGTCAACGAGAAGTACGCCGACCTGATCGAGGGGATGTACGCCGAGGACTACTCGCTGTAGTGCCCGGAGGTCTCAGCCGGTCTTGATGTCGTAGCCGAACATGTCGGCGTTGGGCCGGGCCCTGCCCGCGAGCTCCTTGACGAGCGGGCCCAGCTTGGTGGGGTCCTGCACCGGCTCGACCGTGTGGCCGCGGTGCCAGCCCTCCGAGATCGACAGCGCGGATCCGGTGACGTCGAACACGCGGCCGGTGATCTCGGCCGACTCGGTGCTGGCGAGCCAGCACACGATCGGCGCGATCCACTGCGGGCCCATCTTCTCCTTGGCCTCCTCGCCCTCACCGAACAGCCCGAGGCTCTCGGTCATGCGGGTGAGCGCGGCGGGTGCGATGGCGTTGACGGTGACGCCGTAGCGGCCGAGCTCCATGGCGGCGATGATCGTCATCGCGGCGATGCCGGCCTTGGCCGCGCCGTAGTTGGTCTGGCCGACGTTGCCGTAGATGCCCGACGGCGACGAGGTGTTGATGATGCGGCCGTCGACCGTCTCGCCCGCCTTCACCTGCTCGCGCCAGTAGGCGGCGGCGAAGTGCGACGGCCCCGCGGTCCCCTTGAGGTGCACCTTGATGACGGCGTCCCAGTCGGACTCGGTCATCGTCGCGAGCATGCGGTCGCGCAGGATGCCGGCGTTGTTGATCAGCACGTCGAGCCGCCCGAAGGTGTCGACGGCCTGGGCCACGATGCGCTCGGCGCCGTCCCAGCTCGAGATGTCGTCGGTGTTGGCGACGGCCTGACCGCCCGCGGCGACGATCTCGTTGACCACCTGCTGCGCCGGACCCTCCTCGTGGCCGGTGCCGTCCATCGAGCCGCCCAGGTCGTTGACGACGACCTTGGCGCCCTGCGCCGCCAGCAGCAGCGAGTGCTCCCGGCCGATCCCCCGACCCGCGCCGGTCACGATGCACACCCGGTCCTCACACAGTCTGGTCACGCTCCACCTTTCGGTCGGGTCGGATGGTCCACCGTGACGACGGCGGCACCAGTCTGCCGGACGGCCCGGCGGGAGCCACGGTCGGGGCCGCAATCCGCGCGGTCCCGCCCGGCGCTCGATACCGTGACGGGCGCCGAGACCGACCCGCACCTGCACCGGGACCCACCATGAGCACGGCTACCCCCGACCCGTCCGCCCAGTCGATCTTCCTCCGGGGCAACTTCGGACCGGTGGGCACCGAGCACACCGTCGGCGACCTCGAGGTCACGGGCGCGGTCCCGCCCGACCTCTCGGGTCGCTACGTGCGCACGGGCCCCAACCCGCTCCCGCCGTATCCCGCGAACTACCACTGGTTCCAGGGCCACGGCATGGTGCACGGCGTGCGCCTCGAGGGCGGCGGGGCGCGCTGGTACCGCAACCGCTGGGTCCGCTCGCCCGCCGTGAGCGAGGCGCTCAGCGAACCGCCGATCCCGCGTGACGCCGGCGGTTGGTACGACGGCGGCGGCAACACCAGCGTCGTCCACCACGCGGGTCGGATGCTGGCCATCACCGAGGGCTCGCTGCCCTACGAGCTCACCGCCGAGCTCGAGTCGGTGGCCGCGGTCAACTTCGGGGGTCCGCTCCCGGGCGGCTTCAACGCGCACCCGAAGTTCGACCCCGCGACGGGTGAGATGCACGTCGTGAGCTACGGCTTCACGCCGCCGTTCCTCCACTACCACGTGCTCGAACCGGGCGGCCGGATCGCGCACACCGCCGCCATCGACCTCGGCGGCCCGGTCATGGTCCACGACCTGGGCTTCACCGCGACCCGGCTCGTGCTGTTCGACCTGCCCGTCGTCTTCAGCCTCGAGCAGGCGATGGCCGGGCAGCCGATCCCGTTCGCGTGGCAGCCCGACTACCACGCCCGGGTCGGGGTCATGCCCCGGTGGGGAACCAACGCGGACGTCACCTGGGTCGACGTCGAGCCGTGCTTCGTCTACCACCCGCTCAACGCGTACGACGACGGCGAGCGCATCGTGCTCGACGTGTGCGTGCAGGCGGAGGCGTTCTCGGGCGCGCCCGACGACTTCATCGGCTCGGCCCCGAGCCTCGAGCGCTGGATCATCGATCCGGTCGCCGGCCGGGTGGCGATCGAGACGCTCGACGAGCGTCCGCAGGACTTCCCGCGCGGTGACGAACGGCTCACCGGCCTGCCCCACCGCTACGGCTACACGCTCGGGGAGAACGCGTTTGCCTCGCTGGGTGGTCTGGGCGACGACCCGCGCACCTTCCTCTACAAGCACGACGTGGTCGCGGGCACGCACGTCGAGCACGGGTTCGGGCCCGGCCGCATCGCGAGCGAGTTCGTCTTCGTGCCCGCGGCCGACGACGCGGGCGAGGACGAGGGCCACCT
>JADGOM010000135.1 GCA_017882925.1 Acidimicrobiia bacterium | reverse complement strand
CCGACCTCGAACGCGAGATCGACCTCATCGAGGAGGTCGCCCGCCGGATCGGCCTCAACACGATCCTGAAGACGATCCCGTCGACCACGGCCCAGGGCGGCGGCCTCACCCGCCGCCAGCGCGACCGGCGGCTCGTGGTCGACACGCTGGTCGGGGCCGGCTGCTCCGAAGCGGTCACCCTGTCGCTCATCGCTCCCGGCGACGTGGAGCGGGTCGGACACCCCGCCGACCAGGTGGTCCGGGCCACCAACCCGCTCCGGGCCGAGGAGTCGCTCCTGCGCCCACGCGTGCTGCCCGGGCTGCTGCGGGCCGCGGCGGCGAACGCGGGGCAGGGCCTCCCCGACGTCGCGTTGTTCGAGGTCGGGCACATCTTCCTGCCCCCGGTCGACGGCTCGCTGCTCGCCGACGAGCGCGACCACCTGGCCGTGGTCATCGCGGGGTCGGCGCACCGCAGCCCGATCGAGCCCGATCGACCGGTCGATGCCTACGACGCGGTCGACGCGTTGCGAGCCGTGTTCGGTGCCCTCGACCTCGCCGACGTCCGGCTCGAGGCCGACGCCGGGCCCGGCTTCCACCCGACGCGTTGCAGCGCGGTGATCGTCGACGGGCGTCCGATCGGGCACGTGGGCGAGATCGATCCGGCCGCCGCGGCCGCGTTCGGCACCGGCACCCCGCTGGTCGGCGCCGAGCTCGACCTCGATGCCCTGCTTGCCGGCAGCCGGCGCGCCCGCGACTTCGTGCCGCTGTCCCGGTATCCGTCGTCCTCGATCGACCTCGCGTTCGTGCTCGCCGACGACATCTCGGCCGCGTCGGTGATCGCCACGCTGCGCGGCGCGGGCGGCCCCGTGCTCGAGGCCGTGCGCGTGTTCGACGAGTTCCGCTCCGACGCCCTGGGTGCCGGCCGGCGCAGCCTTGCGTTCGCGTTGCGGTTCCGGGCCCCCGACCGCACGCTCACGGTCGACGAGGTGGGGGAGCTGCGCCGGGTCGCGATCGACGCCGTGACCAGCGCCCACCACGCCGAGCTCCGCGCCTGAGGAGCTCAGCGGCGGCGGCGGCGCTTCAACGGGGTGCCGGCGCGGGCGCCGATCCGGCCCACCCGCGCGGTGCGCGGCTCGGTCCGGAGGCCGCCCGGCATCGTCTGTGATAGCGCCGGCGGGGTGGGGGGCACCGGCGGGGCGGCGCCAGGCAGGCCGCGGAACACTCCGAGGCTCGAGTACGACCGGCCGAGGATCTGCGTGGCGTCGGCCGCGAGCCAGTCGTTGAGGAGCGTCGCGTAGTACTGGCGGAAGTCGACCGTGCTCACGAGGTTGCCGTTGGGGTCGAGGGCGCTGGCCGCGAGGCTCGGCTGCGCGCCGTAGAGGCCGCCCTTCACCTGGTCGCCGATCACGAAGTGCGTGCCCGCGGTGCCGTGGTCGGCGCCGCCGTCGCTGTTGGTGCCGGCCCGGCGGCCGAACTCCGAGAACGTCATCAGCGCGACCCGGCTCGCGAAGGTCGCGGAGAGCGTGGTGAAGAAGCTCTCGATCGCGCCGTCGAGCTCCGCGAGCTGGCTGGTGTGGTCACCCGCGAGGTTGGTGTGGTTGTCGAACCCGCCGATGGTCACGTTGAGGACCCGGATGCCGAGGTTCGCGTTGATGAGGCGGGCGCAGGTGACCAGCTGCCGGCCCAGGTCGGACGACGGCATCGCGCCCACGTACGCGGGCTGGATCTGCGCCGCGACGGTCATGGTGTCGTTGGCCGACCTGCCGACCGCGTCGCCCCAGGGCCCGAGCCCGCTCGAGCCGCCGAACCCGCCGAACGCGTCGAACATCGCGGCGTCGGACTTGATGTGACGGTCGAGTCCGAACGCGTCGCCGATCGACTCCGGGAGCCCGGCGGCCCGGGCCTGCGCGCCCACGAGGTGGAGCGGGACCGACGACGAGATGGTGGCCGCGCGCAATGGCTCGTTGGCCGCGTTCGGGAGGCCGTCGAGGAAGCGCCCGAGCCACCCCGTCGGTGCGCCCGGGACCGGCGACCCGCCCCAGCCCTGCATCCAGGTCGCGGTGGAGCTGAAGTGGCTGAGGTCCGGCACCGGGAGGTTGCCGACGCCCTGGACGATGGCGACCTTGCCCGCGTCGTAGCGGGCCTTCAGCTTCACGAGGGCCGGGTGGAACCCGAAGCCCGTGGCGATCGAGAGGGTCTGCTCGGCCGGGTAGTTCGCGGAGGCGCGCAGCGCGTAGTACCGGGGATCGCCGACGGGGATGAAGGTGTCGAGGCCGTCGTTGCCACCGCCGAGCTGGATCACGACCAGCACGCCGTCGGACGGGCCGATCGGCGGCGACGCGAACGCTTCGAGCTTCGACAGGTAGGGTGTGAGCGCGATCCCGCCCGCGACCACACCCGCACCCTTCATGAAGTTGCGGCGGCTGAACGGGCTGGGGACCGAGAGCGCACGCAGGATGTCGGGGAACTCGGGCTCGGACATCGTTCTCCTACGCGAGCTGGAAGTCGGGGGTCAGCATCGTGAGCGTGGTCAGGTTGATCCAGCCGTAGTCCGTCCACGAGTACGTCGGCGCGTGCTCGAGCGCGCGTTCCGTCGTCAGCCACGCCTCGAGCTTCGAACGGGTCGCGGCCGACGGCAGGTCGACCCCGAAGGCGTCGAAGGCGGCCTGCACCGCGTCGTGCACCGTCATCGCTGCGATGTTCGCGAGGAACGCGAGGTCGTGCGCCTTCCAGCTGAGGTCGCGCGCGTAGTCGGCGCGGGCCCAGGTGGCGGTGGTCGAGATCCAGTAGTTGTTCTGCTTCCAGCCCGCGACGTTGGGCGGGTAGAAGAGCTGCTGGCCCATCTCGTCCATCCACCAGGGCGGGCTGCTCGTACCGTTGGTGCTCCCGGTGGGCACGCCGATCATCTTCATCGCCGCGACGACGAACTCGACCGGCGACCGCACCAGCGCGTTCTGGGCCTGCGGGCTCCAGAAGTTGTCGTGCATGAAGATCGCCCGCAGCAGCGCGGTGATGTCGAGGTCGGGCGTCGACATGAACGCGGCGCTGATCGTGTCGAGCACCGAGCTGTCCGGGTTCGGGTAGGCGAAGAAGCTCCAGAGCTTCGCGGCGACGAAGCGGGCCGCGGTGGTGCGCTGCGGATCGGTGGTCAGCAGGTAGTCGATGATCCCTGGGCCGGTCCAGTCGTCGGGGGCGACGCCGCTCTTCGTGATGCCCATGAACGTCTTCGCGTTCTTGTCGTGCTTGTTGTCGCGGTAGAGGTACTTCGTGCGGTCGTTGGGGTCGGAGTTGTACCCGGTCCACGCGCGCGCCGCGGCCACCACGTCGGCCTGCGTGTACTGGTTCACCCCGAGCAGGAAGAGCTCCATGAGCTCGCGGGCGAAGTTCTCGTTCGGCGCACCCTTCACGTTGATGCCGTTGTCGAGGTACAGGAGCATCGCGGGGTCGAGCGCCATGTGCTGCGTGAGCGGCCGGAAGCTGCCGAGGCCCTCGGCCCGGAAGAGCTTGTTCTGGCCGTACATGATCGTGGCGTCGCCGACCTTGTCCTGGCCGCTCACGAAGTGGCCGTGCCAGAAGAGGGTCATCTTCTCCTGGATCGGCGCCGGGCTCGTCCGCATCCGGTCGAGCCACCAGAGCTGGAGCTGGTAGAGCCGGTCCCAGTCGGCGACGGTGGGGTCGTCGAGGAACGGCGGGCGGACGTCGGGGGCGGCCGCGGAGACGTCGAGGATCGCGTCGACGGCGGCGGCGCGCTCCAGCGCGGCGTACGTCTGGATCTCGGCTGCGGTGCCGCCGAATCCGGCTCGGCGCAGCAGGTGCGCCGCAGCGTTCGTCCCGATGGGCACGACGACTCTCCCCTCCGTGGCAGCGGTGGACGTTTCCGCACTGGTTGTCGACGGCCGCAGCGCCCATCCTTGAGCCGAAGGTGAAGATCTCCGCCGATTCCGCGCGCGCGGGATGCGCGTCGTGCACGATCCGTCCACCGGAGGGATCAGTGGGCCGAAACGAGGTCGCGCCGGTGGGCGCGAGCCGTCAGTCGGTCGGGGCGACCCGCCAGGCCGCGCCGGTGGCGAGCAGCTCGCCGTCGGGCTGGTCGTGCACCTCGATCGTCGCCGTCTCGACGCCCACGTGCACGGTGACGTCGACGGTCGTGCCCTCGAACGTCATCGCGACGAACTGGGCCTCGAGCGCGCCGAGCTCGAGGAACTCCGAGCCCCAGTGCTCGAGCAGGATCCCGTAGGCGGGGCCGAGGAGGTGCATGCCCTGGGCAACCGGCCCCGCCAGCCCCGCCTGCCGCGCGGCCGCGGCGTCGGAGTGGAAGTTGCCCGAGCGCGAGTAGGCCCGCATCCGGTCGGGGGTGAGCTCCAGCGAGCGGCACGTGGTCATGGCCGGCTCGGGCGGGCTCGTCGTCGGGCCCCAGTCGCCCCGGTACCGGTTGGCGGCGGGGTCCGTGGTGGGGTTCGAGCCCCGGACCCGGGTCCCCTCCGGATCGCGTTCCTCGGCGCCCGCGTCGGCTGCGACCCGGCGGACCGGGTCGCAGTACGTCGCGACCGAGGCCCAGAGCGGCAGGCCGCCCCCCGGGCCGGCGGTGCGGATGGCGGCGTGGACGACGGCGTACTCGCGGCCCCGCCGGGCGAACCGCTCCGTGACCAGGCCTTCCACGACCAGCGGCGTGTCGGCCTTCACCGCCCGGCGGTTGACGATCCGCTGGCCGACCTGGAGCACGGGCCGGGTGGTCGCGGTCTGGAGGAGCAGCGTGGTGAGGTTGGCCGCGATCGGCGGATAGAGCGTCCCGGCCCGGAACGGGGCCGCGTCGACACCCGCCGCGTTCCAGTACCGGACGTTGCCGGCGGCCGAGACGGTCAGCGGGAGCGGGCCGAGCAACTGCCCGACCTCGAGCGCGGCGAAATCGGTGTCGTCGCTATTCATCGGTCTGTATAGTATTCAGCATGGCGAATGAAATGGCCGGGAAGGCAGGGGGGACGGCGTCGGGGGGATCTCCCGCGTCCGGGCCCCCGAGGGTCCGGACCGGAATCGTCGGAGGGTCAGGGTATGCCGGTGCGGAGCTGCTCCGGTTACTGGCGGGCCATCCGGGGCTCGAGGTGGCCTGGGTCACGGGCGACACGAACGCCGGCCGGGAGGTCGCCGAGCTGTATCCGTCGCTCGGCCGCGCGTACCCCGGGCTGCGCTTCGAGCCCTTCGAGCCGGTCCGGGCCGGCGACGTCGACGTGGTGTGGTTCGCGCTCCCGCACGGGGAGTCGCAGCGGCTCGTCCCGAAGGTCGTCGACCACGTCGCGCACGTCGTCGACCTCGCGGCCGATTTCCGGCTGCCGCTCGACGACTACACGCAGTGGTACGGCGGCGAGCACGCCGCGCCCGCGCTTCTCGGACGGTTCACGTTCGGGCTCCCGGAGCTCCACCGCGCCGAGCTGGAGACCGCCGCGCACATCGCCGCGCCAGGTTGCAACGCCACCGCAGGGATCCTCACGCTCGCGCCGCTCGTCGCGGCCGGCCTCGTGGAGCCCACGGGCATCGTGGTCAACGGGATGTCGGGTGTCAGCGGCCGGGGCCGGGGCCTCACCGCGCCGAGCCTGTTCAGCGAGGCCGATGAGAACGTCAACGCCTACGGCCTCGTCGACCACCGCCACACCGGCGAGATGGAGCGGGAGCTGAGCGCGCTGGGTTCCGGTCCGGTGCAGCTGCTCTTCAACCCGCACCTCGTGCCGATGACGCGGGGCATCCTCGCCACCTGCACGGCGCGCACCGCGTCCGCCGGGCTCACCACCGAGGCCGTGCTGGAGGCCGCGCGCGACTTCTACGCCGACGCGCCATTCGTCGCGGTGCTCGACGACCCGCCCCGCACCAAGGCGGTGATGGGCTCCAACGAGGTGCACCTCACGTACCGGGTCGACGAGCGCACCGGCACCACGATCGCGATCGGCGCGATCGACAACCTGGTGAAGGGCACCGCCGGCCAGGCCATCCAGGCCCTCAACCTCGCGCTCGGCCTCCCCGAAGTCACCGGGCTCCCCACGATCGGACTCATGCCATGAGTGTGCTCGCCGCCGGCGGCTTCGAAGCCTTCGGGCTCGCGTCGGGGATCAAGGAGTCGGGTGCGCCCGACCTCGCGCTGGTCGCCACGGCCGACCGCACCCCCGTGTCCGCCGCGGGGGTGTTCACAACCAATCTGGCCACCGCCGCGCCGGTCCTCGTGTCCCGCGCGCACCTCGCCGACGGCCGGGCGGCCGCGGTGATCGTCAACTCCGGCAACGCCAACGCGGCCACCGGTGAGCAGGGCACACGCAACGCGCAGCGGATGTGCGAGCTGTCGGCGCGCGAGCTCGGGTGCGAGCCCACCGACGTCCTCGTGTGCTCCACGGGCCTCATCGGCATCCCGCTGCCCATGGCCCCGATCGAGAGCTCGATCGGCCGGCTCGCGGCGGGGCTCGCGACCGACCCCGGGGCCGCGACCGCCGCCGCCACCGCCATGCTCACCACCGACACGGTCAAGAAGGAGAGCGTCGCCACCGCCGACATCGGCGGGTCGCTCACGCTCACCGTCGGCGGTATGGCCAAGGGCGCGGCGATGCTCCAGCCGGCGATGGCCACCATGCTCGCGGTCCTCACCACCGACGTCGCCGTCGACCCGCGCGCCCTGCGGGTCGCGCTCCAGCGGGCGGTGGGGGAGTCGTTCAACCAGCTCACCGTCGACGGCTGCACGAGCACCAACGACACCGTGCTCGTGCTCGCGAGCGGCGCGCTCGGCAACCCCCCGATCGGGTTCGGCGGCCGCGGCTACCACGCGCTCACCGACGCGCTCACCGCGGTGTGCGGCGACCTCGCCGAGCAGATGGGCCGCGACGCCGAAGGGGCCACGAAGTTCGCGCGGATCACGGTGGTGGGGGCCCGCACGGTCGACGACGCGCGGCGTGCCGCGCGCGGCGTGGCCAACAGCCAGCTCGTGCAGTGCTCGCTCAACGGGCAGGACCCCTATTGGGGCCGCATCCTCTCGGAGCTCGGGGCGAGCGGCGCCTTCATCGATCCGCTGCAGGTCGACATCGCCTACGGCGGCATCACGGTGTGCCGCGACGGCATCGCGGCCGAGCACGACGATCGGGCGCTCGCGGCCGTGATGGCCGCCCACGACATCGACATCCGCTGCGACCTGCGGGTCGGTCAGAGCGAGGCGAGCGTCATCACCACCGACCTCTCCTACGCCTACATCGACGAGAACGCGAAGACGTCGTGAGCAGCACCGACGCAGGCGCGGCCGCGACTGCGGCCCCGGAGCACGACCTCGAGGTCGCGGCGAAGGCGGTCGTGCTCGCGGAGGCGCTGCCCTACATCCGCGAGTTCGCGGGCAAGACCGTCGTCATCAAGTACGGCGGGCACGCGATGGAGAACGCGGAGCTGGCCCGTTCCTTCGCCAACGACGTCGTGCTGATGCGGCTGGTGGGGATGAACCCGGTCGTCGTCCACGGCGGCGGCCCGCACATCAGCGACCTGATGCGGCGGCTCGGCAAGGAGCCCGAGTTCGTCGACGGCCTCCGCGTCACCGACGCCGACACGATCGACATCGTGCGCATGGCCCTCGTCGGCAAGGTCAACCGGGAGGTCGTCGCCGCGATCAACCGGGTCGGCCCCTACGCGGTCGGACTGTCGGGGGAGGACGCGGGCATGATCCACGTCACACAACGCGACCCGCGGCTGGGCTTCGTCGGTGACGTCGCCCGCATCGACCCGACGATCATCCACGGCCTCGTCCGCGAGGAGCTGATCCCGGTGGTCGCGACCATCGGCGTCGACGACGACGGGCAGGCCTACAACGTCAACGCCGACACCGTGGCCGGCGCCCTGGCCGAGGCGGTGCGGGCGGAGAAGCTCGTCTATCTCACCGACGTCGCCGGCCTCTACGCCGACTACCCCGACCCCCAGAGCCTCATCTCCGACATCGACACCGCCGGGCTCGAGGAGCTGGCCCTCGCCGGCGCGTTGAGCGAGGGGATGATCCCGAAGGTGCGCAGCTGCATCGAGGCGCTGCGGGGCGGGGTGGGCCGGGCCCACATCCTCGACGGTCGGCGCCCGCACGCACTCCTGCTCGAGTTCTTCACCCGCGAAGGGATCGGCACCATGATCACGGCGAACAAGTCATGACCGACGCCGGCACCGCCGTCGACGCGCGCTACCTCGAGATCGCAGCGCGAGAGCAGGCCCACATGATGCCGGTGTTCGCTCGATACCCGGTCGCGTTCGCACGCGGCTCGGGCACCCGGTTGTGGGACACGGCCGGCAACGAGTACCTCGACTTCCTCGGTGGGCTCGCGGTCGTCTCCCTGGGGCACGCGCACCCCGAGGTGGCGGCGGCCATCGCCGATCAGGCGGCGACCCTGCTGCACGTGAGCAACTACTTCTCCAACGTCGTGGCCGGCGAGCTGGCCGAGCGGATCGACGACCTGCTCGGCGGCGACGGCCGGGTGTTCCTCGCGAACTCCGGGGCCGAGGCCAACGAGTGCGCGATCAAGCTCGCCCGCAAGCACGGCCAGCTCCACGGGGGCGCCGAGCGCTATCACGTGCTCGCCGCGTACCGGTCCTTCCACGGCCGCACCCTGATGACGCTCGCCGCGACCGGCCAGCCCGAGAAGCACGAGGCGTTCCAACCTCTGCCCCCGGGGTTCCGGCACGTGTCGTTCGCCGACATCGACGAGCTCGCGGCGGCCATGGACGACCGGGTCTGCGCGGTGATCCTCGAAGCGGTCCAGGGGGAGGGCGGGGTCTGGCCCGCGCCCGACGGCTACCTCGAGGCGGTGCGCGCGTTGTGTGACGAACGCGAGGTCCTGCTGATCATGGACGAGGTCCAGACCGGCCTCGGCCGCACGGGGAAGTGGTTCGGCTTCGAGCACGCCGGGATCCGGCCCGACATCGTCACGCTCGCCAAGGCGCTCGGCAACGGCATGCCGATCGGCGCCTGCTGGGCCCGGGCCGACGTCGCGGCCGCGTTCGTGCCCGGCGACCACGGCAGCACCTTCGGGGGACAACCGCTCGCCTCACGTGCCGCGCTCACGGTGCTCGACGTCATGGCCCGCGAAGGCGTCGTCGACCGCGCGGTCGCGGCCGGTGCGCGGCTCGGTGGTCTCCTCGCCGAGCTGCCCCAGGTGGCGTCGGTACGCGGGCGCGGGCTGCTGCTCGGGGCCGAGCTCGTCGAGGGGATCGACGCCCGGGTCGTGAGCGCGCGCTGTCTGGCCAACGGGCTCGTCATCAACGCGGTCACGCCCACTGCGCTGCGGTTCGCGCCGCCGCTGCTGGTGTCCGATGCGGAGATCGACGCCGCGGTCGCGATCCTGGCCGACGTCTTCGTCGCCGTCGCTTCGGAAGGTGTCTCGTGAGCACCCGCCGGTTCCTCGAGGTCGAAGACCTCGACCACGCGGAGCTCGCCGGCATCCTCGCCAAGGGCCGGGAGTGGAAGGCCGACCCGTCCATGGTCCCCACGCCGCTCGCCCGCGAGGGGGTCGCGCTGCTGTTCGAGAAGCCGTCGGCCCGCACGCGCTCGTCGAGCGAGATGGCCGTCGTCGGTCTCGGTGGCCATCCGATCTACATCCGGGCCGAGGAGGTCGGCCTCGGCGTGCGCGAGAGCGTGGAAGACATCGCCCGCACCCTCGGCGCCTACAACGTCCTCCTCGCGGCCCGGGTCTTCGACCACCGCACGCTCGAGACGATGAGCGCGGTGCTCGACGCCCAGGGAGTGCCGGTCGTCAACCTGCTCTCCGACCTCGCGCATCCCTGCCAGGCCGTCGCCGATCTGCTCACCCTGCAGGAGCACTTCGGCCGGCTCGAGGGCCGTCGGCTCGTCTACGTCGGTGACGGCAACAACGTCGCCGCGTCGCTCGCGTTCGCCGCCGCGCTCACCGGCATCGAGTTCACGGTGTCGTCGCCCCCGGGCTACGAGCTCGACGCCGAGGTCGTCGCCCGGGCCCGCAACCTGGGCGGCTCGGTCGATCTGGTCGCCGATCCGTTCGACGCGGTCAAGGGCGCCGACGCGGTCTACACCGACGTGTGGACGTCGATGGGCCAGGAGACCGAGGGCGACATCCGTCGGGCCGCATTCGCGGGCTACCGGGTGTCTGAGGAGATGCTCGGCGCGGCCGACGGCGATGCCGTCTTCCTGCACTGCCTCCCGGCCCACCGGGGTGAGGAGTGCGACGCCGAGGTGATCGACGGCCCCCGCTCGCTGGTCTGGCAGCAGGCCGCCAACCGGATGGATGCCGCCCGCGCCATCTTCGCCCTGATGGTGGAGCACCGATGAGGCCGTTCCGGACGACGACGAGAAGGTGGCACGCGTGAGCATCGGGAAGCCCCAACGCCAGTACCGGATCTCGAAGCTCCTCGAGGAGCAGGCCGTCTCGAGCCAGGCGCAGCTCGTCGAGCTGCTCTCGGCCGAGGGCGTGGTGGCGACCCAGGTGACGGTGAGCCGCGATCTCGAGGAGCTGGGCGCGGTGAAGGTCCGGATCCCCGGCGGCGCCACCGCCTACGCCGTGCCCGAGCACGCCAAGGCCACCGAGGCGTCGGAGGACCACTTGCGCCGGGTCCTCGGCCAGTTCGTGGTCGACGTCGCCCACAGCCACAACATCGTCGTGCTCCGCACCCCGCCCGGATCGGCCCACGTAGTGGCCTCGGCCCTGGATCGGGCCGGCGTCCCCGACGTTCTCGGTACGGTGGCCGGCGACGACACGATCCTGCTGGTCTGCGCCGAGCAGTCGAGCGGCAGCGACCTCGCGGGCCGGATGGCCGGCCTCGCGGGCCTCTAGCCCCACACCGCAACCGCCCACCCCCTCACGACAACCCCACTGGAAGGCAATCGAGCGATGGCAAAGCGTGTGGTCCTTGCGTACTCCGGCGGTCTCGACACGTCGATCGCGGTGCGGTGGATCCAGGAGGAGTGGAAGGCGGAGGTCGTGTGCGTAGCGGTCGACGTCGGCCAGGATCCCGACACCACGCCCGACGACTGGGACACCATCCGCGCCCGCGCGATGGCGGCCGGCGCGATCGAGGCCAACGTGATCGACGCGCGCGCCGAGTTCGCGTCCGAGTACGTCGTCCCGGCCATGCAGGCCAACGCGCTCTACGAGGGCAAGTACCCGCTCGTCTCCGCGCTGAGCCGCCCCCTGATCGTGAAGCACCTCGTGCAGGCGGCCCGCTACTACGAGGCCGACGCGGTGGCGCACGGCTGCACCGGCAAGGGCAACGACCAGGTGCGATTCGAGGTCGGCACCCGGGCCTTGGCCCCCGACCTCGAGGTGCTCGCACCCGCGCGGCTCTGGGGCCTCACCCGCGAGGACTCCATCGAGTACGCCCGCAAGTGGGACATCCCGATCGCGGCGAAGAAGGGCAAGCTCTACTCCATCGACGAGAACCTCGTCGGCCGCGCGATCGAGTGCGGCGAGATGGAAGACCCCTGGGTCTCGCCGCCCGACGACGTCTACACGCTCACCCGCAACGTCGCCGACGCGCCCCGCGAGCCGCGCGACATCGTCGTGCGCTTCGAAGCCGGCGTCCCCGTCTCGCTCGACGGCGTCGAGATGCCTCCCGTCGAGCTGATCCCCGCGCTCGGGGCCGCGGCCGGCGAATACGGCTTCGGCCGCATCGACATGGTGGAGAACCGCCGCGTGGGCATCAAGAGCCGCGAGACGTACGAGTGCCCGGGCTCGCTCGCGCTGATCCTCGCCCACCAGGACCTCGAGTCGATGACCGTCGAGCGCGACCTCATGCGGGAGAAGGCCCGGCTCGAGCCGCGCTACGCCGAGCTCGTCTACGACGGGCTCTGGTTCTCGCCGCTCAAGGAGGCGCTCGACGCGTTCGTGCAGTCGAGCCAGGAGTTCGTCACCGGCGAGGTCCGACTGCGCCTCGAGCCCGGCCGCTGCTTCGTCGCCGGGCGCCGGGCCGACCACGGCCTCTACGACTACGGGCTCGCGACCTACGACGCGGCCGACTCGTTCCGCCACGAGGACGCGGAGGGCTTCGTGCGGCTGTGGGGCCTCTCGGTCGAGATGTGGTCGCGGCGCCAGCGCGGCCTCGGCTCCGGCGCCTGACATGACCGACGACCGCCCGGAGCAGCCGTCCGAATCGAGCGTCACCGACGCGGCCCCGGCCGACGCCCAGACGCTGTGGCACGGGCGCTTCGCCGACGGCCCGTCCGACGCGCTGCTGGCGTTCAGCGTCAGCCTCGACTTCGACCGCCGGCTCGCGGCCGACGACCTCGACGGCTCGCGTGCGCACGTCGCGATGCTCGCCGAGGTCGGCCTGATCAACGGCGACGAGCGCGCCGCGATCGTCGACGCGCTCGCGACGGTGGAGGAGGAGATCGCCACCGGCGAGTTCGTGTTCGTCCCCACCGACGAAGACATCCACACCGCGGTCGAGCGACGCGTCGCGGAGATCGCCGGCCCGGCCGGGGCCAAGCTGCACACCGGTCGCAGCCGCAACGACCAGATCACCACCGACCTGCGGCTCTTCATCCGCCGCGAGGGCCGGGCGCAGATCCGCCGCCTGCTCGATCTGCAGGCCGTTCTCGTGCAGCGGGCCCAGGAGGCGGGCGACGCCTACCTCCCCGGCTACACCCACCTCCAGCGCGCGCAGCCGGTCCTGCTCGCGCACCATCTGCTCGCGCACTTCTGGGCGTTGTCGCGCGACGTGAGCCGGTGGTGGGACGCGCTCGAGCGCCTCGACGTCTCGCCGCTCGGTGCGGGCGCGCTCGCGGGCTCGAGCCTGCCGCTGGATCCCGACCTGACCGCCAAGGCGCTCGGCTTCCAGTTCCGCTTCGCCAACTCGCTCGACGCCGTGGGCGACCGCGACTACGTCGCGGAGTGCCTGTTCGTCCTCGCGCTGTCGCAGGTCCACCTCTCGCGCATCGGCGAGGAGATCACGCTCTGGGCGAGCGACGAGTTCGGCTTCGTGCACCTGGCCGACGCGTTCAGCACCGGGTCGTCGATGATGCCGCAGAAGAAGAACCCCGACATCGCCGAGCTCGCGCGCGGCAAGGCCGGCCGGCTCATCGGCAACCTCACCGGTTTCCTCGCGACGCTCAAGGGCCTGCCTCTCGCCTACAACCGCGACCTCCAGGAAGACAAGGAGCCGCTGTTCGACGCGATGGACCAGCACGCTCGCACCCTCGACGCGCTCACCGGCCTGCTCGCGACGATCGAGTTCGACGTCGAACGGATGCAGGCGGCGGCCGACGGCGCCGCGGTCGCGGCCACCGACCTCGCCGAGCACCTCGTCGTGGAGGGAGTGCCGTTCCGCGACGCCCACGCCATCGTCGGGAAGCTCGTCCGCCAGTCGATCGAGCGCGGCATTCCGCTGTCCGAGCTGGTCGAGACCGAGCCCACGCTCGGACGCGACGCGCTGCCGTTGCTCGAACCCGGCGCGGCGGTGCGGCGGCGCACCACTCCGGGTGGCGGGGGCCCGGGTCCCGTCGCGGTCCAGCTCGTCGCCGCCCAGGCCAAGCTCGCCGACGAGCGCGCCCGCCTCGTCGATTGACGGCGCGGGGCGTGACCACGGTCCGTTGAGGCTCCCGGGGCGTCGCCCGACGCGCGCCTTCTTCGCGCGTGATCCGTTGGTCGTCGCGCCCGAGCTGCTCGGCAAGCTCCTGGTCCACGCCCCGCCCGACGGCGAGGTCACCGCGGTGCGGATCGTCGAGGTCGAGGCGTACCGCGGCTCCACCGATCCCGCGAGCCACGCGTTCCGCGGTCCCACGCCCCGCAACCGCACGATGTTCGGCCTGCCGGGCGGCCTCTACGTGTATTTCACCTACGGCATGCACTGGTGCGCCAACGTCGTCTGCGAGCTGCCCGGTGACGCCGGTGCGGTGCTCCTGCGTGCGGGTGAGCCGGTGCTCGGGGTCGAGCGCATGCAGGCCCGCCGGCCCGCGGCGCGGCGAGTCCGCGAGCTCGCGTCGGGCCCGGCGCGCCTGTGCCAGGCACTCGGCATCGACGGCACCCTCGACGGCACCGATCTGCGCGCGGGGCCCGTGTGGCTCCGCGACGACGGCGTCGCCCCACCCGTCGCACCGGTCGTGACGCCACGGATCGGCATCACCCGCGCGACGGCCGAGCGGTGGCGGTGGGTCGTCCCGGGCAGCCTCCACGCGAGCCGCCCGGCGCGCGCGGTCAGCCCGTAGGCGCGCTCGCGGAAGGCGCCGGCGGCGTCGGCGTGCTGGTGGTCGGCCCGGGCAGCGGGGGAGCGGTCACCGGGGCCGCGGTGGTGGTCGTCGGGTCGGCCGGGTTCACCCGGATGACGACGACGGTCCCGGCGTCGAGCAGCGTCCCGGCCGCCGGGTCGGTCGACCAGACCCGCGCGCTCGGGACCGGCGTCCCGCCCGGCGCGCGCTGCACCATGATCGACGGCACCAGCCCGACCGCGCGCAACGCGGCGGCCGCGTCGTCGGCGTACTGGCCGGTCACCGTGGGTACCACGACCGACGCGGGCGGCCCGTTCGCCACCGTGATGGTCACCGTGGTCGACTTGCGGATGCGCGACCCGCCGGGCGGGCTCTGGCTGATCACGAATCCCGGCGGGTACTCGCGGCTCGGCCTCGCCACCACCGTCACGTGCAGCCCGGCGGCCCCGAGGGCCTGCTGGGCCGCTTCCGACCGGAGGCCCACCACGTCGGGGAAGGCCCGCCCGGGGGCGGTGGTGGTCGTCGTCGGCCGGTCGGGAACCGGGGTGGGGAAGGCGACCACCGGCGTTCCCGCGAGGGCCACGACCTCGTCCTCGTGCCAGATCTGCGCGGGCCAGGTGCCCCCGGCGACCGTGATCGGCGTGGCCGGCGGCACCATCGACCGCGACGACGCGGGGTACCCGACCCACACCGCGGTGGCGACGCTCGGCGTGTACCCGACGAACCAGGCGTCGTGCCAGCTCTCCGCGGTCCCCGTCTTGCCCGCGACCGGTCGGTCGAGCCGGGCCTTCGTCCCCGTCCCGCGCTGCACGACCTGCTGGAGGACGCCGGTGACCGTGCGCGCGAGGTTGGCGCTGATGACCCGCGCGCGGGTCACCGGTGCCGTGTAGACGATGGAGCCGTCGGCGCGGGTCACGCGCGTCACGAACACCGGGTCGGAATGCACGCCGTCGGCGGCGAGGGTGGCGTACGCCGACGCCATGTCGAGCACGGTCACGCCGTCGGACCCGAGCGCGGCCGACGGGTACGCCGGCAGGGGGGTGCGGATCCCCATGAGGGAGGCGAGGCCGACCACCTTCTGCGGGCCGACGTCCATGATGAGCTGCGCGTAGACGGTGTTCACCGAGTTGACCGTGGCCTCGACGAGGTTGTCGCGGCCACCACCCCCGCCGTCGTAGTTCTTCACCCGCCAGTCACTCGAGTCGGGCATCTTGATCACGATCGAGCCCGGTGCCGCGTACGTCCGGGTCAGTGGGATGCCGTTCTGCAGCGCGGCCGCGAGCACGAACGGCTTGAACGACGAGCCCGGTTGGCGGATCCCCTGGCCGGCCAGGTCGAACTCGGCATCCGGCCCGGCGCCGAAGAAGTCGGGCCCGCCCACGTAGGCGAGGACGTGCCCGTTCACCGGGTCGATGCTCACGAGCGCGCCCGACGGGTCCCGGCCGCCGCGCGTGAGGACCTTGGCGATCGCGCCTTCGGCGTCGGCCTGCAGCTTCGGGTCGAGTGTCGTCTCGATGCGGAGCCCGCCCTGGTACAGCTCGCGCCGGCGGGCCTCCGGCGTGGCCCCGAAATGCGGGTCGCCGAGGATGAACTGCTTCACCCGTTCCACGAAGTGACCCGCGGGGTACGGACCGTCACCGGCGGGCACGGCCTTCGGCACCACGCCGAGCGGCTGGCTCCGCGCAAGGTCCACCGCGTCGAGCCCCGCCCGACCGAGCGCGAGCAGCCGGTCGAGGACGACATTGCGCCGCGCGAGCGCCGCGTCCGGATGCAGGTACGGGTTGTAGCCCTCCGGCGAGCGGATGATCCCGGCGAGCAGCGCGCCCTGGGCGAGGTCGAGGTGCGCCGCGTCCTCGGCGAAGTAGTGCTTGGCCGCGGCCTGCACGCCGTAGGCGCCGTCGCCGAAGTACACGGTGTTGAGGTATCGCTCGAGGATCTGGCGCTTCGTGTACTTGCGCTCGAGCTCCACCGCGAGCACCACCTCGCGCGCCTTGCGGCTGAACGTCTTGTCGCGGTCGTCGAGGATGACGTTCCGCACGTACTGCTGGGTGATGGTCGAGCCGCCCTCCACCGCGTCGCCCGCCTGCGCGTCCCGGGTGAGCGCGCGCAGGAGCGCCCGGGGATCCACGCCGCTGTGGTCGAAGAAGCGGGCGTCCTCGATCGCGACCACCGAACGCTGCAGGTCGGGGGCGATCCGATCGAGGGCGACCGGCTCGCGGTTCTCCGCCGAGTGGAGCGTCGTGAGCACCTGGCCGTCGGCCGCCACGATGGTGGAGTCGGCGGGGGTGAAGGTCGGTTCCCGGATCTCGGGCGTGTAGCGGCACGCCGAGACCACCAGCGCAAGCGCCAGCAGTCCGGCTATGGCGCGCGCCCCCCGTTTCACGGCGCCATTCTCGCCCGGCGTCGCGGGGTCGCCGGACCATCTGGAAACGCCGGGCGTCGA
Organism: Acidimicrobiia bacterium; assembly: GCA_017882925.1. GTDB lineage: Bacteria > Actinomycetota > Acidimicrobiia > IMCC26256 > Chersky-534 > Chersky-534. The sequence goes on along the minus strand of JADGOM010000135.1, from coordinate 1,845 downwards.
ACGGGCGGGCCGGTAGCGTGGCCCGCCATGGCCTCACCGTCGGTCGACGAACAGATCCGTGCCCTCTCGGCAGGCGCGGCCGATGTCATCTCGGCCGCCGACCTCCGCACGAAGCTCGACCGCGGCCAACCGCTCCGGGTGAAGCTCGGGATCGACCCCACCCGCCCCGACATCCACCTCGGATTCGCGGTGGTGCTCCGGAAGCTCCGCCAGTTCCAGGACCTCGGGCACACCGCGGTGCTGATCATCGGCGACTTCACCGCCCAGGTCGGCGACCCGTCGGGGCGCTCCGCCACGCGGGCCCCGCTCGCTCCGGAGGAGGCCGAGGCCAACGCCGCGAGCTACTTCGACCAGGTCGGGCGCATCCTCCGCGACGACCGCCTCGAGGTCCGCCGCAACTCCGAGTGGCTCGGTCGCATGGGCATCCACGACGTCACCGCCCTCATGGCGCGGATGACCGTGGCCCGGCTCCTCGAACGGGACGACTTCGCCACGCGCTACGCGAGCGGGGCCCCGATCTCCCTGCTCGAGTTCCTCTACCCGCTGCTCCAGGGCTGGGACTCGGTGATCGTCCGCGCCGACGTGGAGCTCGGCGGCACCGACCAGCTCTTCAACAACCTGGTGGGCCGCCAGCTGCAGCAGCAGGAGGGCCAGGAGCCCCAGGTCGTGCTCACGATGCCGATCCTCGAGGGTCTCGACGGCGTCCAGAAGATGAGCAAGTCCCTCGACAACTACGTCGGGATCGCCGAGCCGGCCGCCGAGCAGTTCGGCAAGCTCATGAGCATCGGCGACGCCCTGATGCCCCGGTACTTCGAGCTCACGACGGGTTGGGGCCCCGATCAGGTCGCCGACACGCTCGCGCAGATCTCCGACGGGCGGCTCCGCCCGGTCGACGCCAAGCGCCTCCTGGCCCGCACCGTTGTCGATCTCTACCACGGGGAGGGCGCCGGGATGGCGGCCGAGGCCGCCTTCGACCAGGTCTTTCGCGCCGGCGGGGCGCCCGACGACGTGCCCGACCGGACCGTCGCCGCGTCCGAGTTCACCGACGGCCCGGTGCGGGTCGCCCGGGTCCTCGCCCTCGCCGGCCTGGTGCCCTCCAACAAGGAGGGCCGCCGCATGATCGAGCAGGGCGCGGTGCGGATCGACGGCCAACGGGTCGACGATCCCGACGCCACGCTGGAGAAATCCCAGGTTTCGGGGAAAACTTGGCAGGTTGGCAAGCGCCAGTGGGCGCGAGTGCGAGTAGAGTGACCCCGCTCACTCGCCCGGGGAACCGAAAGTTCAAGCCCCGGACGTTTGACACTGCAAGTCGCCGTCACTACGATGGCGAGTCCGTTGCGGGAGCCTACGGCCCCCGAAACGGTTGACACGGACGCCCCACCGAAGCTCTCGACTCGTGTGTCGAAGCCACGCAGGGATTCAGTCGGGTGGGTGTCCGCTCGAGTTGCCTTCCGACCCTCAGGGTCGGTCGCGGCACTCTCGGGCCGTCGCTCCTTGAAAACGGAACAGTGACGCCAAAAGCCAGTGCGGGCGTCGGCACAGCCTCCCTCGGGAGGATGTTCATCGACGCCCACTCAGCAAGAACAACGATTGGCATGGCGATGAAGGGTCTCCAACGGGCCCGGACCTCGTCATGTCATGCAGTCGGAAGTGGAGCATTGTGGCCACTTCCGGCGGCTCTTCGATTTTGGGCGATCTCGAGGGTCTTCGGACCGGAGTGGTCGTCGCAAGGTCTTGATGGAGAGTTTGATCCTGGCTCAGGACGAACGCTGGCGGCGCGCTTAACACATGCAAGTCGAACGAGAACCGAGGAGCTTGCTCCTCGGGGAGAGTGGCGAACGGGTG
>JADGOM010000134.1 GCA_017882925.1 Acidimicrobiia bacterium | reverse complement strand
GAGCGGGTGACCGGGATCGAACCGGCGTTGCCTGCTTGGAAGGCAGGGGCTCTACCACTGAGCTACACCCGCAAGGGAACGCCGATCGTAGGCCAAGGCCTCCGGTCACGGCGTAGTTGTCTCACCCGGCTGCGACGATGGGTGCATGTTCACGGAGGAGCTGCGCACCGCCCGTTCGGCGCTCGAAGCCATTGCTCGTGAGTTCGATGCGAGCTGTTCGGGGCGTGAAGCGGTCAGCCTGCTGGAGCAGCTGGGCACGATCCACCGCCTGGCCGACGGGGTGACCGCGCGGGTCGCGAAGCGGATCGCCGACACCAACGCGTACGTCGCGCACGGTGATCGCAGTGCCGAAGAGCTCTGTGGCCGGCTCGTCGGGGTCGGTTCCAGCGATGTGCGACGCGCGATCGACCACGCGACCCGACTCGAGTCGCTCCCGGCGACGGACGCCGCGGTCCGCGAGGGCCGCTTGTCGGGTCAGGAAGCCGCGCTGATCAGCGCGGCCGCGGTGCACGATCCGGCGCTCGAGACCGAGCTCCTGGCCGCCGCCGGCCGCGGGCTCGTGCCCTTGCGCGACGCATGTGTGAAGGCTCGCGCCCAAACCGAAGACCCGGAGGCCCGGTCGAAGCGGCAGCATGCGGCCCGGTCGTTGAAGATGTGGAACAACCTCGACGGGATGGTCGAGGGCCACTTCCAGCTCTCCCCGGAGGTCGGCGGCGGGCTCAAGGCCGCGATCGAGCAGCAGACCCAGAGGGTGTTCCGCGCCGAGCACCGCAAGGGTGGGCGCGAGGCACACGATGCCTACGCCGCGGACGCGCTCGCCCAGTTGGTGACGGGTGAGCCCGACGGACCGAAGCGACCGGTCGGCTACACCGCCCACGTCGTCATCGACCACGCGGTACTCGTGCGGGGAACCGCACGTCCGGGCGAGACGTGTGAGATCCCCGGGGTCGGGCCGGTCAACGCCCGGTGGGTCCGCGAGTTGCTGGGTGAAGCGTTCGTGACCGCGGTCGTCAAGAAGGGCCGCGACATCACGACCGTCGCCCACTTCGGTCGCCACATCCCCGCGGAGCTGCGGACGGCGATGATCGTCGGGGGCCGGGAGTGCTGCGTCGCCGGATGCACCCGGCGGGAGTACCTCGAGCTCGACCACTCGGAAGTCGATTACGCCCACGGTGGGCCCGCCGCCTGGTGGAACCTGCAACACCTCTGCTCCGTCGATCACCGACGAAAGACCCAGGGCTGGGTCCTCGGCCCGCCCGATTCCGTCACCGGCAAGCGACGACTCGACCCTCCGGGAGCTTGGCGCGCCGCGAGAGCGCGGCGCGCGGGGGCAGTGGCAGAGCAGGCGGCGGGCGAGCAGGCGGGGACCGCGGTGGCGCGGGTCGGAACCTAGAACGAGGAGTCGAACGGGACGAAGTTCGACGCGTAGACGAGCTCGATGCTGTTGAGGGTGGCGTCGTCGATGAACAGCGAGACGTCGACGAGCTGTGCGGGCAGGTGCAGGTCGCGCGACACACCCACACCCCGCACGTCGAACGCGACCGTCGAGTCGTCGCCCCTGACCGCGGTGAGCTCGACGGCCACGTCGATCGACCTGCCGTCGGGGGTGACGCCCGAGAGGGCGGCGTTGGGCGGGTCGTTGCCGAACAGGCGGTTCCAGTGGTCGGTGAGGAGCGCGACGGTGGTGCGTCGGGCCTTGCGAAGCGGACGATCGGTGAACGCGAGCACGTCGCCGTAGCCGGTGAGCGTCACGCGAGAGCCGCCGTCGATCGCGGCGATCTGCGCGTTCCTGGCGTCGAGCGCGAGGAGCACGCTCGCCCGCCGTGCCTTCCCGGGCGCTCCGGGCTTGCCGGGCTCGACCGAGATCGGCGGCCCAGCCCGGCGCTACTCCTCGACGTTGTAGGCGATCGACCGGACGACGAAGCGGCCGTAGGTCCACTCCCCCGTGGCGTCGATCCAGTTGGCGTCGCCGTGCGTGCCGACCCGGATGCCGTCGACCGCCGCGTAGTCCGAGATGGGGGTGGACCAGGTCGCGGGGCCGCCCTCCCGATCGTGGGCGCGGTCGGTGGAGGCGAAGCCCACGAGATCGCCGGCGGCGTCGAACGTGAGCGTCGCGGCGACGTCGAAGCCGGCGTTGCGGAACGTCGCGCGCACGGAGTGCTCGTCGATCGGCTGGAAGGCGAACGGGAGCTCGAGCACGGCCGCGGGCGCGAGCACCAGCACGTCGTTCATCAGCGTCACGGTCTCGTCGTGGGTGATGCCGGGGCCCGACTTGTTCACCACCGGGACGAGTCCCGCGATCCGCACCTGGAAGGTGGCGGCGCCGTCGACGTACTCGTGCAACACGTCCATCGGGATGCCGCCTCGGCTCGCGCGCATGTGGAACAGCCGCGCCGGCGGGCCGAAGCACTCGTACTGCGTGGCCGTCGCCTGCATCCACGGTGCCGTGGCCGAGCCGCGCATCTGGGCGTCGAACGCGACCCGCAGGTTGTGGACGTGCGGCCGGCCGACCGCGCCGGCCCGGCGCAGGTACGTCCGCAGCGGCGGAGGGAGCGGCGCCAGGTCGGCCTCGGTCACCAGCGCGGTGGTCCCGACCCCCGCGACCCCCGGGACCGGCGGGACCGGATGCGCCAGGAGCTTCGCCGCGTCGCGCGTGAAGCGGGACCGGAAGCTCCCGGCCCGACGGTCGAGCACGGGCCTCAGGAGCACGATCACGAGCGCCAGTCCCAGCACCGCGAGCACGAGCGCCACCAGGACGACGAGAACAACGATCAGGATCCGCATCTCACCTCGCCCATTGCTCCGATCCCTCCTCCGTCCGGGCGGCAGCCGCGCGCTGCCCCCTGCTACCCCGCGCTACCCGCGGTACCCCCTGCTACCCGCGCGCTACCCCGCGGAGCTCGGCGAGCTTGCGTTCGAGGAGACGGCGCTCGGCGTCGTGGTGGACGAGCTCCAGCGCGCGGGCATATGCCGAACGGGCTTCGTCGGTGCGGCCGAGACGGCCTCGGGGTCGTTCGGGGTGGGCGTGGTGCCCTGGTGGATCAGCAACATGTACTTCATGGCTTCCTCCTGCATTGCTT
>JADGOM010000015.1 GCA_017882925.1 Acidimicrobiia bacterium | reverse complement strand
GCGTCGAGCACGCGCGCGAAGCGCGCGCCGAGCCCGCTGCTCGCGCCGGTGACGAGCGCGACCTTGCCGTCGAGCCGGAACGCGGCGAGCGGGTCGATCGGTTCCATGGCCCCGAGCATACGGACGTCCCCACCCGCCCCGTGCCCCCGCCCTCTGCCCCAGCCGTCCCAGATCCAGGGGCGACTAGCGGCGGCGGGGCTTGCGCTGGGGCTGGGTCGGCATCTTCTGCGGGAGGGGGATGTCGAGCGGCGGGGGATCGGCGAGCAGCGACGCCGGGCTCTGGTTCGCGGGGCACGCGGCGGTGAGCGCGGCCTGTTGGGCGACGATGTCGGGCGGGATCCACGGCGTCGACAGTGGGGAGTCGATCGCCAGCGTCGAGGTGAGGTCACCGACGGTCTTGCGCCGCCAGGCCGTGATGTTGGGTGCCTTCACCTTGAAGCGGGTCTCGAGGAACCGCATGAGCGAAGTGTGGTCGAACGTGTCCGAGTTGACGTAGCCGCCCTTGCTGAAGGGCGACACCACCAGGAGCGGCACGCGGAAGCCGAGGCCGATCGGGCCGCGGATCCCGCGCGCGTCCTTCGGCAGCCGTTTCGCGGTGATGTACTCCCCGGGGGTGCCCTTCGGCGCGGTCGGTGGGGCCACGTGGTCGAAGAACGCACCGTTCTCGTCGTAGGTGACGAACACCACGGTCTTGGCCCACACCTCGGGCTTGGCCATGAGCGTCGAGATGACCCGGGCGACGTGGGCGCCGCCGTTGAGCGGTGGGGCCGAGGGGTGCTCGGAGTCGACGATCGTCGGGATGATCCACGACACCGGCGGCAGCGTGTCGCCGGCTACGTCGGCCACGAACTCGTCCGGCCACACCGGGAGGAACCCGCGCTTGTACAGATCCGACGCGGGGTCCTCGAGGTACTGCTTGAAGTACAGCAGCGCGTTGAATCCCAGCGAGAGGTTGAGCTTCTCGGTGGGCCCGACCGCGGTGTTCGGCGGCTGGTACACCTTCCAGCCGATGTTGTTGTCCTGGAGGACCTCGAACATCGTCTTCCAGTCGACGCTCGCGGTCGCGGCCGGCGATTGGGTCGTGCTCGGTGTGAAGACGATGGGCCCACCGTTCCTGCCCTCGGGATCGATGGTTCCCGAAAGGGCGTAGAGACGGTTGGGCATCGTGGGCCCGATCACCGAGCAGTGGTACGCGTCGCCGATGGTGAACGCGTCGGCGAGGGCCCAGTGCATCGGGATGTCGGTGCGGTCGAAGTAGCCCATCACGAGCGGACCCTGCTCGGGCCCGTCGTACCGGGGCAACGAGTGCGTGGCCACCCAGCGGTCCATCCGCCCGTTCGCCCAGCTCTGGTGCTGCGGCGCCCAGTCGTGGTCCGGAACGTCGACGTTGCCGGAGCACTGGTCCTGGACCGTGGCGTGGTCGAGCTTGAACGGCAGCAGGTTGGCGCTCTTGCCGCCCGGCCACGGCTGCTTGAACGGTCCGAGATTCGAGCCCTTGTGGTCGTTGAATCCGCGGACCCCGGGGTACGCGCCGAAGTAGTGGTCGAACGACCGGTTCTCCTGCATCACGACGACGACGTGCTCGATCGCCTCGAGGTCCGATCCCGCGGCCGGCACCGACGCCGCGGCGCGAACCAGCGCTTCGGCCTTCTTGGCGAAGCGGGTCGACGCGAGCACCCCGGCCGCACCCGCGCTCGCCCCGAGGAACCCGCGCCGGGACCAGCCCGCGCGGTCGGCGTCGCCGTCCATGTCCGTGCCTCCACCGCTCGCTCCGCGCCCGTGCCCGGCGGAGATCGGGAGACGATATCCGGGCCGTCGCCGCTCGAATGGGAGCACGAGGCGCCGAGATCCACGCCGACCACCGCGATCGCGGGGCCACGGTCGCGTCGATGCACGACCCGCCCTCGACGCGGCGAACCTGCCCGGACGCGAAACGACCCACGGGCCGGGGTCGGCGCGTGGGTCGCAGCTGGAGCGACGGAGATTCGGTACGCCCTCAGGGACTCGAACCCTGAACCTACAGATTAAGAGTCTGTTGCTCTAACCAGTTGAGCTAAGGGCGCTCGGTGCCGGTCGGTGGACCGGGAGCCGTATGGTAGCCGGGCGGCCTCGGTGGGCGTTGCCCGAAGGAGTCTCGATGGATGTCGTGGTGTCCGGTGCGAGCGGCCTGATCGGCACCGCGCTGTGCGCGGAGCTCGAGCGCACGGGCCACCGGGCGATCCCGTTGCTCCGGGTGAGCCGGGCCGGCGGCCTGCGCTGGGATCCCGAGCAGGGGATCATCGAGGCCGCGGGCCTCGAGGGCGTCGACGCCGTCGTGCACCTGGCCGGCGCGCCGATCGCGGGCAGCAAGTGGACCCCGGCGCAGAAGGCCCGGATCCTCGAGAGCCGCACGAAGGGCACCGCGCTCCTCGCCGACACGCTCGCCGGGCTGCAGCAGCGCCCCAAGGTGATGGTCTCGGCGTCGGCCATCGGGTACTACGGCAACCGGGGCGACGAGATCATCACCGAGGAGAGCGACCGCGGCGCCGGCTACCTCGCCGACGTCGTCGAGCAGTGGGAGCAGGTCGCGCACCCCGCGTCCGATGCCGGGATCCGGGTGGTCCATCCCCGCACCGGCATCGTGTTGAGCCCGAAGGGCGGGGTGCTCCAGCAGCTGCTGCTGCCGTTCAAGCTGGGCCTCGGCGGCAAGCAGGGGCCCGGCACGCAGTACATGAGCTGGATCTCGATCGACGACGAGGTGGGCGCGCTCATCGAGCTCGTCAACAACGGGGAGCTCGTCGGCCCGGTCAACCTCACGGCGCCGAATCCGGTCACCAACGCCGAGTTCGCCCGCACGCTGGGCACGGTGCTCGGCCGGCCGACGGTGCTGCCCACCCCGATGCTCCCGCTCAAGCTGCGGTTCGGTCCCGAGCTGGTGCAGTCGCTCCTGCTCGACGGCCAGCGGGTGCTCCCGGCCCGTCTGCAGGCCGCGGGCTACGAGTTCCGGGCCCCCGATCTGGAGGGCGCGCTCCGGTCCCTCCTGGGCAAGCCCGCCGGTTGATCCCCACCGACCGATAGGATGCCGGATCCCGGTGGGACGAGCGCCCGTAGCTCAGGTGGATAGAGCAGCCGCCTTCTAAGCGGCTGGTCGGGGGTTCGAGTCCCTCCGGGCGCGCCGAGCCGATGTGTCAGGCCGGCTCGCATGGTGGCCGTAGCTCAGGTGGTTAGAGTGCCAGGTCGTGGCCCTGGAGGTCGGGGGTTCAAGTCCCCTCGGTCACCCCATTTCGAAGCGGCGCAGGTCTCCTGACCTGCGCCGCTCTCGCGTCCGGCCGCCCATCCACCCCGGGGCCGGCGACGACGGCGAAACTGCGCCCCATGCCGAACCCCCAGGGCGCGTCCGCGCCGGCGATGTCGGCCCGTCGCCGGCTCATGCTGACGCTCGTGCCCGGGGTCGTCGCGGGAGTGGTGGTCGCGTTCTTCGTCCCGTGGCAGCTCACCGCGCTCGCGATCTGGGACGTGATGGCCGCGGTGTTCCTGCTCTCGGTCTGGAAGGACCTCCTGCGCTTCGACAGCGAGCAGACCCGGGCCCACGCCACCATCGAGGACGCGAGCAAGCAGTCGGCGCACCTGCTGCTGCTCTCGGCCGCGGTCGTCAGCCTCGTCGGCGTCGCGTTCGCCCTGGTCAAGGCCGCCCATCTGCACGGGTTCGACCGGGCGCTGCTCACCTCGGTCGCGGTGGCGACGGTGGTCCTGTCGTGGGCGTCGGTGCACTCGATGTTCACGCTCCGCTACGCGCACCACTACTACTCCGACCCCATCGGCGGCATCGACTTCAAGAACCGGCTCGCGCCCGATTACCTCGACTTCGCGTACGTCGCGTTCACCATCGGGATGACGTTCCAGGTCTCCGACACCGACGTGCAGAAGCGGGTGATCCGTCGGACCATCCTCGGCCACGCCATGCTCAGCTACCTCTTCGGCACGGTCATCGTGGCCGTGACGATCAACGTCCTCGCGGGCCTGATCAACCGGTAGCCCGGCCTCGGGACGGAGACGCGCCCGGCGGCGGGGGCCCGTTAGGGTCTCCCGGTCACCAGCCGCAGGAAAGGCTCCCGACGACGATGACCCCGCAGGACTCCAGCCCCGATCGGGCCGGCGACGACGCCTACGACGGCTTTCGTGACGCCCTCGGGGCGCGGTTCGACTGCGAGATCGAGCGATCCGCCGACCGATCGGTGCTCCGGATCCGGGGCAACGAGCTCGACCTGAGCACCGAGGCCGCAGTGCGGGTCCCGCTCCTCACGCTGCTCGAGGAGAAGCCGGCCGCGCTGCTCGTCGACGCCACCGACCTCTCGTTCATCGACTCGTCGGGCATCGGCATGTTTGTGATGGCGCTGCGCGTCGCCGAGGTCCAGGGCACCCGCCTGGCGTTCACCGGCTTCCAGGCCCAGCCGCTCAACGCCATCCAGATCTGCGGACTCGACCAGGTCTTCGCGATCGAGCGCTGATTCCCCCGACGGGGAAGTCGGCGCGGCTCAGCCCGCGGCCGGCTCGACGTCGAAGCGCGTGTGCGTGAGCTCCTCGGACGCGGCCCAGAGCCGTGCCGCGTCCTCCGGCCGGCGCGCCCGCCGGCTGGGTGTCTCCAGCACGGGCGGGCCCGAGATGCGCCAGCGGGGCCCGTAGAACTCGCCGCCGTGGGCCGCGGGATCGGTGGCCGCCCGGAGCTGCGGGAGCGCGCCCCCCGCCACCGACTGCCCGAGCATCGGGTACACGGGCGTCAGGATCCGATTGGTGATGCCCGAGCCCTCGGCCCCGAGGTCGGTCCCGGTGGCGCCGGGGTGGGCGGCCAACGCGATGGTGGTCGAGCCCGCGGCGGTGAGCCGGCGCTGCAGCTCCGCGGTGAACAGCAGGTTGGCCAGCTTGCTCTGGAAGTAGGCCGGCCACCGGTGGTAGCGGTGGTGCTCCCACATCAGGTCGTCGAAGTGCATGCGGCCCATCCGGTGGCCCATGCTCGACACGGTCACGACGCGCGACGCGGGCGCGGCGCGCAGCAAGGGCATCAGCTCCGCGGCGAGCACGAAGTGCCCGAGATGGTTGACGCCCAGCTGCATCTCGAAGCCGTCGGCCGTGCACGCCTCGTCGGTGGCCATCAACCCCGCGTTGTCGACCAGGAGATCGAGCCGGGCTTCCGTCGCGCGGACGCCGGCCGCGAACGCACGCACCGATTCGAGGCTCGCGAGGTCGAGGCTCCGGACCTCGACCGAGCCCTTCGGCGCGGCAGCGCGGATCTCGTCGGCCGCGCGCTCGGCCTTCTCCGCGTTGCGGCATGCCATCAGCACGCGCGCGCCGTGCGCGGCGAGGACGCGGGTCGTCTCCAGGCCGAGCCCGGAGTTCGCGCCGGTGACGACGACGACCTTGCCCGTGACATCGGGGATGTATCCGCTCGGCCAGCTCGCGTTCATGCGTGATCTGTATCAGGTGAGCGACGCGCGCGTCCGGCCGGCACGGAGAGTGGTGGCCGCCAACCCTCGACCACCCTCGACGTCATGGTCGACGTCTGGCTGAGGTTCCGCTTGCATGCAGCTGCGGTTGGCGGAAAGAGTCGGACGCGCGTGGTGGTCGCGCCCGATCCGCGGGCTCGGGGAACGCGCGCATTGGGCGGGTCGAGACCTCACCGAACGTGGTGTCGACCGCGCACCCCGGCCGATGGCGCTGGCGGTCGGTCCCCGGGTTCGGCATGATGCCGCGATGCCTGCGGCGAGCGCACAGCAGAGACACCCGAACGGTCGCGCGTGCTGATCACCGCGCGCGGCGTCCGACTCAACGTGGAGGTCACCGGGTCGGGGCGGCCGCTCGTCTTCCTCCACGGTCTCGGCGGTGAGATCGCGAACTGGGCTCCGCAGATCGAGGAGTTCCGCGCCCACCACCAGGTGATCGCGATCGATCTCCGCGGGTTCGGCCGCTCGGACCGCACGCGCGGCGACATGAGCCTGGCCGACTTCGCCGACGACGTGGCCGACGTGCTGCACGCGCTCGCGCCGGGTCCCGCGGTGGTCGTCGGTCTCTCGATGGGTGGGATGGTCACCCAGGAGCTCGCCTTGCGGCATCCGGAGCTGATCGCCGGGCTCGTCCTCGCCGACACGACGTCGGACCTGTCGGACGCGCACCGCGTGGGGAACGAAGCCCTGCGCCGGTTGGCGCTCGACCGGGGCATGGTGCCGATCGCCGAAGCACTCGTCCCCGGGTGCTTCCTCCCCGCCACTCGCACCCGTCCCGACTCCCCGGTGCCGGAGTTCGAGCGCGGCGTGCGCGCCACCGACCCGTGGTCGTTCGCGATCGGCATCCAGGCGATCATCACGATGGACATCGGGCCCCGGATCGCCGAGATCGACGTGCCGACGCTCGTCGTCTGGGGCGAGTCGGACGCGCTCGCGCCCGACTGCGAGACGATCGCGGCGACGATCCCGCGGGCGATGCGGAGGCCGTTGGCCG
>JADGOM010000133.1 GCA_017882925.1 Acidimicrobiia bacterium | reverse complement strand
GCCAGGATCCGGGGGCCGGCTGGGCGCGGCGGCGATGATGGACGCCCCGACGAGGATGGGAAGACGTGATGCCGGCGCTCGCCGCTTCGACCTTGAGCTACTTCCAGGCCATCGTGATCGGCCTGCTCCAGGGCGTCACCGAGCTGTTCCCGATCTCGAGCCTGGGCCACTCGGTCCTCGTGCCCGAGCTGCTCGGCTGGGACAGCCTGGTCAAGGGCCAGTCGGCCAGCGAGTCGTTCTACCTGGCGTTCCTGGTGGGGCTGCACGTGGCGACGGCCCTCGCGCTGCTGCTCTTCTTCCGCAGTGACTGGAAGCGGGTGATCCTCGGCTTCTTCTCGTCGGTGCGGAAGCGCCGCATCGAGACGTCGGCGGAACGGATGGCGTGGTTGCTGATCGTCGGCACGATCCCGGTGGGGATCGTGGGCCTCGTCTTCGAGCACAGCCTGCGGACGATCTTCGCCAAGCCGATCGCGGCGTCGATCTTCCTGTTCATCAACGGGCTGATCCTGCTGCTGGGTGAGCGGCTCCGCCGGCGCAGCGAGGTGCGGGTCCTGGCCGCGGAGCACGCGCACCACGACGACCCCGACGGCTACGTCGGCCGCGACCTCGAGACCCTGAGCCTCCGCGAGGGCCTCGTCATCGGGTCGGCGCAGTGCCTCGCGCTCTTCGCCGGCATCAGCCGCTCCGGCGTGACGATGGTCGCGGGCCTCACGCGCGGCCTCGACCACGAGGACGCCGCGCACCTGTCGTTCCTGTTCGCGACCCCGATCATCCTCGCGGCCGGCGTCTACAAGCTGCCCGACCTCGCGGGGCACAACGGCGACGGGGTGCGCGGGCAGGTGATCGTGGGGAGCATCGCCGCGTTCATCGCGGCCTACGCGTCGGTGCGGTTCCTCACCCGGTTCTTCAAGACCCGCACCCTCACGCCGTTCGCGATCTACTGCCTCGTGGTCGGCGCGCTCATGACCATCGGGCAGCTCTGACGCACCGACGCGCAGGGCGCGGCCCCGAGCCCGCTCACGCGAGGGCGGCGAGTCCCGCGTCGACGGCCTTGTAGTCGGCCTCCGTGAGCGCCCAACCGGCGGCCGCCGCGTTGGCGCGCACTTGCTCGGGCTTGGTGGCCCCGGTGATCACGCTGAGCACGCCCTCCTGGCCCGCGAGCCACGACACCGCGAGCTCCATCAGCGTGTGGCCGTGCTCCTGGGCGTAGCCGGTGAGCCAGTCGACCTTGGCGAAGTTCGCGTCGGTGGCGACCGACGCGAAGTACGCGTTGGCCGCGAGGCGCGAGTCGGCCGGAAAGTCCTCGCCCTGGCGGTACTTGCCGGTGAGGAGGCCGGAGGCCAACGGGAAGTAGGGAACGATCTGCAGCCCGTGCTGCCGGCAGGTGGGAGCCAGCTCGGTCTCGGCGTCGCGCTGCAGGAGGTTCCACTCGAACTGGCAGACCTCGAAGCGCGCGAACCCGCGGTCGCGCGCGACGCCGTCGGCCGCGAACACCTGCGGCCCCGACACGTTGGACGACGCGACGTGCAGCACCTTGCCCTGCTGGACGAGCTCGTCGAGCGTCTCCAGCGCCTCGTCGATCGGCGCGTCGGCATCGGGGTAGTGCTGGTAGTAGAGGTCGATGTGGTCGGTGCCGAGCCGGGTGAGGCTGCCTTCGCACGCGTCGAGGATGCGTTGGCGGAGGACGCCGGGCGTGTAGGGCTGGTCGGCGGGGCGGGGCACGTACTTGGTCGCGATCACGACGTCGTCGCGGCGCGCGCCGAGGCCCCGGCCCAGGAACTCCTCCGACCTGCCGCCGCCGTACATCTCCGCGGTGTCGAAGTGCGTGATGCCCGCGTCGAGCGCGGTGTGGACGACCGCGATCGACGCTTCCGCTTCGAGGCGCATGCCGAAGTTGTTGCAGCCGAGCCCGACGAGCGAGACCTCGGGGCCGTTGTCGCCGATGCGTCGCGTCTCCATGCGTCCTCCGAGATCAAGATCCTGATGCGTCTCGTGAGCACCATATAGGTGCTCACGAGACGCATCAGGGGTGGGGGCTACTGGACGAGGCGGGGGTTGGGGCCCCAGACGACCTCGAGCGCTTCGGTGTCGGTGTCGAGCACCGCGTACGAGACCATCTGCCGGTGGTCGGGGCAGCGGCCCTCCCCGAGCGAACCCGGGTTGACCACCAGCGTGGAGCCGACGCGCTCGGCCATCGGGATGTGGGTGTGGCCGAGCACGAGGATGTCGACGTCGTCGAGCCCGGCCGCGTCCTGCAGCAACGGGGTGGTGGCGTAGACATACTGGTCGTAGGGCGCCCACGGGCTCGCGTGCACCATGCAGATCCGCTTGCCGTCGCGCACGAGGTCGATCCGCTTCGGTCGGCTCGCCATGTAGTCGAGGTTGTCGGCCGCGATGCCCGGGTTGGAGCGGGCCCGCTCCCCGTGGGGCCCGAGCAGCACCATCTCGTGGTTGCCCAGCACGTAGGGCATGTCGAGCCGGCGGGCCGCGGCCACCACCTCGTTGGAGAAGCGGTACTCGTAGACGGCGTCGCCGGCGAGCAGGATCTCGTCGACGCGCGACTCCAGGTCGGCGAGCGCCCAGTCGAGCGCTTCCGCGTTGCAGTGGACGTCCGAGATGAGCCCGATCAGCACGGGCACGAAGCTAACGCGGCGCGCTGGCCCGGCCCGACGGGGTGGGCGATAGTTGCGGCATGCAACCGGTTGGGATCCACCACGTCGCGATCTGCATGCCCGACATCGACGCCGGCGTCGACTTCTACTGCCGCATCCTCGGCTTCACCATGGCCGACCGGCCGCCGGACCTGGGCCCGGGGGTGTGGCTCCAGGGCGGGAGCGGCCAGGTCCACCTGATGAAGGTCGACCACGAGGTCCCGAAGCTGCAGCACTACGCCATCCAGGTGGCCGACCTCGAGGCCGCGGTGGCCGACATCCGCGCCGCCGGCGGCGAGGTGCGCACGCTCGACGGGCCGATCGGGTCCGGTCGCCAGGCCTTCATGCACGACCCGGCGGGCAACTTCATCGAGCTCAACCAGCCCGACGTGCCCGCCGCGCAGATCTGAGGTGACCGACGCGGGGGAGTCGCAGCGCCGGTTCGCCGGGCGCACCGCGATCGTCACCGGCGCGAGCCGGGGCATCGGGGCCGCGGTGGCCGAGCGCCTGGCCGCGGAGGGTTGCGACCTGGTGCTGGTCGCGCGCACCGCGGAGCAGCACCCGAGCCTCCCGGGCAGCCTGCGGGAGACGGTTGCGCGCTGCACGCGTCACGGCGCGCGGGCCGAGCCGGTGGTGGCCGACCTGGGTGATGCCGACAGCCGCGCCGCGATCGTGCCGCGCGCGCTCGAGGTCTTCGACGGCCGGGTCGACATCCTCGTCAACAACGCGGCCGCGGCCCTCTACGGCTCGTTGCTCGACTTCCCGCTGAAGCGGCGCCGGGTCTCGTTCGAGGTCAACGTGCAGGCGCCGATCGACCTCGCGCAGGCTGTCATCCCCGGCATGCTGGCGCGCGGGGAGGGCTGGATCGTCAACGTGTCGAGCGTGACCGCGAAGAACGTGCAGGGCCCGCCGTACCGCAAGGGCAACTTCACCGGAGACATCGGCATCTACGGCGCGACCAAGGCCGCGCTCAACCGGGTCACGCACGGGTTCGCCGTCGAGCTCGAGGGCACCGGGATCCGGGTCAACACGGTCGAGCCCCGGGCCGGGGTGCACACCGAAGGCGCCGACGCGCTGGTCGGTGACACCCTCACCGACGCGATCACCGAGTCGATGGAGGCGATGGTGGAAGGCGTGTTGGCCCTGTGCGACTGCGGCGCCGAGCGCGTCGGGGGCACCTTCGTGAGCCTCGACCTCATCGACGAGCTCGGGCTCGAGATCCGCGCCCTCGACGGGCGCCCCCTCCCCACCTGACCCCAGAGCCGTCTGCGTCCCCCGACGACCGTATGGGTCGTCCGGGGACGTAGAAAGGGGTGGCGTCGGCGGCGCATCCTAGGATTCGCCGATGGCCGACAAGATCGCTCCGCCCGCCGTGCAGGCCATCGACCGCGAACGCCACCACGCGTGGACGTCGCTGGTGCAGGTGTACCAGGCCGTCCTGCCGCGGCTCGTCGCCGATCTCGAGGCCAATGGCGGCTTGAGCTCGGGCGTCTACTCGGTGCTCGCGCACCTCGACCGCAGCGCGACCCCGGGCCGCATGCGCTTCCGCGAGCTCCAGGAGCGCATGCGCGTCCGCTACAGCCAGCCCGGGCTGAGCCGGCTCGTGCAGCGCATGGAGGCCGACGGGCTCGTCGAGCGGCGGCGCGACTCGACCGACGGCCGCGGGATCCTGCTGATCCTCACCCGCAGCGGCCGCAGCCAGCTACGCCGGAGCAACGTGGTGTTCGTCCGTTCGCTCCAGGAGCACTTCGGCGCGCACGTCAGCGCCGACGAGGCCCAGGCCATCTCCCGGGCGTTGGACCCCGTGTTGTTCCGGCTCGACGGCAGCGAGCCCGACCACTACCCGCGGACGGCCGACCAGAGCGCCTGAGCGCGTCCGGCGCGGCCGGCCGCGCCGGGGTTCACGCGGCCCGGGTCAGACCGGCCACTCGGGCGACGAGCTCGACCGGTTGCGGAGCCAATAGGGCACCGCGGTCGCGAGCGCCCCGGCGATGCCGGCGAGCGCGAGGAGCCACCACCAGTCGGTCCACGACGACGGCGCCTCGGTCGTGGCCACGGCTTCCTTGGCGCGGATGCGCTGCTGGGGCGCGGCCGCGTGGGAGGCGTCGAGTGTCTGCTGGGCCGCAGCCGCAGTGGCGGTCGTCGTGGTCGACGCGCCCAACGTCGTCGTGGTCGCGGCACCCGTGGTCACCGTTGTCTTCGGGTGGCCCTTGGCGGTCGTCGCGGTGCGCGGCGCCGCGGTGCGCGGCGGCGCCGTGCGCGGCGTCACCGCGGGCGGCGCGGTGGCCGGGGCCGTGGGGAGCGGCGGTGCGGTCGTCGTCGCGACGAACGGGTCGGGGGTGCCGGGCGCGGTCGTCGTCGGCGGCTGCACGGCCGGGGTCGACGGCGTGCAGTTGAGGCAGATGTCTCCGAGATCGGTGGCCGCGCCACTCGAGACCACGGTCCACGCCGGGTCCTGCCACGGGTTGGCGAAGCTGACCGGGCGCCCGTCGCTCCACTGCACCGGGTAGACGATCGAGGGATCGGCGGGGTCGTGCACGCCGGTCGGCTGCGAGTTCGGGTTCGACAGGAACCCGCAGTCGAGGATGCCGACGATGTAGGCGCCCGCCGGCAGCGGGCCGATGTCGAAGTTGCCGTTGGCGTCGGTCTGCCCGTAGGCCACCGGGTCGCGGTTGGGGATGAGGGCGAGGGCGCACGCGTTCGCCACCGGCCCGGCCTGGGTCGTGATACGGCCGTGGATGGTCGCGTTGGATCCGGGGGCGAGGTCGGCGTCGAGGCCGTCGACCTGGGCGCCCGAGGCCGCGACGACGCGGGGCGAGGTCGCGGGGTCGGTGCCGCTGGGGATGAGGTGCCCCGCGAGCGACCGGCCGTGCTGGCAGTCGGTGGCCTGCACCTCGTAGGAGCCCGACGGCAGCGTGGTGGACCACGATCCGTCGTTGCCGGTCTGGGCCCCGCCCGTGGCGCCGGTCGCAGGGTCGACGGCGCTCACGCAGACGTTGGCCGCCGGGCCGCCGCTCGTGGTGACGTGGCCGGAGAGCAGGGCGGCGACGTCGGCGTGGATGTCGGCGCCGGTGACGGTCTGGCCGGGCTGCGGGTGCACCGTCGCGGCGTGGGTCGGGTCCTGGATCGCCGGCTGCCCGTTGCCGTTGTAGAAGCCGCTCACGATCTGCGTACCGCCGCACGCGTCGATCTGGATGACCACGTCGGCGTCGGGGACGGGGCCGACGGAGTAGGTGCCGTCGGCCGCGGTCTGCGTGCCGGCGATCCAGTCACCGTTCACCTGGCCGTTGACGGTCGTGAGCTTGATGATGTTGACGCACACACTCCCGACCGGGCCCGCGTCGGTCGAGACCGTGCCCGACACGCGCCCACCGGGCTGGAGCGTCTGGTCGAACGGCCCGAGCTGGTCCTGGGTGCCGTCGACGTGGATCGTCTGCGCCTGGTTGCGGTCGAGGGTGCCGTTGGCCGTGCCGTCGTAGTTCGTGCCCACCGCGCTCGGGTCGGGCCGGCAGTCGTTGAAGTTCAGGTAGTAGTCCCCCGGGCCCACCGCCGGGACGACGTAGGTGCCGTCGGGTTGGGTCTGCGCGCCCGCGATCCAGTTGCTGTTGTTGCCGGTGCTGTCGACGTTGACGCAGATGTTCGGGAGCGGCGCGTGGTACAGGTCGGTGACCGTGCCGACGATGCGCGTGCCGGGCGAGACCGTGATCGTCGGGAGCGCGAAGTCCGAGCTCCCGAGCGGGAACGTCGCCGCGCTCGGCTGATCGGGCACGAGGGTGCCGCCGTTGGAGAGCCACCCCTGCGCGAACTGCTGACCCTGCGGGTTACAGGGCGAGACGCGGATCTGGTAGTTGCCGGGCAGCACCGGGTCGGTGGCGAACTGGCCCGACGCGACGTTGGCCGTGGGGGTCTGGACACCGGCCACCCAGTTGTTGTTGGAGTCGACCGGGTTGATGCAGGCGCCGTCGACCGGGTTGCCCTGCTGGTCCTGCACCGAACCGGTGAACGCGGCCCCGGGCTGGAGCTGCACGTCGATCGACGCGGTGCTGGTGTTCCCGTCGACCTGCACGGCTGCCGCCTGGTTCTGCGCGACCGGGCCGTTGTTGGACCACCACGCGTCGGCCAGGCGGGGCGTGACGCCGCGGCAGTCCTGGTAGGCGACCTTGTACGGCCCGGGCGCGACGTCGAGCGTCCACGCACCGTTCGCGTCGGTCTGCGTGCCGGTCCACGACCAGTTGTTGTCGACCGCGCTCACGCAGAGGCCGGAGACGGCGCCATTGGAGTCGTTCACGGTGCCGTGGATCGTTCCGACCGTCGACGGCGCGGCAAAGGCCGGGGCGACGACGAGCGACGAGCACGCGGCGACGACGGCGAAGACCGAGATGAACCGCAACAGCGGCCGCGGCATGTTGACCGAGGAGATCTGCGGCAGGTCGTCGGCCGTCGACGCCGGCGTCGTGGCCCGCGTCGCGCGCGGGGTGTCGGCCCGCACGGCGTAACGGATCAGCAGCGCGCGTTCGGCGCGGTCGACGGCCGCGAACCGCACGCCGACCCGGGTGCGGCCGTCGGACGACGGCGCGACGCGCATCACGTCGGCCAGGAGCGCGAGCGGCTCGGCGCCGTCGTGGAACGGCAGGGAACAGGCGAGCACCAGCCGGTCGCCGACGGTGGGGGCGGTGTCGACCACGAGCCCGGCCCCCGTCGGCGAGATGTCGACCACCTCGACCGCCGCGGTGCCGAACCGCCCGGCAACGCCCACGGGCATGCGGATCTCGACCCGCGCGTCGGGGCGGGCGACGAACATGCGCATGGAGTCGGCGAGCAGCGCGGTGACGACGACGACCGCCGCACCCATGGCGACGCGGGCCAGCGTGCCGTCGTCGAGCGCGGGCACGAGGTGGGGCCACGCGAGCGTGAGCCCGCGCAGCACGGCGCCGGTGTCGACGGCGACCAGTGCGAGCAACGTGACGGGGAAGCCGGCCAGCCGACGGATCCGCCCGGACTGGCGGGAGTCGCGGGCCCGCAGCGTCGTGGGCCGCAGCGCGACGAGGCCGGCGGCGATGTCGGCGTCGAGGCAGCGCCACCCGAGGCGGTTGCGGTCACCGAGGCGCAGGGTGGTGCCGACGGCGGCGCGGGTCAGGAGCGTGGCCAGAATCCAGAGTCCGGCCGACGCGGCGATGACGGGGGCCAACCGGCCCGGGACGGGAATGGATCCCGAGATCAGGGTCCAGGTGAGCAGCGCGGCGAGCCCGACTCGGGCCCAGGCGGAGGCGACATCACCGGCCGCGGCGAGGCGCCGCACGCGGATCCGCAACGAGCCGACCGGCCGGTGGAGCGCGGTGAGCGAGGAGCGGCAGTCGGCGGCGAGGCGCTGCGCGCGGGCCGTCCGCCAGGCCGACGCCGACGCGGGATGCGGCCGCAGCACGAGCGGCTCGGCCACGAAGCGGGTCAGGCGGGCGGACGCGGCGAAGCGGTTGCCGGCGGCCTCGAGGCTGCCCGCGGCCGCGACCAGGGCGAGCGCGTCGCCACGGATCGCGGTGCCGTCGCCCAGGAGCGGCGAGATCCCGGCGGCCGACGCGGCAGGCGCCTCGAGGTCGGAGAACAGTGCGAGCGCGTCGCGGCTCGGCCCGAGGTGCACCATCGACGACGGGTCGGCCCACTCGAGCCCGGCCTGCACCGCGGCGACGCGCGGGTCCTCCATCGGCGCGACGATCGCCGCGCACGCGCCGCTCGCGAGGAGGGAGCCGGCCCGCAAGAGGATCACGGCGCGGTCGGCCGCGACCGACGCGAGCGCGCCACATGCGGTGGCCACGTCGTCGTCGGCGACCTCGAGGACGGTGGCCCTCCGCGCGGTCGCGATGGCGACGCGCGCGGTCGAAGGATCGTGGTCGACGACGACGGTGCGCGGCGCAGAGCCCTCCGCCGCCACCGAAGCGAGGGTCCGCTCGAGGGCGTCGTCCGACGCACCGACGGCAAGGATGGCGACGAGCGCATCGGGCGCGCGCTGGGTGCGGTGCTCGGCCACCGGGCGCCGGGGGGCCGACACCCGCACCATGAAGGCGCCGAAGCCGGCCCACGCCAGGCACTCGACGATCCACAGCGCGACGGCCGCGACCGACGGCGTGCGCACGATCGCGACGAGCCGCCAGGCGAGGTACGCCAGCACGCCCGCGCCGACGAGCGCGACGGCACCGCGTGGCACGCGGCGGGAGTTGGGAATCACGTTGCCTCCAGGACCCTGCGGACCGGGCGACCGGCGTTCTCGGCCGACGCGGTGACGGTGGATGCCGTCGTGGATGCCGAGTACATCGGCCGCGGGCCCGGTGACTTGAGGGGCCGGGCTACCCGGGTTCCGACGCGGCCGATCCCGCGCGCGATGTGGGCGAAATGACCGATCTTCGGGGATCGGCCGACTCCACAGTGGTCACGCGGGCGGTTCCGGGTTGCCGGCGGCGTCGACGAGGTCGCGGGTCAGGGCGTCGGGTGCGGACGCGCCGCAGAACGCCATGACCCGCACGAGCTCCTCCCGTAGCGCCGTCAGCACCGCGACCACGCCGGGAGTGCCGTCGACCGCGAGCCCCCAGAGCGTCGGTCGCCCCACGAGCACGGCCCGGGCGCCGAGCGCGAGGGCGCGGGCGACGTCGATCCCGGCCCGGATCCCGCCGTCGACGTAGACCTCGGCCCGGCCCGCCACCGCGTCGACGACGCCGGGGAGGGCGATCGCGGTGGCCACGCAGCCGTCGTGGGTGCGGCCGCCGTGGTTCGAGACCACGATCCCGGCGGCGCCGTGATCGACCGCCCGCGCCGCGTCGTCGCCGCGCAAGACGCCCTTCACCACGACCGGCAGCCCCGACCACTCGGCCAACCGCTCGACGTCGGCCGCGGTGACGCCGGGGTCGAAGTCGTCGACGAGGTCGGTGAGCGGGGTGTCGACCGGCTCACCCGGCAGGAGCATGTTGGGGAACGAGAACGGTCGGGGGAGCTGCAGCCCGTCGGCCAGCCGCCGGCGGCCGTAGGGGACGGCGGCGCCGTCGACGGTGAGCACGATGGCCGCGTAGCCCGCCTCGCGGGCGCGCTCGGCCAGCCGGCGGGTGCGGCCGGCGTCGCGCAGCAGGTACATCTGCGCCCAACGCGTGCCTTCGGGCGCGGCCGCGGCGACGTCCTCGACCGAGTAGCTGGCGGCCATCGACGTGACGAGGACCGTGCGCGCGGCCGCGCCGGCGCGTGCCATCGCGAGCTCGCCGTCGATCCACGCCATGCGCTGCATCGCCGTCGGTGCGACCAGCACCGGGAGGTCGACCGGGGCGCCGAGCACCGTGGTCGCGGTGCTGACGTGGGAGACGTCGCGCAGCACGTGCGGGTGGAGCATCCACCGGTCCCACGCGCTCCGGTTCGCGTCGCGCGTGACGTTGGCGCCGGACCCGTTGGCCAGGTACCGGTACGTGGCGGGATCGAGGCTCGTGGCCGCCGACCGCTCGAAGCCGTCGAGGTCGACGGGGAGCGATGGCGGTGGCGCGGCGGTCATTCGGCGTGCGCCCCCGGGCCCTGGTCGTCGTGCTCACCGATCCAGACGGTCTTGAGGTTGCAGAACTCGCGGATGCCCTGGCTCGAGAGCTCGCGCCCGTAGCCGGACCGCTTGACGCCGCCGAACGGCAGGTCGGGGTAGGAGGTGGTCATGCCGTTGACGAACACCGCGCCCGCGTCCAGCTCGTCGATGCATCGCTCCTGCTCGTCGGGGTCGTTGGTCCAGGCGTTGGAGCCGAGGCCGAACGACGTGGCGTTGGCGAGCTCGATCGCGGCATCGAGGTCGGGGACGCGGTACAGCTGCGCGACCGGCCCGAAGAGCTCCTCCTGGTACATGCGCATATCAGGGGTGATGCCCGTGATCACGGTGGGCGGGTAGTACCAGCCGGGCCCGGGAACGCGGGTGCCTCCGCACGCGGCGACCGCGCCCTTGCCCACCGCGTCGGCCACGAGCTCCTCGACGTCGGCGCGCCCCTGCTCGGTGGCGAGCGGCCCGATGTCGGTGGCTGGATCCATCGGGTCGCCGACGGTGAGGGCCGCCATGCGGGCGACGAACTCGGCCTCGAAGTCGTCGGCGACGTCGTCGTGGACGATGAACCGCTTCGCGGCGATGCAGCTCTGGCCGTTGTTCTGGCACCGAGCCGTGACCGCGGTCTTGGCCGCGGCCTTCACGTCGGCCGAGGGCAGCACGAGGAACGCGTCGCTGCCGCCGAGCTCGAGCACGGTGTGCTTCACCTCGTCGCCGGCGATGGCGGCGACGGCGCGGCCGGCCGGTTCGCTGCCGGTGAGGGTCGCGGCCTTCACGCGCGGGTCGCGCAGCACCCGCTCCACCTGGCCGGACGAGATGAGCAGGGTCTGGAAGACCCCTTCGGGGAAACCCCCGCGGCGGAACAGCTCCTCCATGTAGAGCGCGGTCTGGGGCACGTTGGACGCGTGCTTGAGGAGCCCGCAGTTGCCGGCCATCAGGGCCGGGGCGGCGAACCGCATCGCCTGCCAGAGCGGGAAGTTCCACGGCATCACCGCGAGGACGGGGCCGAGCGGCTGGTACTGCGCCCAGGCCCGGTGCGCGCCCACGGAGTCGGGATCCGCGATCTCGTCGGCCAGGAACCGTTCCGCGTGCTCGGCGTAGAACCGCAACGCGGTCGCGCACTTCTTCGCCTCGGCCTTCGCCGACGCGAGCGTCTTGCCCATCTCGAGCGTCATGAGCTCGGCGACGCGGTCGACGTCGTTGTCGAGCACCTCCGCCGACGCGCGCGTCCAGCTCGAGCGCTGCGCGAACGAGGTACGGCGCAGCTCGCCGAACGCGCGGTCGGCGAGCGCGAGCTTCCGCTCGATCTCGGCCTCGCCCAACGCGTCGAACGTCTTCACCGTCTCACCGGTCGCCGGGTTGATCGTCGCAATCGCCATCGCTCACTCCTCCAGGAACGTCCGGGGCCGTCGTTCCCCGAACGGCGCCCCGTGACGCTCAGTCATCCGATGCCGAACGGCCCGGTAGCTTCGCCGCATGGCGAAGCTTCGCACGACCGCCGTCGTGGCCGTCGTGCCCGCGGCCGGGCAAGCCCTCGGGTCGGCCGGCTCCTGACGGTCGTGCGTCACTCCACGGTGACGGTGAAGGTGAGCTTCTGGGTGGCCAGGGTCCCCGAGCCGGGCGGGTACTCGGCGACGACGACCGTCGCGGTGCCCGCGCCGACCGCGAGGAACGTGAACGTCTGCGTGCCCGGTGCGCCGGGTTGGGTGCCGCCAGGCACGTAGGCGGAGCCGAGCGAGCGGGCCACCGACGCCTTCGGCCGCGTGTCGAGCACCCAGTGGTAGCCGGTGCCGGCGTTCTCCGGGAGCGACAGGCGGAAGCGGTCGTCCTTCTGCACGGTGGCCGTCTTCCTGCTCGGCGTGAGGACCGTGAGCGACGACTTCCCGGACGAGCTGCTGCACGCCGCGACGAGGACGACGAGCGCGAGCACGACCGCGCCGAGGCGGTGCCGGCGCCGACGCCGAACCGGGCGGGGGCTGCGGGTCATGGCGGCACGCTAGCGACACCCGTCCCACCCCACGCGGACCTCCGTGCGTTCACCGTCTGCACGAGATGTAGGCAGTGAACGCACGAAGGCGGGTCACATGCGGGCGACGAGGACGCGCAGGCGCCGGTGCATCTCGTCGGCGGTCGCGCCGTGCCACTTGCCGTGGCCGGGGCAGATCCACTCGAAGCGGTGGCCCGACGCGGCGAAGCGCTCGAGCGAGTCGCGCAGCACCGCCCAGGAGTACCAGGTGGCGTTGCGGAACGCGCCGAGATCGCCCTCGCGCCACATCCACGCGAGCGTGTCGCCGCCGAACAGCACGCGGTCGTCGACCACGTAGAAGACGCTGCCGCGGGTGTGGCCGGCCACCGGGAACATGACGACACCCGGCGCGACCTCGAGCTCGTCGGTGCCGTCGGCGACGTCGGTCGCGAACGGCGCCGCGTCCGCGTCGGCCGCGTGGATCCAAACCCGCGCGCCGAAGTGCTCGGCGAATCGCTGCGCGTCGGCGATGTCGTCGCGGTGCGTGAGGAGCACGTGCGCGACGCCGCCGCGCGCCTCCATGAGCGCCACGACCTCGCGGTCCCAGTGCGGCGCGTCGACCAGGATCCCGCCGCCCGGTCGGGGCATGAACCACGCGTGCGCGCCGAACGAACGGCGGTCGTTGTGCCCGCAGAGGAAGACGCCCGGCGTCAGCTCCCAGGGGAACACGCCCGGCGGCACCTCGCGGCGATCGACGGTGCCGATGGAGCGGGTCGGGCACGCGAGCGCGGCGCGCCACATGTCGAGCTCCTCGGCCGGCGTCGCCGGCTGGCGCGACACGACCGACTGCCCATCGGCCCGCGCGGCGATGAGCTCGGGTGCGTGGTGGCGGGCGACGTCGCAGTCGAAGCAGCGGGTGTCGACGTACCAGGGACCGTCGACGTTGTCGGGATGGCGGTCGGCGAGTCGGGCCATCCCGCTACCCCGACTCCCAGGTCCAGTCGCGGATCTCGGGCATGTCCTCGAAGTACTCGACCACGTAGGCGCGGTGCCGTTGCAGCATCGCCTCGCAGTGCTCGATCAGCTCGGGGACGCCGACGGGCGTGCCGCGCGCGGTGTGGCGGTGGAGCGCTTCCAGTGCGAGGTGGTAGCGGCTCATGCCGTTGAGGACGACCATGTCGAACGGGGTGGTCGTCGTCCCCTGCTCGTCGTAGCCGCGGACGTGGAAGCGCGAGGCCGACGGGCGGCCGTGCAGGCACTGGTGGAGCTGGCGGGGATAGCCGTGGTACGCGAACACCACGTCGGTGTCGGCGGTGAACACGTCGACGAAGTCGCGTGACGTGAGCCCGTGCGGGTGGTCTTCGCGCGGGAACAGTGCGGTGAGGTCGACGACGTTGACCACGCGCACCTTGAGCGTCGGCACGAAGCGGCGCAGCAGCCAGGCTGCGGCGATGGTCTCCAGCGTCGGCGTGTCGCCGGCGCACGCGAGGACGATATCGGGCTCGCCGTCGGTGTCGGTGCTGGCCCACTCCCACCGCGACGCGCCACGCGCGCAGTGCTCGTCGGCTTCCGCGCTCGTCAGCCACTGGAGCTGGGGCTGCTTGTCGATCACGATCAGGTTGACGTACTCCCGGCTGCGCAGGCAGTGGTCCGCCACCGACAGCAGGCAGTTGGCGTCGGGCGGGAGATAGATCCGCGCCACCGTCCCGCGCTTCGACAGCACGGTGTCGATCAGGCCGGGCCCTTGGTGGCTGAAGCCGTTGTGGTCGTTGCGCCAACAGGTGGACGTGAGGAGCACGTTGAGCGAGGGGATCGGGTTGCGCCACGCGAGGTTGCCCGCGGCCTCCAGCCACTTGGTGTGCTGCACCGTCATCGACGCCGACACCATCGCGAACGCCTCGTAGGTGGCGAACAGGCCGTGGCGTCCGGTGAGGAGGTAGCCCTCGAGCCAGCCCTCGCAGTTGTGCTCGCTCAGCACCTCCATCACGCGGCCGTCGCGCGATTCGCGGTCGTCGCTGTCGAGCACCGGGTCCATGGTGCAGCGGTTCTCCACCTCGAACACCGCCCCGAGCCGGTTGGAGCGGGTCTCGTCCGGGCAGAACAGCCGGAAGTTGGCCGCGTCGGCGTTGCGGACGAACACGTCGCGCAGCAGCTCGCCCAGCCGGTTGGTCGACTCCTGCAGCTGCACGCCGGGTGCGGTGACGTCGACCGCGTAGTCGGAGTGGTCGGGCAGATCGAGCGGGACGAGCAGCTTCCCGCCGTTGGCGTGCAGGGTGGCGCCCATGCGGAGCTCCCCGGTGGGGGCGAGCGCGCGGAGGCTGTCGACCAGGCGGCCGTGCTCGTCGAACCGGTCCTCGGGGCGGTAGCTCCGCATCCACGCCTCGAGGATGGCGAGGTGCTCCGGGTTCTCGCGCACGCCGGTCACCGGCACCTGGTGCGCGCGGAACGTGCCCTCCACGAGCTGCCCGTCGACCTCGTGCGGGCCGGTCCAGCCCTTCGGCGTCCGCATGATGATCGCGGGCCAACGGGGCCTCACGGTGACGCCGCGGGCGCGGGCGTCGGCCTGGATCTCGCGGATGCGCTCGTACGCGCGTTGGAGGGTGGCGGCGAAGTCGGCCTGCACCGTGAGCGGATCGTCGCCGATCACGAACATGGTCTCGTAGCCGTGGCCCCGGAGGAGCGACCCGATGTCGGCGTCACTGGTGCGGCCCAGCACCGTGGGGCCGCCGATCTTGTAGCCGTTGAGGTGCAGGATCGGGAGCACCGCGCCGTCGCGCGCCGGGTTCAGGAAGTGGACGCCTTTCCACGACCCCTCCAGCGGGCCGGTCTCGGCCTCGCCGTCGCCGATGACACACGCGGCGATGAGGTCGGGGTTGTCGAAGACCGCTCCGAACGCGTGCATGAGCGCGTAGCCGAGCTCGCCGCCCTCGTGGATCGAGCCCGGCGTCGGCACGCTGACGTGGCTCGGGATGCCGCCCGGCGTGGAGAACTGCCGGAACAGGTGCCGGAGCCCGGGCTCGTCCTCGGTGACGGTCGGGTACACCTCGCTGTAGGTGCCCTCCATGTACACGTTGGCCACGACGGCGGGCCCACCGTGCCCGGGCCCGCACACGTAGATGAGCTCGGAGCCCGTCTCGCGGATCAGCCGGTTGAGCTGCACGTAGACGAGGCTCAGGCCGGGTGACGTTCCCCAGTGGCCGAGCAGCCGGGGCTTGATGTGCTCCGGCCGCAACGGCTCCCGCAGCAGCGGGTTCTCCTGCAGGTAGATCTGGCCGACGGTCAGGTAGTTGGCCGCCCGCCAGTAGGCGTCCATCGCGGCGAGGTCGGCCGGGCTCGCGGGCTGGAGGTCGCGCCAAGCCGCGACGGAGTCGGTCATGCGGCCAGTATCGGGCCTCCCCGGCGGATCCCAAAACGGAGCGCCGATCTGTTCACCCGTCGTTTCGGGAGCGGGACGGCCGGGCCCCGGCCCTCGGCGTCTGCGGCTATCCCCCGGCGAGGCGGAACACCGGGATCGTCGTGTTCTCGCGCACGTCGTACCAGTCGATCGTGACCGGCAGGCCGATCCTCACGTCCTCCGGGGTGCAGTCGACGATGTTGGTGACGAGACGCACACCACCCGTGCCGGGCAGCTCCACGACCGCGGCCACCACCGGCAGCGCGTCGGCGATCTCCGGGATGACCGCGTGCCGCACGACGGTGAAGGAGTAGATGGTCCCGTTGCCGTCGTGCTCGATCCACTCCACCTCCTGGGCGCGGCAGTTCCAGCAGAACGGCCCCGGCGGGAAGCGGTACGTGCCGCACGTCGTGCACTTCGGCAGGATGAGCCGGTGCTCGGCCGTCGCGAGCCAGTAGGGCTCGGTGTACACGTTGGGGGTGAGCTCGATGATGTCCTTGGGCAGCACGCCTTGCATCACGGGGCCTTCCGTCGAGGGTTCGGTGCGGTCGGTCGGGCCGGTCATCGGTGGAGGATCAGGTTGCTGACGGGGAGCGACGCGGGCCCTCCGGTGACGAGCGCGATCTCCGCGTCCTGCACCTGGTTGACGGCCGTCCCGCGGAGCTGCTCGACCGCTTCCTTCACGTGGGTCATGCCGATGATGTAGGCCTCGCTGAGGTTGCCGCCGTGGGTGTTGACCGGCAGGCCCCCGTCGGGCCAGCGGATGTTGCCGTCGAGGACGAACCGGCCGCCTTCGCCGATGGGGCAGAAGCCGTAGTCCTCGAGCTGCATGATCACCATCGGGGTGAAGTGGTCGTACAGGAGCGCGACGTCGACGTCCGACGGGCCGATGCCGGCCATCTCGTAGGCGCGCTTCGCCACCGGGCGGTGACCCGACGACGCGAAGTACTCGTCGGGCATGCCCATCCACGTGATCGCCTGGCCCCAGCGGCCGGCGCCGCCATTGGCGCTCGCCATCACGTAGACCGGCGGCTGGGCCAGGTCCTTGGCCCGGTCGGGAGCCACGGTGATGACCGCAACCGCGCCGTCGCACTCCATCGTGTAGTCGAAGAGGCACAGCGGGTCGGAGATCATCCGCGCGTTGAAGTAGTCGTCGAGCGTGAGGGGCTGGGTCTGCAGCGAGGTGGGCCGCCGGATCGCGTTGGCCCGCTGCGAGATGGCCACCTCGGCGAAGGCCTCCCGCGTGGTGCCGTAGAGGTGCATGTGCCGCTGCGCGAGCACCGCGAACAGGTTGCCCGGGCCCATGAGGCCCGACGGCTGGATGAAGTTGCCCTCGGGCGACGGGGGCGCGCTGTAGGTCGCGCCCGGCTTCCCCCGCGGGGCGAACGACGCGCCGAAGCGGCTGGCGGCCTGCTGCAACGTCATGATCGATGCCACGCACGTGGCCTGGCCGGTGGCGATCGCGGAGGCCGCGAGCCCGACCGAGCCGGCCGAGCCGTTGCCGCCGCCGCTGATCATCGCGCTGAAGCGGACCTCCGGGATCCCGAGCCACTGCGCGAACAGGCTGGTGTCGAAGCCCATCGAGTACAGCGCGAAGCCGTCGACATCGTCGATGGTGAGCCCGGCGTCGGCGCACGCGGTGAGGAGCGCCTTGCCCGCGAGCTCCATCGGGAGCTGTGGGACGGACTGGCCGCGCTTGTAGTACTGCGTCGACCCGACGCCCGCGATCGCGGCCTTGTCCTTCAGCGTGAACTCTTCTGCACTCAACGGGTGCTCTCCACTTCCTCGGATCCGCGCGCGGCGGGCGCCGGGCGGTCGATCTCGATGTCGGGGTCCGCGGCGCCGATCGCGCCGAGGCAGAACCGCAGGAGCTGGGCGCGGACCGTGGCGCGGGGCGGAACCGGAGCGCCGTCGAGCCGGCGCTGGGCCGCGTTCCACACGACCGCGTGGATCGACGCCGCGTCGGCCTCGGGGTCGGTGAGGGGGAACACGCCCTCGGCGCGCCCGGCCCGCAGGATCGCGGTGAGCGGCTCGAGCAGGCTGCCGACGATGGCGTCGAACTCGGCCGGGAACTCGGACCGCAGCCGGGCACCCTCGATCCACAGGATCTGCGTGCGCCGGGCGCGGCGCGGCTCGTAGGCCAGCGCGAGGGTCTCGTCGACCCACGCGGCCAGCGCGGCCCGCGGACCCGCCGCGGCCTCGACCTTCGCCATGAGGCGGGCGGTCGAGCGCTGCTGCTCCTGCTCGAACACGGCGAGCACGAGCTCGTCCTTGGAGGCGAAGTGGCGGTAGAAGGCCCGCGTCGAGAGGCCGGCCTCGGCGAGGACGTCGGCGACGGTGAGGCTCGAGCCGCCGGAGCCGCGCAGCACCGTGAGCGCAGCCGCGATGAGGCTGCGCACCTCCTGCTCGGCCCGGTCCCGGGCCGGCTGCACCGAACGGTCGACGAGCTGGTCTGAAATCTTCATGTCCGGCTGTGAAAATAGCATTTTCAGGTGCCGGCGCAAGGCCGGACGCGACGAAGGCGCCACCGGCCGCGACGAGCCGGCGACGCCTTCGGGACGCGGGTGCGCTGCGTCAGCCCGCGAAGCTGTCGCCCACGGCCTGCGCGGCCTTGCGGGCCTCGGCCCACTCCTTCGGCGGGAGCTCGTTGGGCTTGGGGCCGGCGAAGAACTTCGGCATCGCCTTCACCAGCTCGGGTGCGGTCCAGCCCGCGTTCTGCTTGCGGAGCTCCGCCCGCGGCAACCACGCGAGCGTGTGGTCGATGCGGATGCCGCCCACCTGGAAGCACTGGCCGCTGATCCAGTCGGCCGCGGGGCTCGCGAGGTAGCAGACGAGCTCGGCCACGTGGTCGGGGCTCTGCGAGTCCCAGCCCTTGTACTCCGCCTTCTCCGCGTTGGCCGCGG
>JADGOM010000132.1 GCA_017882925.1 Acidimicrobiia bacterium | reverse complement strand
CTGCTTCGGCCGGCGCGCCGCGTTGTTGGCGATCACCGCGTTGGCCGCGTCGAGGATGTTCTGGGTGCTGCGGTAGTTCTGCTCCAGCACGATGACGGTGGCTTCCGGGAACACCTCCTCGAACCGGACGAGGTTGCGGAAGTCGGCGCCGCGGAACGCGTAGATCGACTGGTCGGCGTCACCGACGACGAACACGTTGCGGTGCTCCTCGGTGAGCAGCCGGACCAGCTCCCACTGCGCGATGTTGGTGTCCTGGAACTCGTCGACCATCACGTAGGCGAAGCGCTGGCGCCACCGGGCCAGCACGTCGGGGTGGTTGCGGAACAGCTGCACGGTGAGGACGAGCAGGTCGTCGAAGTCGACCGCGCTCGACTCCGCGAGGCGCCGCTGGTACTCGCGGTAGACGTCGGCGATGCGCTTCTCGGGCGGCGTCATCGCGTTGGCGGCCGCCTCGTCCGGGCTGGTGAGCTCGTTCTTCAGCTGCGAGATGCGGGCGTGCAGCTGGCGGGGCGGGAACCGCTTCGGGTCGAGGTTGAGGTCGCGGCGCACGTAGTCGGTGAGCCGTACCGCGTCGCCCTGGTCGTAGATGGTGAACGAGGACCGGTAGCCGAGCACCCCGGCTTCGCGGCGGAGGATCCGCGAGCACGCCGAGTGGAACGTCGCGACCCACATGCGCTGCGCCACCGGGCCGACGAGCGCGCCGACCCGCTCCTTCATCTCACCCGCGGCCTTGTTGGTGAACGTGATCGCGAGGATCCGGAACGGCGACACCTTCCGCTCCGCGATGAGGTGGGCGATGCGGTTGGTGAGCACCGCGGTCTTGCCCGAGCCGGCGCCCGCAATCACGAGGAGCGGGCCGTCGGGCGCGCTGGCTGCTTCGAGCTGGACCGGGTTCAGCCCCGACAGCAGCGGCGCGTGCGCGATCTGCGAGTGGGACGGTTGGGCGAGTCCGGCGAGGGGATCCTGCATCACCCGCATCGTACCGGCGGCCCGTGACGCGCACCGCACACATGTTCGGGGTGGGTCAGTGGTTGCGGAGCACCTCGACCGAGAGCTCGGTGGTCGCGTCCGCCGGGGAGCGCGGCTCGGGGCTGACCTCGCGCCACGAGCGCAGGAGCCGCGTGCCGTCCTCGTTGAGCACGACCGTGAACGCGCCGGTCTCCTCGTCGATCTCCAGCCCGAAGTACGTCTCCCAGTCGCTGTCGATCGACGGGGCGTCGAGGTCGGTGCCCTTGGGCGCGCGCCGGAACCGCATGCGATCCGTGTCGAAGAGCCACACGCTGTGGGAGGTGTCGATGCGATCCACGAAGGAGCCACTTCCGGTCTGGGGTCCGTCGAGCGTACCCGGTCCCCCCGGAGTTCCCCGGTGCGGAGCCGGGGTCAGACCTCGAGCGACAGCGTCACGGGGCCGTCGTTGACCAGCTCGACCTGCATGTCGGCCCCGAAGCGCCCGGTGGCGACGCGCGCACCGAGGTCACGGAGCGTGGCGACCACGGTCTCGACGAGCGGCGCGGCCTGCTCGGACCGGGCCGCCGCGGCCCACGAGGGCCGCTGACCCTTCCGGGTGTCGCCGTAGAGCGTGAACTGGCTGACGACCAGCACCTCACCCCCGATCTCGGCCACGGCGCGGTTCATCACGCCCGCGGCGTCCGGGAAGACCCGCAGCTTCCACACCTTCGCCGCGAGCTTGCGGGCCGCCGCTTCGTCGTCACCGTGGGTGACACCGACGAGCACGAGGAGTCCGGGCCCGATGGTCCCCACCGTCTCGGGCCCGGCGCCGCCGTCGACCGTGACCCGGGCCCGGGCGACCCGTTGTACGAGCGCGCGCATCCGCGCACCTTAGATTGCGCCCCATGATCGACCAGAAGCTCAAACGGGCCCTCGGCCAGATGATCAAAGGCGTCCAGGTCGTCGCCGCGACCCACGACGGCGTGGTGCGCGCCTACTGCTCGCACTGGGTGACGCAGGTGAGCTTCGAGGAGCCGGTCGTGATGGCGTCGGTGTCGCCGAAGCACGACACCTACCCGTTGATCGTCGCGTCGGGCGTCTTCTCGGTGTCGGTCCTCGCGGGCGACCAGATCGACGCCGGCCAGTACTTCTCGTACCCGGGCCGCAGGTTCCACCACATCGCCGAGGAGTACCTCGAGGAGGTCGACGGCCTGCCCGTGGTGGCCGACTGCATCGCCTGGCTGCGGTGCGAGACCTTCGAGCGCAAGGAGATGTTCGACCACGAGCTGTTCTTCGCACGCGTCACCGGGTTCGGCTACGGCCGCCTCAAGGAGGCGCCGCTCCTCTACTCGTCACGTCACGGCTGGCGCATCACCGGCGAGCGCGCCCGCAAGCCCGGCGACTCGGTGCGCGATCGCCTCCTCGCCCGGTTGGCCGAAGCCGGCATCGAGGTCGACGACACCCCGGACGACGACGAGTAGCGGGACCCTACGTTCCACAGACCTTGAAGCCGTAGCCGGTGAGGAACTGCTCGGAATCGGCGTCGGACGACTTCTGCGAGGCCAGCGCCTTCTGCACCCCGATCGGGTCGCCGGTCTTTGCCGCGGCCGCCGCCTGCTTCGCGTACTCGGCCTGGATGTGGAGGTCCGAGACGACCTTCGCGTACGACGCCGAGTCGGCGGTCGGCGGGGTGAGCTTGGCGAGCGCGGCGGCCTCGTCGTCGAGGATGTTGGCCAGATCGGTGTAGGGCGCGGCCCACTTCTTCACCTGCGCCGGCGGCGTGTTGTCGGTGACCTCACCGCTCGGGCTCGAGATCCCGTCGATCTTCGTGCCGAACTTCGTGCACACCTGGTCGCCCTGGGAGATCAGCTCCGACTTGGTGAGCGGCTTGCTGCTGCCACCACCCCCGCTGCTGCACGCGGCCGCACCGCCGGCGAGCAGGACGACCACACACACGAAGGACGGGATCCGGGATCTCATGGCCCGCACGATATGCGTCCGCGCGGTCCCCGCAGCGCACCCTCCGCGACCGGGTCGGAGCCTCAGCGACGACGCGCCGCGTTCACTCCCACTCGATCGTGCCGGGCGGCTTCGACGTGATGTCGTAGGCCACGCGGTTGACGCCGGGGACCTCGTTGATCACCCGGGACGAGATCGACTCCAGCACGTCGTACGGCAAGCGGGCCCAGTCGGCCGTCATCGCGTCGTCGGAGGTGACGGCACGGAGGATGATCGGGTACGCGTAGGTGCGGGCGTCGCCCATCACGCCGACCGTGCGGACCGCCGGCAGCACCGCGAAGCTCTGCCAGATCTCGCGCAGGAGGCCCGCGCGCTTGATCTCCTCGAGCACGATCGCGTCGGCCGCCTGGAGGATCTCCACCCGCTCGGGGGTGATGGCCCCGATGATGCGCACCGCGAGCCCGGGGCCGGGGAACGGCTGGCGCCAGACGATGTCTTCGGGGAGCCCGAGCTCCTCGCCCACCGCCCGCACCTCGTCCTTGAACAGGTTGCGCAGGGGCTCGACGAGCTCGAACTTCATGTCGTCGGGCAGGCCGCCCACGTTGTGGTGGCTCTTGATGTTGGCGTTGTCGCCCCCGCCCGACTCCACGATGTCGGGGTACAGGGTGCCCTGCACGAGGAACCGGGCCTCGCCGAGGTCGAGCGCCGCCTCCTCGAACACGCGGATGAACGTCTCGCCGATGATCTTGCGCTTGCGCTCGGGGTCTTCGACGTCGTGCAGCAGGTCGAGGAAGCGGTCGGCCGCCTTCACGTGCACGAGGTCGACATCGAACTGGTTGCGGAAGGTGTCCTCCACCTGCACCGCCTCGCCGGCGCGCATCAGCCCGGTGTCGACGAAGACGCACGTGAGCTGGTCGCCCACCGCCTTGTGCACCAGCGCGGCCGCGACCGCGGAGTCGACCCCGCCCGACAGGCCGCAGATGACCCGCTCGTCGCCGACCTGGGCCCGGATCTCGTCGACGGCCTGGTCGATGATCGAGACGTTGGTCCAGGTGGGCCGGCAGCCGGCCGCGTCGTAGAGGAAGGCCTTGAGGATCTCCTGCCCGCGGTCGGTGTGCGCGACCTCGGGATGGAACTGCACGCCGTAGATGCCGCGCTCGCGGTGCTCCAGGGCGGCCACCGGCGTGCCCGGGGTGGTGGCGTGCACCGTGAACCCGGCCGGGGCCGCGACGATCGAGTCGCCGTGGCTCATCCAGACCTGCTGCTGGGGCGGGAGGTCGGTGAAGAGCACCGACGCGCCCACGACCTCGAGCGGGGTGCGGCCGTACTCACCGCCACCGGTCCGGCGGACCTCACCCCCCAGGAGCTGCGCCACCAGCTGGGCGCCGTAGCAGATGCCCAGGACCGGGATCCCGGCGTCGAAGACCGCGGGATCGATCGTGGGGGCACCCTCCACGTGGACCGACGCCGGGCCGCCCGAGAGGATGATCGCCTTCGGCCGCTTGGCGAGCATCTCCGCGATCGGCATCGAACGGGGCACGATCTCGGAGAACACGTGGGCCTCGCGGACGCGGCGGGCGATGAGCTGCGCGTACTGCGCGCCGAAGTCGACGACGAGGACGGTGTCCTCGAAGTGCCGGTCTTCCGGATGCCGGGTGTCCGGATGGCGACGGGCCGCTCCGTGCGGCGCGGGATCGGGGGTGCCGGGGTTGGCCACGGGGGCCTAGCGCGAACCCATGCCGACGCCCTGCGCCCGCTGCATCGACTTGCCCTCGGTCTGCAGCGACGGGGCGACCATGACCTCCGCCTTCTGGAACTCCTTGAGCGTCTCGTGGCCGGTGGTGGCCATCGAGGTGCGCAGGGCGCCGAAGATGTTGAGCGTGCCGTCGTTCTCGTGCGCGGGGCCGGTGAGGATCTCCTGCAGCGTGGCCTTCTGGCCCGCGTAGACCCGGGCGCCGCGCGGCAGCGTGGGATGGAACGTGGCCATGCCCCAGTGGTACCCGCGGCCGGGAGCCTCGTAGGCGCTGGCGAGCGGCGAGCCGATCATCACCGCGTCGGCGCCGCACGCGATGGCCTTGGCCACGTCACCACCGGTGCGCATGCCACCGTCGGCGATGACGTGCACGTAGACGCCGGTCTCGTCGAGGTGGCGGATGCGGGCGCCCGCCGCGTCGGCGATCGCGGTCGCCTGCGGGACGCCGATGCCGAGGACGCCGCGGCTCGTGCAGGCCTGGCCCGGGCCCACGCCGACGAGCACGCCGACCGCACCGGTGCGCATGAGGTGCAGCGCGGTGCTGTACGAGGCGCAGCCCCCGACGATGACCGGAAGGTCGAACTCGCGGATGAAGCGCTTCAGGTTGAGCGGCTCCGCGGTCTTCGAGACGTGCTCCGCCGACACGACGGTCCCCTGGATGACCAGCACGTCGAGCTCCGCGTCGAGGACGTGCTTGGCGTACTGCTGCACCTTCTGCGGGGTGAGCGACGCGATGGCGGTGACGCCCGCGTCCTTGATCTCGCGGATGCGCTGGCCGATCAGCTCTTCCTCGATCGGCTTCGCGTAGACCTCCTGCATCCGGGCGGTGGCCTTGTCGGTGTCGAGCGACGCGATCTCCTCGAAGATCGCGTCGGGGTCCTCGTAGCGGGTCCACAGACCTTCGAGGTTGAGGCAGGCCGACCCACCGATGCGACCGATCTCGATCGCGGTCGCGGGCGAGACGACGCCGTCCATCGCCGACGCGACGAGCGGGATGTCGAAGCGGTACGCGTCGAGGTCCCACGTGATGTCGACGTCCTCGGGGTCGCGCGTGCGACGACTCGGCACGATGGCGATGTCGTCGAAGCCGTACGCCCGTCGCCCGGACTTTCCGATTCCGATCTCGACTTCCACGGCAAAACCCCTGTCCGATCGCCCGCCCGAGTCGATCATCCTAACCGCCAACCGACGGTCGATTCCGGCACGGGGCCGATGCATCGGCCCGATCGCGGCGGTGCGGGAAATCCTGGGCGGGATTTCCGGGCCCGAACGGCGCTACGTATAGGTCTGGCGCGGCGCCGCGCTGCCCGTGAGGTGCGCGAGGAGGCCGGTGAGGATCCTCGCGGTCGCGCCCCAGACCGTCTCGTCGGCGAGCTCGTAGAAGTAGACCGAGCGGTCGTCGAGCGCCGTGCCGTCGGGTTGCGGGATGGCCAGATCCCAACGCTCCTCGCGGAAGGCGTCGTCGTCGAGGAGCTCCGACAGCGGCACCTCGAGGATGAGCGCGACCTCACCCGGCGACGCGACCAGCGTGGGCGGCTCGCGCAGCACGCCGACGAACGGCGTGACGCGGAAGCGCGACGCGAACGTCGCCAGCTCGTCGAGGCGGCCGACGATCTCCACCGCGTCCGGCCGGAGTCCGATCTCCTCGTGGGTCTCGCGCACCGCGGTCGCGACCAGATCGACATCGCCCGGGTCGCGCTTGCCCCCCGGGAAGGAGATCTCGCCCCGGTGCGACGAGAGGTTCTCGCGACGCTTCGTGAGCACGACGTGGGTCTCACCGTCACGTTCGAACAACGCGGCGAGCACCGCGGCTTCCACGCTGTCGGGCGCGAACGACGCCGACGGGCGGGGTGGCGGCAGGTCGCGCAACCGTTCCCGCACGACCGCGAGGGGCAGGACCCGCTCGACGGCGGAGAGACCCGACCAGGGTGCCGGGCCGCCCGGCCGCGTGACGGCCGGGCGCGGAATCTGCTGTCGTCCTCCGCGTGCCATCGGCGTCGACACTACCGGCACCGGTTCACCGCCCGATGCGGAGGGTGCTGCTGCGAAGCGCGACGGACGCGACGGAGCCCCGCCGCAGCGGGGCTCCGCAGTTCGATCGGTTCGTGAGCTCCGGAAGGATCCGGGTTACTTCTTCTTCTTCGCGTCGGTCACCTTGGCGAGCACGTCGCGGCTGGTGAGGATGAGGAGGTCCTCGCCGTCGACGGCGATCTCGGTGCCGCCGTACTTCGAGTAGATGACCGTCTCGCCGGCGACGAGGTCGACCGGGATCAGCTCACCGGTGTCCGAGCGCCGGCCCGGGCCCACGGCGAGGACTTCGCCCTGCTGGGGCTTCTCCTTCGCGGAGTCCGGGATGACCAGACCACTGACCGTCGTCTCTTCGGCCTCGGCGGGCCGAACCACGATGCGGTCTTCCAACGGCTGCAGCTTCATCGATGCGCCTCCTTGTATCAGGCGGGATTTGGGGGGCGCGTGCCCCGTCGAAATGCAGCACCCGACCCCGGGTGCCCGGGAAGAAGGTACCAGGGTCTTGGCACTCTCGCCATGCGAGTGCCAGCGGCCGCCTACCCCACCACCGGGAGCCGCAGGCCGGGCGTGGCGCCGTCGTTGAGGGGGGTCGGGCCGTCGGCGTGGAGCCGGTACCAGCCGGTCGCCGCGATCATCGCGGCGTTGTCGGTGCAGAGCGCGGGGCCCGGGAGATAGGCGCGGCGGTCGTCGGCTGCGGCGAGGTCGGTGACCCGGGACCGGAGGCTGCGGTTCGCCGCCACCCCGCCGCCGAGCACGAGGGTGCGGGCTCCCGCGTCGCGCGCCGCGGCGAGGAGCTTGGTGCTCAACACGTCGACGACGGCCTCCTGGAACGAGGCCGCGACGTCGGCGACCGCGGCCTCGGGGTGGGCGCGCACATACTGCACGACCGCGGTCTTCAGTCCCGAGAACGAGAAGTCGTAGCCGTCACCGGCCATCGGACGCGGGAACCGGACGGCGCGGGGATCGCCTTCCGTGGCCACCGCGTCGACCGCGGGCCCGCCCGGGTAGCCGAGGCCCAGGAAGCGGGCGACCTTGTCGAACGCCTCGCCCGCGGCGTCGTCGACGGTCTGGCCCACGACGCGGTAGCTGCCGCGCGCCTCGACGATCACGATCATCGTGTGCCCGCCGCTGGCGATGAGCACCGCAAGGGGCGGGGCGAGGTCGGGCTCGTCGAGCCACGCCGCCTGGAGGTGGGCCTCGAGGTGGTTGACGCCGACGTAGGGGATCGACCGGCACAGGGCCACGGCCTTGGCCGCGCTCACCCCCACGAGGAGCGCACCGGCCAGCCCGGGGCCGTGGCACGCGGCGACCGCGTGCAGGTCGGCGAAGTCGCAGCCCGCCTCCACCAGCGCCTCGGCCACCACCACGTTGATGAGCTCGAGGTGGGCCCGGCTCGCGATCTCGGGCACGACCCCGCCGAAGCGCGCGTGCAGGTCGACCTGGCTCGAGACGATCGACGAGTAGATCTCGCGGCCGTCGGCGACCACCGCCGCCGCGGTCTCGTCACACGACGTCTCGATGCCCAGGACGAGCTCCGGCACCCGTCGCGCGTCCGTCACCATCGCAGTGGCTCCTCGACGACGGTGGTGCCGGGGATCGCGGCCTCGATGGCCGCGAGGCGCTCCCGGTACTCGGGGGTGTCGACGTCGTGGGCCCACATCACGATCGCGTCCTCGTGGGTCTCGACGTAGTAGTTCTTGCGCACGCCGACGGGCTCGAACCCGAAGCGCTTGTACATCGCCTGCGCGCCGGTGTTCGACACGCGGACCTCGAGGGTGAGCGCGTGCGCGCCCCGGGCGATCGCCTCCCGGCACAGCACGAGCAACAGGCGCGAACCGATCTTGTACCGGTGCCAGTGGGGGTCGACGGCGATGTTGGTCACGTGGCCGTCGTCGAGCGACATCATCAGCCCGGAGTAGCCGACGACGTCGCGACCCACCCGGGCCACGACGTACGACCGGGTCGATCGGAGTGCCAGCTCGCTCAGGAACAGCGACATCGTCCACGGGCGCGGGTAGACCTCGCCCTCGATGCGCAGCACCGAGCGGAGGTGGCGGCGCCGCATCGGGACGATGCGCACCTCGAGGAGGCCGGGATCGGCGTCGGCGGAGGTCACCACGTCAGGCCGGCTTCCGTTCCCACTCGATCTCGGCGTCGCTGCGCCGCAGGTACAGCGGCAGGATCTCGGTCGGCCGCGAGAACTCCTCGCGCTCGAAGCGCGCGCACGCGAGCTCGATCAGCGCGCCCGCACTCGGCATCGCGAACTCGGGCCCCGCGAGCTCGACCCGGTCGACGGCCTCGAACGCCTCGCGGTACCGCAGGGCGCCGTCGCCCGCGAGCAGGACCTCGGCGCCATGGGCCTCGAGCTCCGCGACCAGCTCGGCGGGCGTGCCGACCGCGTAGTCGCCGAGCCGCTGGAGGCCGCCGGGCACGGTGCGGTACGCCGACCAGAAGACCTCCTTGCGCCGGGCGTCGAGCGCGGCGACGAGCAGCCGGGACGTGTGCCGCAGCGGGTACGCGACCAGGTCGAGGCTCGCGACCCCGACGATGGGGATCCGCAGCACCTGGGCCATCACGCGGGCGGTCGTGACGCCGACCCGCAGGCCGGTGAACAGGCCGGGGCCGATCCCGACCGCGATCCCCGCGAGCTGGTCGAGGCGCACCCCCGTCGCCTGGAGCAGGTACTCGATTGCGGGCGCGAGGGCCTCGGCGTGCCGTTGCCCGCGGGCGAGCTCCACCCGCCCGACGACCGCGCCGTCGACGCCGACCGCCACGCCCACCTGCGCGGTTGCCGTGTCGATCGCGAGGAGCATCACGACAGCACCGCCACGTCGGGCGTCGCGGCCTGCAGCGCGGCGTCGAGGGTCGCGCGGCGGGGCGACCACGAGCTGCCGCGGGCCTCGACGGTGAGGTCACGCGCGTCATCGGCCGGCCCGGGATCGAGCGAGATCTCGAGCCGATCGGCGGGCAGGCTGGCCGAGATGCGCTCGCCCCACTCGACCAGGACGATGCGACCCTCGTCGAGCAGCTCGTCGAGCGCCAGGTCGTCGGCGTCGTTCGGGTGGTCGAGCCGGTACACGTCGACGTGGACGAGCGGGATGCGGCCCTCGTACTCGCGCACGATGGTGAAGGTCGGGCTCACGACCGGCTCGGTGACGCCGAGCGCGGCCGCGATGCTCTTCGCCAGGGCGGTCTTGCCCGCGCCGAGGTCACCGGTGAGCAGCACGACGTCGCCGGGCTCGAGCACCGCGGCGATCGCCCGGCCGGCCGCGTCGGTGCCGGCGAGGGACCCCGCCCGCAGCCTCATCCGCCGGCCCCCGATCCGTCGGCCGGCGCAGCCGCGGTCCGGGCCAGGGCCCGCTTCGCGACCACGAAGTCGGCGCGCGAGTCGGCGATGTTGGTGCCTCCGGTCCGCAGGACGGCCGACGGGTGCAGGGTCGGGATCAGCACGATGTCGTCGCCGTAGGTGAACTCCTGGCCGCGCAGCTTCGTGATCCCGACCTTCGTCTCGAGCAACAGCTTCGTGGCGAAGTTCCCCAGCGTCACGACCACGCGCGGGCGGATGAACCCGAGCTGGGCCTCGAGGTACGGGCGGCACGACTCGATCTCGAGCGGCAGCGGGTCGCAGTTGCCGGGCGGGCGGCACTTCACGACGTTGGCGATGTAGACGTCGGCCCGGGTGAGGCCGATCCCCTCGATCAGCGTGGTGAGCAGCTGGCCGGCCCGGCCGACGAACGGCACCCCGGTCCGGTCCTCCTGCTCGCCCGGGCCCTCGCCCACGAACATCAGGTCGGCATCCGGGTTCCCGGCCCCGAAGACGACCTGCGTACGGGTCGTCGCGAGCGGGCAGCGGACGCAGGCCAGTGCCTCGCGCTCGAGGTCGGCGAACGACGCGTACGGGGAGGCGGCAGAGATGCTCACGGGGACCTGGACGGCTCGAAGCTGGGTGTTTGCGATGCTACCGGCCGTCCTCGGCGACGCGCGCGGGCGACGGGGTCACGCCCACCTCGAGCGCGAACTCGGCGAGCAGGGTGTTGAGCTCGTCGGCCCGCTCCAACATCAGCATGTGCCCACCACCCCGGAACGTCTCGAGCCGGGCCCCCGGGATCCGCTGCGCGATGCGCCGCGACTCGAACGGCGGGGCGATGAGGTCGGCACTCCCGGTGATCACGAGCGTCGGCAGGTCGATGGCGGCGATGTCGTCGACCAGGTCGAGCTCGAGGAGCGCGCCCAGCGCGAGCTGCACGGTCTCCGGGTCGCAGTCGAGGATCATCTGGCGGTTGAGCTCGACGTGGCTGGGGAGCGGATCCCGGCCGTAGCCCAGCCGTGCCAGCAGGAAGCCCAGGTTCGGCGGCTGCATGAAGACGCCGACCGCGGGAGCCTGGCGGCTCAGCGCGCCGATGAGCTTGCGGGCGCCGAACGTACCCATGAACGGGGCCCGGGCGAGCGTCGAGAGGAGCACGAGACCGCGGACCCGCTCGTGCGCGACGTCGGGGTGCTCGAGCGCGAACGCCTCCACGGCGATGCCACCCATGGAGTGGCCGACGAGCAGCACGTCGCGGAGGTCGAGCTGCTCGAGCACGGTCGCGACGTCGGCGGCCAGGTTCTCGAGGCTGTGACCGGTCGTTCCGGCGACGGAATCGCCGTGGCCCCGGTGGTCGAACGCGACGACGCGGAACCCGAGCTCCGGCAGCGCGTCGAGCTGCAACACCCACGACCGCAACGAGAGCGTGATGCCGTGCATGAGGACGATGGTGGGCCCGGCGCCACGCGAGACGACCTTGATGGTGCCGCCGTCGTGGCTCGGGAGGGTCCACGACTCGTCGTAGTGCACCGTGAACTCGGTGGGGCCGCCGGGCTCCCGCCGGCGGCGCCCGCGTGCGATGACGGCCCGCTCGAGGCCGTAGGCCGCGCCCACTGCGCCGGCCACCACGCCGGTGGCGATTCCCGCGACCTTCGCGACCCGGCTCACGCGTCCCGCCTCGGGACCCGTACTCCGATGCCGCAGACGATCTCGTACGGGATCGTGCCCAACTTCTCGGCCCAGTCCGAGGCCCGGATCTCCT
>JADGOM010000014.1 GCA_017882925.1 Acidimicrobiia bacterium | reverse complement strand
TTCGTCGATCGGGACTTCGTCACTCACTGGGCACCACCAAGGCGTCGAGGGCTACTGCGCCGTGAGACTTCACGACCAGGGGATTGATGTCGAGCTCCGCGATCTCGCCCGAGAGGTCCTGGGCGAGCCGCTGTACCTTCATGATCACGTCGACCAGGGCCGGGATGTCGGCCGGCTCCGTGCCGCGCACGCCCTGGAGCAGCGGGTAGCCCTGCAGCTCGTGGAGCATGCGCTCGGCCTCGTCGTTCCCGAACGGCGGCACCCGGAAGGTGACGTCCTTCAGGACCTCGATGAAGATGCCACCGAGGCCGACCATCACCACCGGGCCGAACAGCGGGTCCTGCGAGACGCCGACCACGGTCTCGACCCCGCCGCTCACCATCTCGCTCACCAGGACGCCCTCGATGCGGACGTCGGCGCCCCCGGCGGCCCAGGCCTTGGCGATGAAGTCGGCGAACGTGGCCCGCACCGCGTCGGCGTCGGCGACGCCCACCTTGACCAGCCCCAGGTCCGACTTGTGGAGCAGGTCGGGGGACGAGATCTTCATGACGACGGGGAAGCCGATCGACTCCGCCGCGGCCACCGCGGCGTCGGCGTCGACGGCGAGCTCGTCACGGCTCGCGGTGATGCCGTAGGCGGCGAGGAGGCGCTTGCTCTGGTGCTCGCTCAGCGCGCCCCCACCGCTCGCGGCGGCCTCGGCCAGGATCGCCTTCGCCTCGGTGGCGGCCGGGAGCGGTTCGCGCGGCGCGTCGGCGAACGGGGAGTGGTAGCGCTCGGCGAACTCCCAGTAGTCGAAGTAGGCCTTCATGGCGCCGATGCAGTTGCCGAACGTGCGGAAGGTGGGGATCCCGCCCTCGAGGAGCCGCAGGTAGAACGTGTCGTCGGTGCCGGCGGGGGCGCCCCACACGACGAAGATCGGCTTGTCGGTCTCCTTCGACGCCGCCACGATGTCGCGCACCATCGGCTTCGAGAACATGTCGACCGCGCCGGTGATGGGCACGACGAGCGCGCTGCAGTTGGGGTCGGCGAGGATCGTGTCGATGATCACGCGGCCGGCCTTCGACGCCACCGGCGGGCCACCGCAGTCGACCGGGTTCTTCACCCGGAGGAACTCGGGGATCAGGCCGTCGTGGAGGATCCGCTGGGTCTCCTCGGTGAGCTCCGGCAGGTGGAGGCCCGCGGCCGCGGCCATGTCGGCGAAGTGGGCGCCGGTGCCACCCGAGATCGCGTAGACGACGACGCCGTCGCCCTTCGGGGGCCGGGTGCGGGCGAAGGCGGCCGAGGTCTCGAGCAGCTCGTCGAGGCCGTCGACCCGGGTGACGCCGTATTGGCGGAACACCGCCGAGGTCACCGCGTCGGAGCCGGTGAGGTGGCCGGTGTGGGCCTTCGCCATCGCCGTGCCCTCGTCGGTGCGCCCGACCTTGACGATGACCATCGGCTTCTTGAGCGCGGCGGCGTGGTCGGCCGCGAGCATGAGCGTGCGCCCGTCCTTGAAGCCCTCGATGTAGGCGGCGATCACGCCGACCTCGGGCTGGTCGGCGAAGTGGCGGGCGAAGTCGGCGAACTCGAGGTCGACCTCGTTGCCGGTGGGCGCCCAGTGCGTGATCTTGATCCCCAGCTCCTGGCCCTGGAAGACCGGGCGGCCCTGGTGGCCCGACTGCGTGACCAGGGCGATCGAGCGGCCCTCGAGGTCTTCGCGGAAGTCCTCGAACGCGTTGAGGTTGGTGTTGGGGCCCATCAGGCGGACGGCGCCGTTGTCGACG
Source organism: Acidimicrobiia bacterium (assembly GCA_017882925.1). Classification (GTDB taxonomy): domain Bacteria; phylum Actinomycetota; class Acidimicrobiia; order IMCC26256; family Chersky-534; genus Chersky-534. The sequence goes on along the minus strand of JADGOM010000014.1, from coordinate 13,141 downwards.
AGGTCGGTGAGCCGCGCCTGGAGCCGCTCGCCCTCCTCGCCGGTCTCGGCGAAGCCGGCCGCGAAGATCACCGCGAACTTGGCCCCCCGCTTGAGGACCTCCTCGAACGTGTCGACGGCCTTCGGCGTGAGGATGATGGCCAGGTCGATGTCGCCCGGGACGTCGAAGATCGTGGGGTAGCACTTCTCGCCCAGCACGGTCTCGTACTTCGGGTGCACCGGGATGAACGTGGCGTCGTTCTTGTCGGACCAGGCCTTGAACTTGGTCGTCATCGCGGTGTTGGACTTGTAGGGCGTCTCGGAGGCGCCGATCAGGACGACCGTCTTCGGGTGCAGGAACGCGTCGAGGTCGACGTCACGGAGCTGGAGCTGGCGTCCTGTGACATCGGTCGGCGAATCAGTCATCGGACCTCCGGAAAGCGGACAGGCGGCCGTCAAGTATGACGTCCGGGTCAGGGAACCCGCCACACAGTACGGTGAGCCGCCTTCCGGTCGTGGCTCGGATCCGGGTCCGGGCCGGTGAGGAGACCCGATGGCGCCGCAACGAACCTTCAACGTCGACCGGCTCCGGGTCGAGGTCCACCCGGACGGCGCGGCGCTGGGGGCCGCGGTGGCGGCGGCGGCCGCCGCGGTGATCGCCGACGCGATCGCTGCGAGAGGCATCGCGAGCGTGATGTTCGCCACCGGCAACTCGCAGATCGGCTTCCTCGACGCCCTCCTCGCCCGCACCGACGTCGACTGGTCCCGGCTCGTCGGCTTCCACATGGACGAGTACATCGGGATCCGGCCCGACCACCCGGCGAGCTTCGCCCGCTACCTGCGCGAGCGGATCATCGACCGCGTGCCGGTCCCGCCGCGCGCGTTCCACCTGATCGACGGGCTCGCCGACCCCGCCGCGGAGGCCGCCCGCTACACCGCCCTGCTCGCGGCCCACCCGCTCGACCTGGTCTGCATGGGGGTGGGGGAGAACGGCCACCTCGCGTTCAACGACCCGCCGTTCGCCGACTTCGACGACCCGGTCGACCTGAAGGTCGTCACCCTCGACCTCGCCAGCCGGCGCCAGCAGGTGGGCGAGGGGCACTTCCCCGACGTCGACTCGGTGCCGGCGACCGCGCTCACCGTCACGATCCCCGCGCTCCTCCGGGCCCGGGTCGATCTGGTCGCCGCGCCCGAGGCCCGCAAGGCGCCGGCGATCCTCGCCGCCCTCACCGGGCCCGTCACCACCGAGTGCCCGGCGTCGATCCTGCGCGAGACGCCCCATGCTCGCCTGTTCCTCGACGCGGGCTCCGCCTCGCTGCTGCCCGCGTCGGTCTAGGGTCCTGCCGTTCCGTCGCATGCGTCGACCCGCGTCCTGGAGGAGCCCGCCATGAAGATCGTCGTCGACTTCGACAAGTGTGAGAGCAACGCCGTCTGCATGGGCATCGCCCCGGAGGTCTTCGAGGTCCGCGACGACGACTTCCTCTACATCCTCCAAGAGGAGCCCGACGAGTCGCTCCGGCCGAAGATGGAGGAAGCGGTTCGGATGTGCCCGAAGCTGGCCATCAGCATCGAGGGCTGAGACCGCTTGGAGTCGATCGCCGTCGTCGGTGCGTCGCTCGCCGGCCTCCGGGCCGTCGAGACGCTCCGGCGTGAGGGCTTCGACGGGCGCCTGACGCTCATCGGGGCCGAGCCCCATCTCCCGTACGACCGGCCGCCGCTGTCGAAGGTGATGCTCGCGGGGGAGTGGGACGAGACGAAGCTGTCGTTGCGGGCCAACCCCTACGACGACCTCGATCTCGATCTCCGGCTCGCGACGCGCGCGGCGGGCCTCGACCTCGATCCGGCGCGCCGGGCCGTCCTCCTCGACGACGGGAGTCGCGTCGCGGCCGACGGCATCCTCCTCGCCACCGGCTCGCAGGCGCGCACGATGGACGGGCTCCCGGGCAACGAGCTCGACGGTGTGTGCACGCTCCGCACCGTCGACGACGCGCGCGACATCGCTACGCGGCTCGACGCGTCGCCCCGGGTCGTCGTGGTGGGGGCCGGCTTCATCGGCTCCGAGGTCGCGGCCACCTGCCGCGGCCGTGGGCTCGACGTCACCGTGCTCGAGGCCCTGCCCCAACCGATGGTGCGGGGGCTCGGGCCCATGCTCGGCGCGGTGTGCGCGCAGCTGCACCGCGACCACGGCGTCGACCTCCACCTCGGCGCAGGCGTCGAGGGCTTCGAGGGCGACGGCCGGGTGGAGCGGGTGCGGCTGGTCGACGGCCGCACCGTCGACGCGGATCTCGTGATCGTGGGCATCGGCGTCGTCCCGGTCACGGGGTGGCTCGAAGGGTCGGGGCTCACCCTCGACAACGGCGTCGTGTGCGACGCCACGCTGCGCGCCGCGCCCGGCGTGGTCGCGGCGGGCGACGTGTGCCGGTGGCCGAACCCGTTGTTCGACGACGAGCTGATGCGGCTCGAGCACTGGACCAACGCGGCCGAGCAGGGCGTCGCGGCCGCGCTCCGGCTCGTGCGCACGGGCCCCGACGAGGCCGGCGCGGAGCCGTTCGCGCCCGTGCCCTTCGTCTGGTCCGACCAGTACGACGTGAAGATCCAGAGCGCGGGGCGCTTCACCGGCGAGGACGAGGTCGCGATCGTGCACGGCACCACCGAGGAGTACCGCTTCGTCGCGCTGTTCGGCCGGGCCGGCCGGCTCATCGGCGCGCTCGCGTTCTCGCGGCCGCGCAACCTCATGCAGTACCGGCGCATGATCTTCGAGCGCACGAGCTTCGCGGCGGCGCTCGAGCACGCGCACGCGGCGGGCTGACCGCCGCGTAGCGTCACTCCGCCATCTGATCCCCGAGCTCGAGCTGGGAGCGCACCGGTGCCGTCGCTGCTGGTCACCAACGACTTCCCCCCGAAGCTCGGCGGCATCCAGTCGTACCTCTACGAGCTCTGGCGGCGGCTGCCCGGGGAGGAGACGACGGTGCTGACGACCCCGCACCGCGGCGCGCCCGAGTGGGACGCGCAGCAGGGCTTCCGGGTCGAGCGCACGCGCGACCCGGTCCTGTTGCCGCGTCCGGGGCTCGCGCGCGACATCGACGCGCTCGCGCGCGAGGTCGGGGCCGACCTGATCTTCCTCGATCCGATGCTGCCCCTCGGCCTCGTGGCGCCGAAGCTGCGGTCCGCGCCGGTGGTCGTGATCGCGCACGGGGCGGAGATCACCGTGCCGGCGCGCCTCCCGGGCTCGCGCGCGCTGGCCCGGCGCGTCTTGCACGCGAGCGCGGGCATCGTCGCGGCGGGCAGCTATCCCGCCGGGGAAGCACGCCGCGTCGCCGGCCCGGGTCTGCGGGGGCTGATCGTGCCACCGGGCGTCGACGTGGCCCGCTTCACGTCCGAGCCGGAGGTGGGGGAGCCGGCGCGCGCCGCCGACGCGCGACCGCTCGTGCTCGGGCTCAGCCGGCTCGTCCCCCGCAAGGGCTTCGACGTGCTGCTCGAGGCGACGGCCCCGCTCGACTGCGACGTGCTCATCGGCGGCGCCGGCCGCGACCGGGCGCGCCTCGTGCGCATCGGCGCCACGCTCGGCTTCGGCGACCGGCTCCGCTTCGCGGGCCGGGTGCCCGACGCCGAGCTGCCCGCGCTGTACCGGAGCGCGTCGGTGTTCGCGATGTTGTGCCGCGACCGTTGGGGCGGCCTCGAGGCCGAGGGCTTCGGGATCGTGTTCCTGGAGGCCGCGGCCTGCGGGGTGCCCGCGGTCGCCGGCCGGAGCGGCGGCGCGCACGAAGCCGTGCTCAACGGCCGAACGGGCTTCGTGGTGCCGCCGCGCGACGTCGACGCGGTGCGGGCCGCGATCGCCGGGTTGCTCGACGATCCGGATCGACGCCACGCGCTCGGCGCCGCGGCGCGGGAGCGGGCCGTCGCCGACTTCGCCTACGAGCACCTGGTCACGCGGCTGCTCCCGTTGGCCCGGGGCGACCTCGCATCGTTGACCGCGCTCGACCCCGCGTAGGCTCCGCGGCGTGCCGTCCGCCGATGAGGCTCCCGGGCCCGGGCCCGAACCCGCTCCGCCGGCCGAACCGGGACCCGCCGCGGCGCCGGCCTGGCCGGGCCGGAGGATCGTGGCCTGGGCGTGGGTGGCGAACCTGTTGTTCGCGGCCACCTCCATCCCGGTCGCCCTCGGGGTCACCGGTCTCGAGCCGATCGCGGCCGGGATCTGCGTCGCGCTGCTGCTGCTCAGCATCGCGGTGTGGGGCTGGGCCTTCTTCAAGAGCCTGGCCCGCACGACGCGCGACGAGGACATCAGCGTGGGCGACCTCTTCCTCCTGCGGACCACGGCGCCGAAGCCGGTCCGCTGGAACCTCTACGGCGCCCTCGTCGTGTGCCTCGCGGTGGCGGCCGCCACCGCGGTCGAGAACCCGGCTGCGACCCTGGTGCCGCTCCTGCCCTTGTCGTACATGGGTCTGTGGAACGCCCGGTACCAGAAGTACCCGAAGCGCCGGGTGGCCCGCCGGCGCTGAGCTCGGCGTGCCATTTGCTCCCGCGCGGCCCATGCGATTCGATGGGCGGCCGATGGCCGAGCAGACGCACGAACGCATCGAGATCCGGGCCGCACCGGAGCAGTGCTGGGCGGTCGTGCTCGACCTCGCGCGCTATCCGGAGTGGGCGAAGGACGTGAAGGAGGCCGCCGTCCTCGAGGTCGACGCCGAGGGCCGGCCGGCCCGGGCCGAGTTCCGGGTCGCGGCGATGGGCCGCAGCATCCACTACGTCATCCGCTACGACTACTCCGACGCCCCGCACTCGTTCTCCTGGAAGTTGGAGGAGGGCGACATGCTCCGTCAGCTCGACGGCACCTACGCTTTCGAGGCCGACGGAGACATCACGCGGGTGACCTACCACCTCGCGGTCGACATCACGATGCCGATCCCGGGGCTCATCAAGCGGCGGGCCGCCGGGCTCATCACCGGCAACGCGCTCAAAGAGCTCAAGAAGGCCGTCGAGCGCGATTCCTGAGCGCGATCCCTGGGGCGGCAGCGTGGGGCCCCGGGTCCGCGGGCAGCCCGGGTGGGCGGGACAGGGGTCCGGTAGCCTCGCGGCGCGATGCGCATCCTCCTCTTCACCGGCAAGGGCGGCGTCGGCAAGACCACGACCGCAGCCGCGACCGCGGTCCGCGCGGCCGAAGCCGGCAACCGGGTGATGATCTGCTCCACCGATCCAGCCCACTCGCTCGCGGATGCGTTCGCGTGCCCGATCGGGTCGTCGGCCACGCCGATCCCACTCGACGGCGGCCCGGGGCCGGGCCCGGACGCCGCGGTCTCAGGGACCCTGCACGCGCAGCAGCTCGACGCGCGCGAGCGCCTCGAGGCCGCGTGGGGCGAGGTCCGCCAGTACCTGGTCGCGCTGCTCGACTGGGCCGGCGCGGAGGGGATCGAGGCCGAGGAGCTGGCGGTGATCCCCGGGCTCGACGAGGTGTTCGGGCTCGCCGACATCAAGGAGCTCGCGGAGTCGGGCGACTACGACCTCGTGGTCGTCGACTGCGCGCCCACCGCGGAGACGCTGCGCCTCCTGTCGCTCCCCGACGTGCTCGGTTGGTACATGGACCGCGTGTTCCCGGCCCAACGCGCGCTCACGCGCGCGGTCCGGCCGCTGTTGCGGCGCGTCGTCGACATCCCCGTCGCGAGCGACGGCGTGTTCGACGCGGTGCGGCGGTTCTACGCCCGGCTCGACGGCGTGCGCGAGCTGCTCACCGACGGGGCGGTCACCAGCGCGCGGCTGGTCGTGAACCCCGAGCAGCTCGTGGTGGCCGAGGCCCGCCGCACGTTCACGTACCTCTCGCTGTTCGGCTACCACGTCGACGCGGTGATCGTGAACCGGCTGCTGCCCGACGCGATCACCGACCCGTGGTTCGACGCGTGGAAGGCGGTGCAGCTCGAGCAGCTCACCGCGATCCGCATCGGGTTCGAGCCGGTGCCCCTGCTCTACGCCGACCTCGCGCCCGAGGAGCTCATCGGCCCGACGCGGCTGGCCGCGTTCGCGGCGTCGCTCTACCGCGACGGCGACTGCACCGCCCGGCTCGCCGACCTCGAGCCGTTCCGGGTCGAGCCCCGCGGCGCCGAGGTGATCCTCTCGATGCTGCTGCCGTTCACCACCGGCGCCGAGGTCGACCTCGTCCGTCGGGGCGACGAGCTCTTCCTCGGGCTCGGCGCGTACCGGCGGTCGATCGTGCTGCCCGACGCGCTGGCGCGTCGCGAGGTCGCGGGCGCGCACCTCCACGGCGACCGGCTCGAGGTCGCGTTCCGGGAGCCGGTCGGTGCCTGACGCGTCGGGCCCCCGCAGCGGGCGCATCGGCGGTCCGCGCCCCGACCCGGCCGAGCCGGCGCGAGACGAGGAACCGCGAGCCGAGGAATGGCGCGTCGAGGATCCGCGCGTCGAGGATCCGGGTCCCGACGACCCCGCGGGCGCGATGCCCGGCTCCGACGACGGCGCCGGTGCCTCGGCCGACGCCGGGCGGGAGACGTCGGGATCCGCGTCGGCGCGGGCCGTCGACGCGGTGTTCGAGCAGCTCGGCGAGGCCGCGCCCGTGGTGCTCGAGCACGTGGTCAACGCGGCGCGGGAGCTGATGCGCGCGGCCAAGGCCGTGGTCGACGCGGCCGAGGGCGCGATGGAAGGCGCCCGCGCCGCCGACGAGGCCGCCGCGCCGGACCGTGCCGCCGCGGACGGTGGCGCGCCGACCCGGTCGAAGGCGGCGCGGACCCAGCGGATCGACGTCGACTGACCGTTCGCGGCCGGCAGTACCCTCTCCCGATGCAGACGATCGGGTTCGACATCGGCGGCACCAAGATCGCCGCCGCGGTCGTCGACGAGACCGGTCGCGAGTTCGCCGAGACCCGGCGCGACACCCCTCGCACCTGGGTCGAGACCGCCGCCACGATGAACGGCGCGTTCACCGAGCTGCGCGACGCGTGCCCCGGCGTCGCCGCGGTCGGTGTCGGCATCGCGGGTCTCGTCGACCGCTCGGGCCGGCTGAGCTACGGGCCCAACCTGCCCGGCCTGCAACACGTCGACGTGCTCGCCGAGCTCTCGAAGGAGTTCCCGCTCCCGGTCGTGGTCGACAACGACGCCAACGTCGCGGCCTACGGCGAGGCCGTCCACGGGGCCATCCGCGGGATCGACGACGCGCTCCTCGTCACCCTCGGCACCGGCATCGGCGGTGGCCTGATCATCGGGGGCGAGGTGTACCGCGGTGGGCACGGCTACGCGGCGGAGATCGGCCACATCACGATCGACCTCGGTGGGCCGCTCTGCGCGTGCGGCGAGCGCGGGCACTGGGAGGCGTTCGCGTCGGGCAACGCGCTCGGGCGCATGGGGCGGGAGGCCGCGGCGGTGGGCGACGCGCCGAGCGTGCTCGCCGAAGCCGACGGCGACGTCGCCGCGATCACGGGCCACCAGGTCGGGCAGGCCGCGGCGGCCGGTGCGCCGGACGCGGTGGCGCTCATCGACCGCTACGCCGACCTCGTCGCGATCGGGCTCGCCAACCTGGCCAACATCCTCGACCCGTCGGCCATCGTGATCTCCGGTGGGCTGATCGCCCTGGGCGACGTGCTGATCCAGCCGGTGCGCAAGCACTTCCTCCTCCGCATCGAAGCCGGCACCGAGCGCCCCGTCCCTGACCTGGTCGCGGCCACGCTCGGCGAGCGGGCGGGCGTCATCGGCGCCGCCGCGTTGGCGCGCCGCGCCGCGACGTGAGCACCGACGGCCCCCGTCTCGGGATCACCCTGCCCAACTTCCGCGACGAGCCCGACTCGTCGTTCGAGATCGCGCGGGCGGCCGACGCCGCGGGATTGCACGGCGTGTTCGGGTTCGACCACCTCTTCCGCCTCAGCGCCGAGGGCCGGCGTCCCGCGCTCGAAGGGCTCACCCTGCTCGGCGCGGTGGCGGCCGAGACGACGCGCGTCTGCGTGGCCACGCTCGTGGCCCGCAGCACGCTCCGTCCGCACGCGACGCTCGCGGCGGCGCTCGACTCGTTGCAGCGCATCAGCGGTGGCCGGTTGATCGCCGGCATCGGGTCGGGCGACTCGCAGAGCCGGGAGGAGATGGAGACGTTCGGGCTGCCGTTCGGCACGATGGCCGACCGGCTCGACTCGCTCGGCGCCGCGGTGCGCGAGTGCCGCGGCCGCGGGTACCCGGTGTGGGTGGGCGGCGCGATCCGCCACGTTGCGGCCGCGGTGGCCGACGCCGACGGGTGGAACCACTGGGGCAGCGCGGTCGAGCGGTTCGGTGTGGGGGTCGAGCGGGCCCGGGCCGTCAACCCGGGCGTCGTGTGCTCCTGGGGCGGCCTCGTCGTCCTCACGGAGTTCGAGCGCGACGCCCGCACCAAGGCCGAGCGGCACCACATCGACCCCGAGCGCCACGACGTCATCGTCGGCGGGCCCGAGCACGTGGCCGAACGGCTGCGCGCCTACATCGCGGCCGGAGCGGAGTGGGTCATCGCGGGCCCGGTCGACTCGACCGACCCCGACAACGTGCTGCTCCTGGGCGAGGCGGTCTTGCCGCTGCTCAGAGACTGACAACTAGCCCAGGATCAGCCGGGCGGCGGACTCGAGCTCGTGCTCCATCCCGGGGCCGTCGAGCAGGCCCCCGACCCAGAACGCGAGCGCGGAGAACCACACCATGCCGAGCGCGCGCGCCGCGGCCTCGAGGTCGGCGCGCTCCTCGCCGATGGCGTCGGCGAAGATCGACGTCATCACCACGAACACCTCGTGCTTCGCGATCCCCGCGTGGGGATCGGCGCTCGAGAGCGCGGTGACCATCGCGCCGGTGACGTTGGGGTCGCCCTCCATCGAGCGGCTCGCGCGGCGCAGCACCGCGCCGACCCGCGCCGCGGCGGTCGCGCCGGGCGCCGGCCGCTCGGTGAGCCGGTCGCGCAGCTGGCGGGCCTGGGTCGCGAGCGCGGCGAGGAGCAGCTGGTCCTTGGAGGCGAAGTGGCGGTAGAGCGTGCCGAGCGCGACGTTGGCGCGCGCGGCGACGTCGCGCATCTGGACGGCCTCGTAGCCGCCTTCGCCCGCGAGCGTCATGGCGGTCTCCAGCAGGCGGGCCCGGCGCGCCGCCGTCTGCGCCGCCCGCGACGTGGGCGCGGTCCCCGACCCGGAGGTGGCGCCCGTTGTCGGTCGGATGGTCGGAGGTCCGTTCACGTCCGGGGAGGCTACCGGCAAGTAGAACCGGTTGCAGTTCCGAGCCGGCCTCCCTAGTCTCCGGCCATGCGCACACGAGTCAGCGACGAGTTCGGCCTCGAGTTCCCGATCTTCGCCTTCAGCCACTGCCGCGACGTGGTCGTCGCCGTGAGCAAGGCCGGGGGGATGGGGGTCCTCGGGGCGCTGTACTTCACGCCCGAGGAGCTCGAGATCGAGCTGCAGTGGATCGACGAGCACATCGACGGGCGCCCCTACGGCGTCGACGTCGTGATGCCGGCCACGGTGATCGACACCGCCGGCTTCGACGCCGACAACCTCGAGGGCCAGCTCGAGGAGATGATCCCGCAGGCCAACCGCGACTTCGTCGAGGCCACCCTCGACCGCTTCGGCGTGCCGAAGCTGCCGCCCGACCTCGAGACGCCGCACCACCTGCTCGGCTGGACCGACGCCACCGCGCGCCCGCAGGTCGAAGTGGCGCTCGCGCACCCGATCCGCCTGCTGGTCAACGCGCTCGGGCCGCCGCCCAAGGACGTCGTCGACCTCGCGCACGAGCACGGCGTGAAGGTGGCGGCGCTCGCGAGCACCGCCGACCACGCCCGCAAGCACGTGGCGCTGGGCGTCGACATCGTGGTCGCGCAGGGCACCGAGGCCGGCGGGCACACCGGCGAGATCAGCTCGGTGGTGCTGTGGCCGGAGGTGATCGACGCGGTCGACGTGCCGGTGCTCGCGGCCGGCGGTATCGGCCGCGGCAGCCAGATCGCCGGCGCGCTCGCGATGGGGGCCGAGGGCGTGTGGACCGGATCGATCTGGCTCACGGTCGCCGAGTCCGACATGGCCCCGGTCGTGATCGAGAAGCTGCTCGCGGCCAACTCGCGCGGCACGGTCCGGTCGCGGTCGATGACCGGCAAGCCGGCGCGCCTGCTGCGCACCGCGTGGACCGACGCGTGGGAGAGCGACGAGTCGCCCGGCACGCTGCCGATGCCGCTGCAGTTCATGCTCACCGCCGAAGCGCTGCAGCGGATCACGCGGTCGGAGAACCGCGACCTCGTCGGGATGCCCGTGGGGCAGGTCGTCGGCACCATGAACCGCGTGAAGCCCGTACGCGACGTGATGTTCGACCTCGTGGAGGAGTACGTCGCGGCCACCGAGCGCCTCGACCGCATCACCCAGGGCTGACCCGCCGCCGCGACTAGGCGGTGGAGCTCAGCCGGGCGAAGTCGCCGGCCCGCGTGCGCTCGCCGGCGAGAGCGCGGAGGCGGTGGACGACGGCGGGGCGGCGCGACCGGTCGCGCGAGCTCGGGCCCATCACGTCGAGGGTCTCGGGGTCGGGGGCGACGACCACAGTGGGGATGCCGGCCCGGCGGAGCATGAAGACCTCGATCGCGAGGCGGAGCGAGTGCAGGGCGCGCTCGGGGGAGCGGGTGGTCGACGCGGCCGACATCGGTGACGAGACGATCACGAGATCGAGCGGCTCGGGCCAGGACCGGAGCAGGTCGGCGTTGGTGGGCGAATAGGCGGCGCCGTCGATGTACTCGACGCCGTCGATGACCGCGGCCGCGCAGTAGCCGGGCACCGCGCTCGACGCCGCGACCGCGGCTGCGACCGACGGCGTGCGGTCGTCGCGGCCGAAGACGACGCGGCGCGCGTCGCGCCGGCGCAGCGCGGGGATCCACAACGGCGGATCGGGCCACGCGTCACCGGTGAGCCCGTGCAACGACTCGGCCCATCCGGTGGTGGGCGTCCCGCCGGGTGTGAGCGCCGACGCGAGCACCGCCATCACGTGGGCGTCGAACGGTGCGCGCAGCGCGCGGACCACGGCGGAGGGGTGCGGGAGGCCGATCCGGAAGCGCCCGCCCTCGGGCAGCGGGGGCGACGGGTCGGGGTTCTGCCGATCGGAGATCGCCTTCCCCTCGGCCGTCATCGGCTCGTCGGCGTAGGCGGCGGCGAGGTCGGGGCCGGAGATGCCGAAGCGCAGGTACGTCGCGACCCACGAGCCCGCCGACGTGCCGACCACGATCGACGCGTCGCGCGCGTCCCATCCCGTCGCGTCGTGCAGGCCGGCCAGGAATCCGCTGTGGAAGGCCTGGCCGACGAGTCCACCCGCGCCGAGCACCAGCCCGACGCGCGGCCGACCCTCCCGCGATCCCTGGGCACCGACCGCGCGCACCGGTCCCGCGCTATGCCCGCACGGGACGGTGCGGGGTCACGGCAGGGGGTCGACGGGGCCGGGCGCCTCGGCCCGGGCACCGAAGTACTCGGCCGCCCGCTCCGGGTTGACCACCACGAACAGCCCCTCGGCCTCGGCGGTGAGCGTGCCGTGGGAGGTGATCGTGCCGCGGGTGGTGACGCGCCGGCCCTCGACCCGCTCGGTCCAGGCCTCGAAGTCGAGCTCCTGCCCCAGCGGGGTCGGCCGGCGGTAGCGGATCGTGAGCGTGCCGGTCATGCCCGGGTGTCCGGAGACGATGTTGGCGACGCCGAGCAGCTCGTCGAACGCGAGCGCGATGACCCCGCCGTGGACGTAGCCCGGCGGGCCCTCGTACGGCGCGCCGAAGCTGCCGGTGCCGTAGAGGCGGCCGCCGCGCACCGCGTACTCGATCGGCGGCGCCATCGGGTTGGTGCCGCCGACGACGGGGGAGCGGGGAAGGTAGTCGCCGTGGCTGACCTCGGCGCGGCCCCGCCGGCCGCTGGGCCGGTCGCCGAGCGGCGCGCCGTGCAGCTGCGCGGCCAGCGCCTCCACCATGTCGGCCGCGGCGTCGAGCGTGTCGGCGTCGGCGCCCTCCGACGTGAGCACCGCGTCGATGAGGTGGCGGGTCGCGTCGGCGAGCCGGCGCCGGGTGGGGGAGTCGAACTCCTGGACCTCGGTCGCGATCCCGGGCGCCAGCAGGTGTTCGGAGAGGGCGTGCTCGTGCGCGTCGGCGCGCGTCGGCGGGGCGTCGGTCATCAGCGTCCTTTGAACACGGGCGGTCGCTTCTCGGCGAAGGCCCGGGCGCCTTCCTGCGCGTCCTCGGAGGCCATGACCTCCCAGCCGAGCGGGTCCTGGTAGGCGACGGCCTCGGCGTCGGGCATGCCCTCGGTCTCGCGCCACGCGCGCAGGATCATCCGGCACGACAGCGGCCCGTTGGCGGCGATGGTGGCCGCGATCTCCTTCGCGGCGTCGAGCGCGCCGCCTTCGGGCACGACCCGGCTGATGAGGCCGATGGCCTGGGCCTCGGTGGCGGTGACGGGGCGGGCGGTGAGGAGGATGTCCATCGCGTGCGCGTAGGGGATCTGGCGGGGAAGCCGCACGGCCGACCCGCCGAGCGGGAACAGCGCCCGCTTCGCCTCCCACACGCCGAACGTCGCGGTCTCGCCCGCGACCCGCACGTCGGTGCCCTGCAGCATCTCGGTGCCGCCGGCGACGGCGTAGCCCTCGACCGCGGCGACGAGCGGCTTGCTGCAGCGGTAGTCGCGCAGGAGGGCCTTCCAGTGGAGGTTGGGCTCGGACGCCATGCGCTCCCGCACGTAGCCGCTCTCCGACGGCGTGCTCATCGCCTTGAGGTCGGCGCCGGAGCTGAAGGTGCCACCGGCGCCGGTGAGGATCCCGCACCGGAGCTCGGGGTCGTCGTCGAGCAGCGTGTAGCCGTCGGCCAACCCGACGAGCATCTCCGGGCTGAGCGCGTTGCGGGCTTCGGGCCGGTTCATCGTGAGGACGAGGACGGCCCCGTCGCGCTCCACCCGGCAGTGCTTGGTGCTGATGGGCAGCATCTCGGCCACGCGGGGACCTCCTCGAAGCGATCGCGGGCGCCGGGTCCCGGCGCGGTTGGCCATGCTACGCGGGCCAGGCCTGGGCTACCTTAGAAGTGGAACGCGTTCCTGTTTTGCGCCACCCGCTCGGAGGTCCTCATGAGTATTGCCCCCGTCATGCCCGTCGACCTCAGCGATCCGGCGAGCTTCGCCGCAGGACCGCCGCACGAGTTCTTCACCTGGCTCCGCAACGAGGCCCCGGTCTGGTGG
>JADGOM010000131.1 GCA_017882925.1 Acidimicrobiia bacterium | reverse complement strand
CGCGACCTCCCCCTCCGAGAGCAGATCGACGTGCCCGTGCGCGAGCAGCTCATCGTCGAGCTCTACTCGAAGTAACCCGCGGGCGTCCGCCATCCCGGCGGCGCCGTATCGGACGCAACCCCAAGGACACAGCATGCTCATCATCCAGCGTCCCGAGATCGAGGCCGGCGAAGAGGAAGGCAACTTCCAGCAGTTCGTCATCTCTCCCCTCGAGCCCGGCTTCGGCCACACCCTCGGCAACTGCCTCCGCCGTACGCTCCTGTCGTCGATCCCCGGCGCCGCCATCAGCCAGGTCCGCTTCGATGACGCGCTGCACGAGTTCGACGCGATCCAGGGCGTGAAGGAGGACGTCACCGACGTCATCCTGAACCTGAAGGACATCGTGCTGCGGTGCGAGTCCGAGGAGCCGGTCACCCTCCGCCTCGATGTGCGCGGCCCCCGCGACGTGACCGCCGCCGACATCCAGGTGACGGCCGACGTGGAGATCCTGAACCCCGAGCTGCACCTCGCGACCATCAACGAGAAGGGCCGGCTCGCCCTCGACCTCACGATCGAGCAGGGCCGGGGCTATCTCTCCGCCGACCGCAACAAGCGGGTCGCGACCATCGGGGTCATCCCGGTCGACGCGATCTTCTCGCCGGTCCGGCGGGTGGCCTTCGCGGTCGAGCCGACCCGGGTCGAGCAGGCCACGAACTACGACAAGCTCACCCTCGACGTCGAGACCGACGGCAGCATCTCGCCCCGCGAGGCGCTCGCCTCGGCCGGCGAGACGCTGCGCAGCCTGCTCGGCCTCGTCGCCGACCTGTCCGCCGCGCCCAAGGGCCTCGAGCTCGGCGAGGTGTCGCCGACGACCTCGACGTCGCCCGACCTGGACCTGCCGATCGAGGAGCTCGACCTCTCCGAGCGGCCGCGCAACTGCCTGAAGCGGGCCCGCGTCGACACGATCGGCCAGCTCGTGCAGAAGACCGAGGACGACCTCCTCGCGATCACCAACTTCGGCTCGAAGTCGCTCGATGAGGTGCGCGAGAAGCTCGACGAGCGCGGGCTGGCCCTGCGCGTGAAGGAGTAATCGTGCCCACGCCGAAGAAGGGCAAGCGCCTCGGCGGTTCCCCGGATCACCAGCGCATCATCCTGGCCAACCTCGCCGCGAGCCTGTTCGAGGCGGATGGCATCACCACGACCGTCGCCAAGGCGAAGATGCTCCGGCCCTACGCCGAGCACCTGGTGACCAAGGCCAAGAAGGGCGGCGTGCACCAGGTCCGCCAGGTGATCTCGACCATCCACGACCAGAGCGCGACGCACCGCCTGTTCAACGAGATCGCGCCCCGGTACGCCGACCGCAACGGCGGCTACCTGCGGATCCTGAAGCTCGGTCCGCGGCCCGGCGACAACGCGCCGATGGCCCGCATCGAGTTCGTCTAGCCGCTTCGGCGACCTCAGGGGTCGGCTCGCCCATGACGCCGCCGCGCACCCCGGCGGATCCCGGTGGAGGTGCGGCGTGACGCAGTTCGAGCCGCCCGGCGGGCCGCCGCAGGTGAAGCTTGTCCTGGCCTACGACGGCACCGACTTCCACGGGTTCGCCGCGCAGCGCGACGTGCGGACCGTCGAGGGCGAGCTCGTCGCCGCGCTCGAGAAGATCGTGCGGCACAAGGTCGACCTCTCGGTCGCGGGCCGCACGGATGCGGGCGTGCACGCCTGGGGCCAGGTCGTGAGCTTCCCGGCCGACTTCGGGCTCGATCCGCAACGCATCCAGGCCCGGGTGAACTCGATGCTCGGGCCGGAGGTGGTGGTCCGCAGCGCCAGCCTGGCGCCCCCCGACTTCCACGCCCGCTACAGCAGCCGGTCCCGCACGTACCGCTACACGATCGTGAACCGCCCGGTCGCGGACCCGTTCCTCCGCCGCCACGCGTGGTGGGTGGACGCGCCGCTCGACCTGCGTGCGCTCCGGCTCGCCTCCGACCCTTTCGTCGGCGAGCACGACTTCGCCGCGTTCTGCCGCCGAGGCCCCGCCGGATCCACCACCATCCGCCGCGTCTTCCGCTCGGAGTGGACCGACCTGGGTGACGGACGGTTGCGCTACGAGATCACCGCGAACGCGTTCTGCTGGCAGTTGGTGCGGTCACTCGTGGGGACGCTCGTGGACGCGGGCCTGGGCCGGCGGCGCCCGGGCGAGATGCTCGCGATCCTGCGCGGTCGCGACCGGTCGGACACGAGCCCCGTCGCGCCACCGCAGGGACTCGTGCTCTGGTCGGTCGACACCGGCCTCGACGACGGCACGGACGGAGACGCGGCGGCCCCGGAAGCACGGGACGCGCCGGGCGAGCTGGGCTACTCGTCGAGGTAGAGGAACGAGTACGCCTCGTCGCGGAACCGGATGCCGGCGTCGCGCAGCGCGGGGCCCCAGTCGCCCCGCACCGCCGGATCGGTCTCCTCCATGCCGTGGTCGGCGACCAGCACGAACGCGGTGCGGTCGAAGCTTCCCGCCCGCTCGACCGCGGCGAGGATCTCGCCGAGCCGGGCGTCGCTGTCGCGGATCGACGCGGCCGCGACCTCCGAGTGGGGTCCGCCCTCGTGCATGGCGCTGTCGGTGAGCGCGAAGTTGATCCAGAGGAACTTCGGCCGCGGGTAGCCGACGCCGCGATAGCTGCCGGACAGGATGCCGAGGGCCTGTTCGGTGCCCATGTGGTCGACGATCGTCCCCCAGCCGTAGTCCTTCGACGGGCGGACGAACCGCTCGGTGGAGTGGGGCAGCCCGTCGGGCGACTCCGGGATCGGCGGGATCTCGCCCCGGCGGAAGAAGTCGAACGTCGAGTAGTCGGCGCCGAGGTCACAGGGCTCGTTGACCGACGCCGTGAACGCGTCGCGGAACGCTCGGTGCACGGCGTGGTGGAGCGAATCGAGGCCGGCGGTGGCGTGGCCCATGGCCGACGCCCACGTGTCCGAGGAGTTGGTGATCACCTGGGTCGCCGTCGACCGGTCGTACCAGGCGTTGTTGAGGATCCCGTGATGCCCGGGAAGCCGGCCGGTGATGATCGACGTGTGGTTGGCGAGGGTGATCGTGGGCAGCGCTGCGATCGCGCCGTGCGCGTAGGCCGTGCCCATGGCGATGAGGCGGGCGACGTTGGGGGCCGCTCCCGACGCGGCCATCGCGTAGAGGACGTTGGCGTTGGTGCCGTCGAACAGGAAGCCGATGACGTGCTCGGGTGGTCGCGAGCCGCCGTCGATCAGGTCGGCGACGACCCTGCCGTCCTGGCCGTGCAGGTACCGGCCCGCGTCGTCGCCCGGGCAGCCCATGAGCGCGGCGAGGGTGGGGGCGACGTCGACGACGCGCAGGGCCCGGGGGACCATCCCCCGGTCGCGGACGCCTGCGCCGGCGAGGACGAAGGGGGCCCGGGCCTGGACGACCCCGAGCGAGCCGTGCTCGCCCCGGTGGCCCCCCTGGTCCTCCCAGTTGTGCGATGCGGAGTGCAGCACGCACAGGTCGGGGGCGGCCGGGTGGTCGAAGAGCTGGGCGATGTGGTCGTACGCGAAGGGGTAGGAGTTGGCCGACCGGTGGGGGTGCAGACCGGCGAGCTCGGCCTCGAGCGGCGCCAGGTGGTCGGTGCGCTGATCGGCCAACGGGCTCGTGCCGACAATCTCGAGGACCTCGTATCGGGAGTCCCCGCCGTCGGCCGCCGCCGCCGACCCGCCGTCACGGCGCCGGAAGCGGACCCGGCCGTCGTGGCTCCGGGCTTCGTAGGCACCGTCGTGGGCCCAGACGACCATGTCGACGATGGGGTCGAGGTCGGGGCCGGTGAGGACCGCAAGTGCCCGATCGGCGACCTCCTCCAGCTCCGGCGTCAGCTGATGGGCCGGGGGGAGGACATCGGCGTCGGGGCTCGTCACGGGGCCACGGTACCGTCCCGCCGGGGCTGATTGCCCGGCGGTGGAGCCTGTTGTAGCGTTGTCCGCCGTGCCCGACGCTGAACTGCGCGTCGCGGGCGCACGCGTTCCGTGCTCCATCCGCCCCGCAGCTCTCGAGGATCCTGTGCGTACCTTCAGCCCCAAGCCCAGCGACGTCACGAAAGCCTGGCACGTCATCGACGCCGAAGGCCTCGTCCTCGGCCGGGTGGCCACCGAGGTCACCGCGCTGCTGCGGGGGAAGAAGAAGCCGATCTTCGCGCCGCACATCGACACCGGTGACCACGTCATCGTGATCAATGCCGCGAAGATCGACGTGTCGGTCCGGAAGCTCGCCGACAAGGAGTACTTCCGGCACTCGGGCTACCCGGGGGGCCTGCGGACCGAGAGCATGGAGCACCTGCTCGCGCGGCACCCCGAGCGCGTCATCCGACTCGCCGTCCGCGGCATGCTGCCGAAGAACCGCATCGGCCGCGCCCAGCTCAAGAAGCTCAAGATCTACGCCGGGCCCGAGCACCCGCACGCTGCCCAGCAGCCCCAGCCGTACCCGCTCACGTCCCGTCGCCCGGCCTAGCCCCACCTCGGAGTCGCAGTGCCCAAGCCCCTGATCCAGACGACCGGTCGCCGCAAGACGGCGGTCGCGCGTGTCCGCCTCCGCCCCGGTACCGGCGTCGTCACCTGCAACGGCCGCACCATCGAGGACGCGTTCCCGATCCTCACCCACCGAGTCGTCGCCACCGAGGCGCTGCGGCTCACGCAGACCGCCGAGGTCTACGACGTCGACTGCAACCTGGACGGCGGCGGCGTCAGCGGCCAGGCCGGCGCGCTGCGCCTCGGCATCGCCCGCGCGCTGCTCGCGCTCGACCCGGAGCAGCGCCCAGTGCTCAAGAAGGCCGGGCTCCTGCGTCGCGACGCGCGTGAGAAGGAGCGGCGCAAGTACGGGCTCAAGAAGGCCCGCAAGGCGCCCCAGTACTCCAAGCGCTGATCGAAGGCGGGCCGGCGGCGCCGTGACCCTCCAGTTCGGCACCGACGGCGTGCGGGGTGTCGCGAACGTCGACCTGTCGCCCGAGTTGGTGGTGGCGTTCGGTCGCGCGGTCGTGCGCGCGCTGGGCTCCGACCGCCGATACCTCGTCGGCCGCGACACGCGCCGGTCGGGGACGCTGATCGAGGTCGCGCTGAGCGCGGGCATCTGCAGCGAAGGGGGCACGGTCGAATCGGCGGGGGTCATCCCCACGCCCGGGCTCGCGTACCTCGCCCAGACGCTCGACACGCCCGCGGTGATGATCTCGGCGAGCCACAACCCGTTTCCGGACAACGGGCTCAAGCTGTTCGCCGCGGGCGGGCGCAAGATCCCCGACGCGGCCGAGCGCGAGATCGAGGCGGGTCTGCTCGCGATCCTCGAGCACGGCCCCGGGGACGGGGTGCCCGTCGCCGGCGCGGTCGGCGTGGCGACCCGGATGTCGGGTGGCACCGAGCGGTACGTCGCGCACCTCGGCGCCAGCATCGGAGGGCGTTCGCTCGACGGCCTTCGCGTGGTGCTCGATTGCGGGCACGGGGCCGCCTTCGAGGTCGCGCCCGAGGCATTGCGCGCGCTCGGCGCGACGGTCGAGGTCCTCAACGCGGTACCCGACGGCAGCAACATCAACGCCGGGTGCGGCTCGACCCATCCGGAGGGCGTGCAGCGGGCCGTCGTGGAGCTCGGCTTCGACGCCGGCCTCGCGTTCGACGGCGACGCCGACCGGGTGGTCGCGGTCGACGAGCAGGGGCGGCTGATCGACGGCGACCACATCCTCGCGATCTGCGCGCTCGACCTGCGCGACCGGGGGCTCCTGCGCCGCGACACCGTGGTCACCACGGTGATGGCGAACCTCGGCTTCCGCCGGGCGATGGCGGACCGCGGGATCCGCGTGGTCGAGACGCCCGTCGGCGACCGCAGCGTGCTCGCGGCCATGGAGACGGACGACGCGGTGCTCGGCGGCGAGCAGTCGGGCCACGTGATCTTCTCCGAGCTCGCGACCACGGGTGACGGCACCCTGACCGGCATCCAGCTCCTCGACGTGCTCCACCGCACCGGGAGCCGGTTATCGGAGCTCGCGGCCGTGATGACGGTCTTCCCGCAGGTGCTGCGCAACGTGCGGGTCGCGGACCGCGGCGCGCTCGACAGCGCGCGGGGGTTCTGGGCCGCGGTGGAGGCGTGCGGGTCCGAGCTGGGGGACGACGGCCGCATCCTGGTCCGGCCGTCGGGCACCGAACCGGTGGTCCGGATCATGGTCGAGGCCGCGGAGCCCGGGGTCGCGGCCGCGGTGGCCAAGCGGCTCGAGACCGTGCTGCTCGCCGAGCTGGGCTGATCCGCCGCACTGCACCGCACCGGCCGGGGCCCCCTCCCGGCACCGCGTGACGACGCGATCCCGGGGATCGTGAGATTCCACCCCAGGTGGGGGCCGGTTGTGCCGATCTAGCATTCACGTCCCGTCGCCGTCCGCGAAGGAGCCCGTCCAAATGTGCGGCATCGTCGCCGTGGTCCGCCGCCCCTCCCGGCGGACCCCGCCCGAGCTCGATCCGCTCGTCGACGCCCTGCGGGCCGCCGCGGCCGCCCTCCCCGACGACGTCGAGGACGCCAGGACGAGCGCCGCCGCGCTGGGCGAGTTCGCCGCACGTGTCGAGGCGGTCGACAGCCCGCTCCGCGGCGTCCCCGGGGTCCGCGCCCTCCTCGCCGACCCGGACGGCCGGGGAGACCTCACCGCCGCGGCCCGCGCGTTGCAGGACGCGGTCGATCGGCTGGACCAGGTCCTCGACGCGTCGACGACCCTGGCGGGCGACGACCTCGAGTCGGTGAACGCGGCGCTCGTGCGGGCCAAGGACGCGGTGTGGGCCGTGGGCCACGACCGCCTCCGGCACGCGGCCGCGGTGGCCGCGCTCGCGGGTCACGAGCCCTCGGTCGCCGCGATCGAGGCCTGCGCGTCGGTCCAGACCGTGCTCTCGTCGCTCGACCGCCTGGAGGTGCGGGGCCGCGACTCCGCCGGCCTCCACGTGCTGGTGCGCGGCCACGGACTCGACCCCGCCGATCCGTCCGTGGCGGAGATGCTCCGGGGGCGGGACGAGGACCCGCTGTTCACCAGTGGCTCGGTGCGGGTGGCCGACGACGCGATGAGCTTCGTGTACAAGGCCGCGGCCGAGATCGGCGAGCTCGGGGACAACACCGCGAAGCTGCGCGCGGCGATGACCGGCGACGCGCTCCTCCACCGCGCGCTGCGGACCGAAGGGGCCGAGGCCGTGGTGCTGGCCCACACGCGCTGGGCGAGCATCGGCGTGATCTCCGAGGCCAACGCCCACCCGCTCAACCAGGAGGAGGTCGACCGCCTCGGGGGCCCCTACGTCGTGGCCGCGCTCAACGGAGACGTCGACAACTTCGCCGACCTGATCGCGCTCGAGTCGCTCCGGATCCCCGTCGGCATCACGACCGACGCCAAGGTCATCCCCGCGCTGATGTCGCACCGCCTCCAGCGGGGCGAGGCGCCCCTCGACGCGTTCCGCTCGACGGTGGCGGGGTTCGAGGGGTCGGTCGCGGTGGCGGCCGAAACCCCCGCGGATCCGCACCGCCTGTTCCTCGCGTTGCGCGGCAGCGGCCAGGGGGTCTTCGTGGGCCTGGCGGAGGACGCGTTCGTCGTCGCCAGCGAGCCCTACGGCGTCGTCGAGGAGACGGCCACCTACGTGCGGCTCGACGGCGAGACGCCGGGCAACCCGGACAACCCCGGGGGCAGCCAAGGGCAGATCCTGGTGCTCGACGACCGGCTCGCCGGCGAGCTCGCCGGGCTGGAGCGCATCGCCTACGACGGCACCCACCTCCCGCTCACGGAGGGCGACCTCCGCACCGCCGAGGTGACGACCCGCGACATCGACCGCGGCTCGTACCCGCACTTCCTCGTGAAGGAGCTGTCGGAAGCGCCGGGGTCGTTCCGCAAGACGCTGCGGGGAAAGGTCGTGGAGCGCGACGGTGTGCTGTCCGTGGCGCTCGGTGAGGCCACGCTGCCCGCGGCCATCCGGGCCCGCCTGCGCGACGGCTCGATCCGGCAGGTGCTCGTGATCGGGCAGGGCACGGCCGCGGTCGCGGGCCAGAGCCTCGCCGCCGCGCTCGACTCGATGCTCCCCGACCGCACGCTGCGGGCCGAGGCCGTGTTGGCGACCGAGCTCTCCGGCTTCCGTCTCTCGGAGTCGATGGACGACACGCTGGTCGTCGCCATCAGCCAGAGCGGCACTACCACCGACACCAACCGCACGGTCGACGTCGTCCGCTCGCACGGCGCGGCCGTCATCTCGATCGTGAACCGGCGCAACAGCGATCTGGCGGCCAAGTCCGACGGCGTGCTGTTCACCTCCGACGGCCGCGACGTGGAGATGTCGGTCGCGTCGACCAAGGCCTTCTACGCGCAGATCGCCGCGGGCTTCCTGCTCGCGGCGGCGATCGCAGCCGAGGTCGCGCCCGAGACCGCGGGCGGGCACGACTCGTTGCTCCGCGCGCTCCGGGGCCTGCCCGCGGCGCTGACCGAGGTGCTGTCGCGACGCGCCCACATCGCCGCGGTGGCGCAGCGGCACGCTCCGCACCGGCGCTCGTGGGCGATCGCGGGCAACGGCGTCAACCGGATCGCCGCGCAGGAGGTGCGGATCAAGCTCTCCGAGCTCTGCTACAAGTCGATCGCGTGTGACGTGACCGAGGACAAGAAGCACATCGACCTCTCGTCCGAGCCTCTGATCTTCGTGTGTGCGGCCGGACTGCGGGGTTCGAACGCCGACGACGTGGGCAAGGAGCTCGCGATCTACCGCGCGCACAAGGCCGCGCCGATCGCGGTCGTCGACGAGGGCGACGAGCGCTTCTCCGCCGCGCTCGAGACCATCCCGGTGCCGTCGGTCGATCCCCGGGTCGCTTTCGTGCTCTCGGCAATGGCCGGCCACCTCTTCGGCTACGAGGCCGCGCTGGCGATCGACGCGTCGGCCCGCCCGCTCCGGGAGGCGCGCTCCGCGATCGACGACGTCGTCCGTCGGGCCCGCTCCGAGGTCGAGATCATGGCGATGCTCGCGATCGCGCTCGAGCCGCTGGCCCGGCGCTACTTCGACGAGCTGCGGACCGGTGGGTACGACGGCGCCCTCGACGCGGGTACCGCCGTACGGATCGCGACCGTCATCCGCTACGCGCTCGGCACGGTCCCGCTCGACGCCTACGCGGTGGAGCTCGGCGCGATCGGCACCCCGGGCGCGGTCGTCGAGGACCTCACCGCCGCGCTCACGAAGGGCATCGAGGAGCTCACGCGCCCGGTCGACGCGATCAAGCACCAGGCCAAGACGGTGACGGTCGGGATCTCCCGCTCCGACGAGACGCTCCTGCGGGTGCCTCTGGTCCGGGAGCTGCTGGCGGCCGGCGTGAGCCGTGACGCGTTGAGCTACCGCACCCTGCGCACGCTGGTCGACCTCGACCCCGCGGTCCTCGAGGTGGTGGGGTACACGCGCTACCGGATCGACGGCGATCCGGCCATCGAGCGCGCCCGCGCGCACGTGGTCGACAAGGGCGGCATCGCGACCAACCTCGTGTCGCGCACCGACCGGGACCAGACCCTCCGGGGCACGAAGCACCGGGCCGCGGTGGAGCGGGAGGTCACCCTCACTGTGGGCGGTGGCGACGGCCGCACCGTGCTGATCGTCCCCGAGGTCAAGGCCAACCACACCGTCGGCCTGTCGCTGCTGCACGTCCGGCTCCCGGAGCGGCTGCCCGCCGACATCGCCCGGGCCGTGCTGCAGGGCTACCGGGGCCGGTACACGGCGCTGCAGGACGCGGTCACGGAGACCCAGCCGGTCTTCGACGACGCGGTCCTCGGCCGGATCCCGCTCGTCGACCTGATGACCCAGCCGGTGCTGCTGCTCGCCGAGTACTGGCACGCCGAGGCGTGAGCGACACGATCCTCGGCCTCGGGACCGACCTCGTCGAGCTGCCGCGGTTCCGGCTCGCGATGGCCCGGCGGGCCAACTTCGAGACCAAGCTGTTCAGCCCGCAGGAACAGGAGTACTCCCACCGGTACCGTGATCCGGCCCCGAGGTTCGCGGCCCGGTTCGCGGCGAAGGAGGCGGTCATGAAGGCACTCGGCGTGGGTCTCGGCGCGTTCCCGCTGCTCGACGTCGAGGTGGAGCGGGCCAGGAGCGGCGCGCCCTCCGTGCGGCTCTACGGCAAGGCCGCGGCCATCGCGGAGCAGCGGGGAGTGCGGGAGTGGCGGCTGTCGCTGACCCACTCGTCGGAGACGGCGATGGCCGTTGCGATCGCGATCGGCGACTGACGTGCAGCCGGTGGTGACGCCCGAGGAGATGGCGGGCGCGGACGCGGCGACGATCGCGGCCGGCACCCCGCAAGCGGTGCTGATGGAACGGGCGGGGCGCGCGGTGGCCCGCGCGACGCTGCGGAGGCTCGGAGGTGCCTACGGCCGCCACGTCGTGGTGGTGTGCGGCCAGGGCAACAACGGTGGCGACGGGCTCGTCGCCGCGCGCGCCCTGCGGCGCGCGGGTGTGCGCGTCGCGGTCGTCACGGTCGCCGAGGGCTTCGACCCGGACGACGCGCAGCGGGCGTTCGACCGGGCCGACGCGTGCATCGACGCCATGTACGGGACCGGGTTCCGGGGCGGGCTCGAAGGCCCGGCCGCGTGGGCGGTTGAGGCGTTCCACCGTGCGGGTGTGCCCGTGATCGCGGTCGACATCCCGTCGGGCGTGGAGGGCGCGACCGGCGCGGTGCGCGGCCCCGCGGTGCAGGCGGCGGTCACGGTCGTCTTCGCCGCGCGCAAGCCGGCGCACTGCTTCGAGCCCGGACGGTCGCACTGCGGGACCGTGGAGGTCGTCGACATCGGGATCGACGTCGGGCCCCGGCAGGTCAACGTGACGACGTCGGAGATGGTCGCCGGGTGGCTGGGCCGCCCCCGGGCCGACGTGCACAAGTGGAACGCCGCGGTGCTGGTGGTCGGGGGCTCGGCGGGCATGACCGGTGCGCCCCGGCTCGCGACCCGCGCCGCGCTGCGCGCGGGCGCGGGCATGACGTGGTGCTACGTGCCCGGCGCGGAGGCCGCGGCCCGTGCGTCCGGCAGTGAGGGCATCTCCCGCGCCCTGCCGGCCACTCCCGACGGCGCGCTCGCCCGCGCGGCCGGCGCGACGGTCGTCGACGCGGTGGGCCGCTTCGGCGCGCTGGTCGTCGGCCCCGGCCTCGGGATCGCCGACGAGACGGTCGCCGCGGTCGGCGAGATCGTCCGGCGGGCCGAGGTCCCGCTGGTCGTCGACGCCGACGGCCTCAACGCGCTGGCGCGGGACGACGCGCCCCTCGTGGCGCGGCGGGCGGCGGGCCTGCCCACGGTGCTCACACCCCACGGCGGCGAGTACCAGCGGCTCATGGACCAGGCGGTCGGCGACGACCGGCTGGGGGCCGCCCGCGCCCTCGTGGCGAAGACCGGGGCCGTCGTGGTGCTGAAGGGCCCGGGCACGGTCGTGGCCTCCCCCGACGGGCGGGTGGCGGTGAACCCCACGGGTGGGCCGGAGCTCGCCACCGCCGGTACCGGCGACGTGCTCTCGGGGATCGTGGCGGCGTTCCTGGCCCGGGGACTCGGGCCGTTCGAGGCGGCCACCGCGGCGGTCTACGTCCACGGTCTGGCCGCCGACCGGCTCGGCGCGGGGATGCTCGCCTCCGACCTCCCGGGCGCCCTACCCCCTACGCTGGCCACGCTCGACCCGCCCGGCTGACCGTCCACCGTCGGCCGCCCGTCCGGCGGATTCGTCCCTGCACGCCAAGGAGAGACCATGCCCGGCAGTACCGACGTGCGGTCGATCATGACCGCCCAGGTCGTCACGCTCAGCCCCGACCAGACGATCCACGAGGGCGCCGACCTGTTGGCCGAGCACCGCTTCGGTGCTGCGCCCGTGGTCGACGAGGCCGGCGTCTACCTGGGATTGCTGCGGGACGAGGACCTCATCCTGTCGGAATCGACCCTGCACATGCCCACGATGTACAGCCTCCTCGGCGCCGAGCTGGTGATCCCGAGCTCGATGAAGCGTTGGGAGCGCGAGCTCCACAAGGTCGCGGCCTCCACCGTCGGCGAGGTGATGCAGGTCGACGCGCCGACGGTCGCACCCGACGCGTCGATCGAGACGCTGGCCACGCTCATGCACGACCGGGAAGCCACGCACGTGGCCGTGGTCGACGGTGACGGCAAGGTCGTCGGCATCGTCGCCCGGGGCGACCTCGTGCGCCACCTCGCCGCCACCGACTGACGTGACGGTCAGCGGGTCGGGACTCCGGCCGGTCTGGGCCGAGATCGACCTCGACGCGGTCCGCGCGAACGTGCGCGCGATCGTGGCGTGCGCCGCACCCGCGGCGGTGATGGCGGTGGTGAAGGCCGACGGCTACGGCCACGGCTCGGTGGCGGTCGCCCGCGCGGCCCTCGAATCCGGGGCCACGTGGCTGGGCGTCGCGCTGGTCGAAGAAGGGGTCGTCCTCCGCGAGGCCGGGATCGACGCGCCCATCCTCGTGCTGTCGGAGCCGCCCGCGCCCGCGGCGCCGTCGGTGCTCGAGCACGGGCTCACGCCGGTGGTCTGCACCCCGGCCGGCGTCGCCGCGCTGGCCGCCGCGGTCGAAGCGGCCGGGGCCGCGCCGTTGGCGGTGCACCTCAAGGTCGACACCGGGATGCACCGCATCGGTTGCCCGCCCGACGTCGCCGCCGCGCTCGCCCGCGACATCGCCGGCCGCGCCGCGCTCACGCTCGGCGGCGTGTGCACGCACTTCGCCGTGGCCGACGAGCCGGACGACCCGTACACCGCCGAGCAGCTGCGCGCCTTCGAAGTCGTGCTCGCGGAGCTGGACCGCGAGGGCCTGCGCCCGCCGCTCGTGCACTCGGCCAACTCCGCCGCGCTCATCACGCGGCCCGACACCCGCTTCGACCTCGTGCGGGCGGGCATCGCCGTCTACGGCCTCCCGCCGGCCCCCGGTCTCGACGGCCGGCTCGAGCTCGTGCCCGCGCTGAGCCTGCACGCCCGGGTCTCCTTCGTGCAGGACCTCCCAGCGGGCGAGCGCATCTCCTACGGGCTGAAGTACCGGCTCGAACGCGCGACCCGGGTGGCCGTGGTGCCGGTCGGCTACGCCGACGGCGTACCCCGAGCGCTGGGCG
This sequence comes from Acidimicrobiia bacterium, assembly GCA_017882925.1. Lineage (GTDB taxonomy): Bacteria > Actinomycetota > Acidimicrobiia > IMCC26256 > Chersky-534 > Chersky-534. The sequence continues at coordinate 7,021 of JADGOM010000131.1, read as the reverse complement.
CGGCCCACGGCGAGGTGCTCATCGGCGGCCGGCGCCGGCCGATCGCGGGCACGATCACGATGGACCAGCTCATGGTCGACGTGGGCGACGACGAGGTGTCCGTGGGCGACGAGGTCGTGCTCATCGGCAGCCAAGGCGACGAGACGATCCGCGCGTCGGAGTGGGCCGAGAAGCTGGGCACCATCCCGTACGAGATCGTCTGCGGCATCGGCGTGCGCGTCCCGCGCCGGACGCTCGGCGCGGACGGCGCGCGCGGATGAGCCGGATCGCGAAGGTCGCCGGCATCGCGACGGGAGTGGTGGCGGGAGCCGTCGGCACCGCCTACGGCGTCGAGCGCGCGGTGATCGCCCGCGGCCGCCGGCGCCGCGAGCCCGAGGGACCCACCGAGTTCGTGGTGCACTTCGACGAGTCGTGGACGTTGGCGAGCCACGACGGCGGCACGATCAAGGTCGTCTCGCGCGGCGCCGGACCCACGATCGTGCTGATGCACGGGGTCACGCTCTCGTTGCGGTCGTGGGTGCTGCAGCTCGACGCGCTGCCCGAGCTCGGGTTCCGGGTCGTGGCATTCGACCACCGGGGCCACGGGGGGTCGGTGGCGGGCGAGAGCGGCCACAGCCTCGCGAACCTGGCCGCCGACGTCGCGACCGTGCTGGAGCAGCTGGATCTCCGCGACGTGCTCCTCGTCGGGCACTCGATGGGCGGCGTGGCGGTGGAGGTGTTCGCGCTCGAGCACCCCGACGTCGCGCACGCCCGCGTCCGCGGCCTCGTGCTGCTCTCGACCCTCGCCCGCGCGCCGCTCATGGGCACGAGCCCGATGCGCAAGCTCGCGGCCGCGCTGAGCCGGCAGGCGCCGGGCGTCGGCATGCTCATGAACCCGCCCAACCTCGGCTACCTCCTGGCCCGCCTGGGCTACGGGCGCGACCCGCTCCCGAGCCACGTCGAGCTCAACCGGCAGATGATCCTCGAGTGCGACCCGGAGACGGTGCAGCTGGCCTTGGCCGCGCTGCTCGAGCTCGACCTGGTCGACGACATCGCGGCCATCGACCTCCCGACCCTCGTGATCACCGGCAGCGCCGATCTCATCGCCCCGCCCGCGGAGTCGCGCCGCATCGCGCAGCGGATCCCGGGCGCCCGCCTGGAGACCTTCCGGGGCGGGGGCCACATGCTGATGCTCGAGCGGGCCGACGAGCTCAACGCGCTGCTGGTGGAGTTCGCGGAGGAGGTCGGCGTGGGCTTGCCGGGATGGCGTCCGGGATCGGCGGGTCCGGCGCCTCCCGCGCGCGTCGCGGAGGACGGCCGGTAGCATCGCCCGACCCAGCTTCGAGCCGTTCAGGTCCCCGTGAGCATCTCTCCCGCCCCTCCGTACGCGTCGTTCGCCGACCTCGAACGCGAGGCGCTGGCCTGCACGCGCTGCCCCCTCGCGGCCACCCGGACGCAGGTCGTGTTCGGGGCCGGCGACGCGGGCGCCGACCTCATGTTCGTGGGCGAGGGCCCGGGGGAGCAGGAGGACGCCACCGGCGTGCCGTTCGTGGGGCGGGCCGGCCAGCTGCTCACCACCCTCATCGAGGGCATCGGCCTGTCGCGGGCCGAGGTCTACATCGCCAACGTCGTGAAGTGCCGGCCGCCGGGCAACCGCGACCCGCAGCCGCTGGAGATCGATGCGTGCCGGCCGTACCTCGAGGCGCAGGTGGGCTTCATCCGCCCCAAGGTCATCGTGACCCTCGGCAACTTCGCCACCAAGCTGCTGCTCGACACCAAGGTCGGCATCACGAAGCTGCGGGGCCAGGAGTTCGCGTACGGGGCCGACGCGGTGCTCGTCCCGACCCTGCACCCGTCGGCCGTGCTCCGCACCGGGGGCCGCAACATCGCCGACTCCCGCGCCGACTTCGTGGTGGCCAAGCGGGCCCTCGCCCGCGCCGCCGCGGCCGGGGCCGGCGGATGAAGCTGCGCGCGGGTTCGCTCGCGGGCACGCAGGCCGTGGGCCGCGCGGTGGCCGACGTGCTGCGGCCCGGCGACGTCGTCCTGCTGACCGGCGACCTCGGCGCGGGCAAGACCGCGCTCGCGCAGAGCATCGCGGCCGGGCTCGGGGTCACCGAGCCCGTCGTGAGCCCCACGTTCACGATCGTGCGGGAGTACGAGGGCAGGATCCCGCTCGTGCACGTCGACGTGTACCGGCTCGACCACCCGAACGACGCCCCCGACCTCGCGCTCGACGAGCTGCTCGACGAGGGCCGGGTCGTGCTCGTGGAGTGGGGCGAGCGGATCTCCGCGAGCCTGCCCGCGGATCGCCTCGAGGTCGTCCTCGAGGCCGGCCCGTCGGACGACGCGCGCGACCTCACCGTCGACCCGCTCGGCGGCACCTGGGTGCCGCGTCGCGCCGGCCTCGAAGCCGCGCTCCGGGCCGCACCCGACGTCGGAGAGCTGCCGTGATGCTGCTCGCGATCGACACGGCCACGCCGCAGGTCGGGGTGGCGGTGGGCGTCGACGGCGCGGTGGTCGGCCGGGTGGAGCTGGCCCGGGGCCAGCGCCACGCCGAGGCGCTCGCGCCCGCGATCGACTATCTGCTGCGGGCGACCGGGGTCGGTCTCGAGCAGCTCGCGGGCATCGCGGTGGGCATCGGGCCGGGTCTCTTCACCGGCCTCCGGGTGGGGGTCACCACCGCGCGGGTCATGGCCCAGGTCCTGCGGGTCCCGATCGTGGGGATCGCCAGCCTCGATCTGGTCGCCTACCCGTTGCGGCAGACCCCCCGCCTGCTCGTCCCGGCCCTCGACGCGCGTCGCCACGAGGTGTTCTGGGCCGCGTACCGCGCCGTGCCCGGCGGGCTGCAGCGCGTCGGCGACTATTCGGTGGGCACGCCGGCGGAGCTGGTGGCCGAGCTCGCGGCGCACGGCGAGGAGGCGCTGCTCGCCGGCGACGGCGCGCTCCGCTACCGCAGCGAGCTCGAGGCGGTCGACCGGGTCGAGCTCGCGGGCCCGGAGTTCGCGGCCCCGAGCGCGGGTGCGCTGATCGAGCTGGCGCACGCGCGGTTCGAGCGCGAGGAGTTCTCCAAGCCCACCGAGATCGTGCCGCTGTACCTGCGCCGCAGCGACGCCGAGATCGAGTGGGACCGGAAGCCGGCCTGACGTGGTGACCTCCGCCGACCCCGAGCTGCTCGAGGTGCGCATCGTGCCGATGCGGCGCCGCCATCTGCGGGCCGTGCTGCGCATCGAGGGCGAGGTGTACCCGCGCCCGTGGACCATGTCGCTGTTCCTGAGCGAGCTCGCGCTCCGCTCGACCCGCTCCTACGTGGTCGCCCGGGTCGGCCGCGACGTCGTCGGCTACTCGGGGCTCATGATGTCGCTCGACGACGGCCACGTCACCAACATCGCGGTCGATCCCCGCTGGCACCGCCACAAGATCGGGTCGCGGCTGCTGCTGGTGCTCTGCCGGGAGGCGATCGCCCGCGGCGCGCACGCGCTCACGCTCGAGGTCCGCGTCTCCAATCTCGGCGCCCAGGCGATGTACAAGCGCTTCGGGTTCGAGCCGGTCGGCGTGCGCAAGAACTACTACGTCGAGACCCACGAGGACGCGATCGTGATGTGGGCGCACGACGTCGACACCCCCGAGTACGAGCAGCGACTCGCGGAGATCGAGCGCACGATCCCCGGCACCACCGTCGTCGAGGAGCCGCTCCGATGGTGAACGCGCAGTGGGCGGCCGGCGAGCTGGTGCTCGGCATCGAGACCTCGTGCGACGAGACCGCGGCGGCCGTGGTCGCGGACGGCCGCGAGATCTACTCCTCGATCGTCTCCAGCCAGGTCGACCTGCACGCCCGGTTCGGGGGCGTGGTGCCCGAGATCGCCAGCCGGGCCCACCTCGAGCTCATCAACGTGGTCGTGGCCGAAGCCCTCGTGGAGGCCGGCTGCGACTTCGGTGACCTGCACGCGGTGGCCGCGTGCCACGGCCCGGGACTCGCCGGGGCGCTGCTCGTCGGGGTGAGCGCGGCCAAGGCGGTCGCCCTCTGCCGCGCGATCCCGTACGTGGGGGTCAACCACCTCGAAGCGCACCTGCAGGCGGCCTGGCTCGACGAGCCCGAGCTCGCCCCACCCCTCGCGGTGCTCATCGCGAGCGGGGGGCACACGATGATCGTGATCGTCGAGTCGCGGGGTCACTACCGCGTGGTCGGCCAGACCGTGGACGACGCCGCGGGGGAGGCGTTCGACAAGGTCGCGCGATTCCTCGGGCTGGGGTATCCGGGAGGCCCGGCCATCGACGCGGTGGCGGAGTCCGGCGACCCCGGCGCGGTCCGCTTCCCGCGGCCGATGGCGGGCGACGGCTTCGACTTCTCGTTCTCGGGGCTCAAGACGGCGGTGGTGCAGTTCGTGCGGCGCAACCCCGACGTGCCGGTCGCCGACGTCGCGGCCTCGTTCCAGGAGGCGGTGGTCGACGTGCTGAGCACGAAGCTGTTCGCGGCGGCGCACGCCGCGGGCGCGCGCACCCTCGTCCTCGGCGGCGGGGTCGCGGCCAACCGGAGCCTCCGGGCCCGGGTCACCGACCTGGCCGCGGCCGTCGGGCACCGCGCCTACCTGCCGGGCCCCGCGCTCTGCACCGACAACGCCGCGATGATCGCCGCCACCGGCTGGTTCCGGCTCCACTCCGACGGCCCGACGCCGCTCAACGGGGGGGCCACGCCCGGCCTGCGGCTGCCGGTGGTCGGGTAGCGGAGCCCCGCGCCGGGGTGGTCCGGGTGGCTGGCACTCGCATGGCGAGAGTGCCAAGACCCTGGTACCTTCTCCCCGGGCACCCGAGGTCGGGTGCTGCATTTCGACGGGGCAACGCGCCCCCCAAATCCCGCCTGATACAAGGAGGCGCATCGATGAAGCTGCAGCCGTTGGAAGACCGCATCGTGGTTCGGCCCGCCGAGGCCGAAGAGAAGACGGTCAGTGGTCTGGTCATCCCGGACTCCGCGAAGGAGAAGCCCCAGCAGGGCGAAGTCCTCGCGGTGGGCCCGGGCCGTCGGGGCGACAACGGTGACTTGATCCCGGTCGACCTCGTCGCCGGCGAGACGGTCATCTACTCGAAGTACGGCGGCACCGAGATCGCGGTCGACGGCGAAGACCTCCTCATCCTCACGAGCCGCGACGTGCTCGCCAAGGTGACGGACGACAAGAAGAAGAAGTAGCCCGGACCCTTCCGGTGTGCACGAAGCCCCGCTCCGGCGGGGCTTCGTCGCGTCCGGGTGCGGCGCATTCCTGTCGGCGCGCCTCCCGGTAGGCTCGCCGGCGATGGCGCGCGGTGGACGACAGCAGATTCCGCGGCCGGCCGTCACCCGCGCCGGCGGGCCGCCGCCATGGGCCGGGCTGTCCGCCGCCGAGCGCAGGCTGCCGCTCACGGTCGTGCGCGACCGGCTGCGGGATCTGCCGCCGCCGCGCCCGTCGGCGGCGTTCGCGCCCGGGAGCGTGGAGGCCGCGGTCCTCGCGCCGCTGTTCGAGCAGTACGGCGAGACGTACGTGGTGCTCACCAAGCGGCGCGAGAACCTCTCGTCGCACCGGGGCGAGATCTCGTTCCCCGGCGGCAAGGCCGACGCGGCCGACGCCGACCTCGCCGCGACCGCGGTGCGCGAGACGCACGAGGAGATCGGCCTGTCGCCCGAAGCGGTGGAGGTGGTGGGCCGGCTCGACGAGCTCGCGACGTTCGCGTCGCGTTTTCGCGTCACCCCGTTCGTCGGCATCCTCACCGAGCCGCCCACGCTCGTCGCCTCGCCGGGCGAGGTCGCGCGCATCCTCGAGGTGCCGTTGTCGGAGCTCCTCGACGACGACGTGTTCCGCGAGGAGCGATGGGACCTCGCGATCCCGCAGCCCGACGGCACGACGCTCGACGACCGCTCCGTCTACTTCTACGAGCTCGCCGGGGAGACGGTCTGGGGTGCGACCGCGCGCATCCTCACCGGGCTCCTCGCGCACCTCACCGGGAGTGCACCACCGCGCGACATGCTCGCCTGAGCGCCGGTTTCCGGGCCTTCCCGGGCGATCGCGACCCGGGACCTCGAGCCCGGATCCCACCCCGGTGGCGAGATTCGCCCGTTGCCTACGCCCTGTGCGGGATACGGCCGTCGGTGGCGGTTAGGATGATCGACTCGGGCGGGCGATCGGACAGGGGTTTTGCCGTGGAAGTCGAGATCGGGATCGGAAAGTCCGGGCGACGGGCGTACGGCTTCGACGACATCGCCATCGTCCCGAGCCGCCGTACGCGCGACCCCGAGGACGTCGACATCACGTGGGATCTCGACGCGTACCGCTTCGACATCCCGCTCGTCGCGTCGGCGATGGACGGCGTGGTCTCACCGGCGACCGCGGTCGAGATCGGGCGCCTCGGTGGTTCCGCGTGCCTCAACCTCGAGGGCCTGTGGACCCGCTACGAGGACCCCGACTCGATCTTCGAGGAGATCGCGACGCTGCCCACCGACAAGGCCACCGCGCGCATGCAGGAGGTCTATTCGAAGCCGATCGAGGAAGAGCTGATCGGCCAGCGCATCCGCGAGATCAAGGACGCGGGCGTCACCGCGATCGCGTCGCTCACCCCGCAGAAGGTGCAGCAGTACGCGAAGCACGTCCTCGACGCCGAGCTCGACGTCCTCGTCATCCAGGGCACGGTCGTGTCGGCCGAGCACGTCTCCAAGACGGCCGAGCCGCTCAACCTCAAGCGCTTCATCCGCGAGTTCGACCTACCGGTCATCGTCGGCGGCTGCGCCTCCTACAGCACCGCGCTCCATCTGATGCGCACGGGTGCGGTGGGCGTCCTCGTCGGCGTCGGCCCGGGCCAGGCGTGCACCAGCCGGGGCGTGCTGGGCATCGGCGTCCCGCAGGCGACCGCGATCGCCGACGCCGCCGGTGCGCGGATCCGGCACCTCGACGAGACCGGCGTCTACGTGCACGTGATCGCCGACGGCGGCATGCGCACCGGGGGCGACGTCGCCAAGGCCATCGCCTGCGGCGCCGACGCGGTGATGATCGGCTCGCCGCTCGCCGGGGCCTACGAGGCG
>JADGOM010000130.1 GCA_017882925.1 Acidimicrobiia bacterium | reverse complement strand
GTCGAAGCCTTCGGGGTGGAGGTCGCCGCGAAGGCGGCGGGCGCGAGGGCCCCGACCGAGAGCGCGATCCCCACCGAAAGTGCCAACGCTCGGCTCGTTCGACGTGCCTGCATAGTCCCCCCACGCAGCTCGGGCGCTTTCAGCAACTTGAAAGCGCCAGGCAACACTTGTGCGCATTTCCTTCCCGGCGTTCTACACCCGCAAACGTCACGAACCCGACGGTGGGGCAAGAAATCGCACGCGCCGCGCGCCCGACGGGCTCAGAGCTCCCGTTGCAGGAGGACCAGGTCGAGCGGCCGACCCCATTTCTCACCGACGCCGGGGAGCCGACCCACCACCCGGAACCCGAGCTGCTCGTGGAACCCGATCGAGCCGTCGTTGCTCCCGTCGACCGCGGCCACCATGACCCGCTTCGTGTCGACGCGGGCCACGTCGACGAGGCGTTCGACGAGCGCCCGGCCCACGCCCGAGCCCCAGTGCGACCGGGCCACGTGCACGGTGTGCTCGACGGTGAACCGGTACCCGGGCCAGCGGGTGGAGTCGCGGAAGTCGCCGTAGGTGGCGGTCCCGATGACGGTCCCTGCGTCGACCGCGACGAGCACGGGGTGGCCGGCGGCGACCTTGGCGCGCAACCAGGCGCGCCGCTCGTCGATCGTGTGCAGGACCTCGGTCCACTCGTACGTGGTCGTCTCGAGCAGCGCGTTGTACAGGTCGGTGATCGCGACCACGTCGGCCGGTTCCGCGGCTCGGATCGACACCATTCCCCAATGTACCCAGGCACTCGATGCGCACCGCCGGAGCGGCACCATGGCTCGGGCACCGCCGACCTTGAGGGTGGTGGCCAAGGTTCCGCCGATAGGTAGACGACCTTTGCCCGTTGTTCAAGTTGCGGCTACCTCGACTCCCTAGCGTCAGGGCCGTCATGGATGCCGACATCGCCAAGCCCGTCTCGCAACCGCCGGTTCGCGGCTATCAGCGTGCGGCCGTCGAGGAGTTCCTCGCCGCCGCCAACGCGGAGAAGGCCCGGCTCGAGGCGCTGATCGCCGACGCCGACGAGCGCGCCGCCCGCGCGCGCGCGGCCGTCGGCATGCACCACGTCATGGTCGCGATGCTGGTCGAGACGCAGGAGGAGCTGGCCCGGCGGCGCCTCGAGGCCGACCAGCAGGCTGCGCAGATCCTCGCGGCCGCCGAAGCCCAGGCCCGGGCGATCGAGCGCCCGGTCGCCGCGCCCGAGCCGCCCGTCATCGCGGTGCCCACGGCCGCGGAGCCACTGGTCGCACGACCCCGGATCCACGCACCCGGCGCCGACGCCCCGCCCCCACCGCCGGCCGCCGCCACCGAGGTCGTGACCGGAGTCGGCGACGACGAGGAGGCCGACCGGTTCTTCGCGTTCCTCCGGCGCGCGCTCTCCGACGAGGAGCCGCTGGGGCCGCGGCCCGAGATGCCGGCATGACGATGACGGGACTGCGCCTGCCCGAACCGGAGCACTTCGACTTCGTCTCCGAGGAGCAGGTCCGGGTGCTGATCGCGAAGAGCGAGCACGAGCTCACCGCGCTGCAGCACGCGGCCACCGCGGCGACCGCGCAGGCGGACCTCGCGGAGGAGCAGGCCCGCGGGGCCGGCGTCGATCCGCGGTTGTCGACCCGGACGATGCTGCGGTTGCAGGGATTCCTCGACAGCATGCGGGCCGAGGTCGAGCGCGAGACCACCGCCGTGATCGATCAGGCCCGGAGCCGCGCCGACACCCGGCTCGAAGCCGCGCGCGCCGTCGCGGCGATGCGCACAGCACAGTCGGTGCCGAGGGGCCCCGTCGATGCCGCGGCCGACACCACCGAGCTCGACCGGCTGCGGCAGCTGCTCGCCGCGGCCGTGGTGACGGCGCCCGCGGCCGAGACCGTGGTCGCTCCACCCGCACCCTCACCCGCCACGGTCGCCGCGGCGGGTGTCGCCCCACCCCCGGTCCCACCCGCGGGGCCCGCGATCGACGCGCTGGTCGTCGAGCACACCCCGGCCAATCCGGCCCCGCCGGCACGCGCGACGACTTCGATGCCCACGCCCCCCGCGCCCGCGATGGACGCCGTGATCATCGACCAGCCACCGCGCGCGCCCGAGGTGCCCACGACGCTCATCGCGCCCGTGATCGCCCACCCCGACGCACTCGAGGCCCCTCCCGCCTCGTACAACGGCAACGGCAACGGCAACGGGATCGCGATGCCGGCGCACCACGCGCCCAACGGCCGGGCCCCGTCGTTCGCGCCGATGGCACTCCCCGACGATCCCTACGGCGCGGCTCCGAACGACGTCTACGCGCAACCGTCGCCCTACGCGCCGCCTTCGCCCTACGCGCCCGAATCGCAGCACCAGGCCCCGTACGAACCACCGCCCGCCGCATACGGGCCGGGGCCGGGCTACGCGCCCGCACCCGCAATGGTCGTGGAGCCGACCCCTGCTCCCGCAGCCGCAGCGGCGCCGGTGCGGCACCGTCGGTTTCGCATCCCGATGTCCGCGGTCCTCGAGGTCGTGGCCGTGCTCCTGGTCCTCGGCTTCCTCCTGCTCCGTCTGAGCTGACCGTGCGGTCGTTCGGGTTGAGCATGCCGGGGCCCGGTGTGACGGAGCCGGCCGACGGTCCGGACGAGTCGTGACGACCGCCACACCCACGGCGCCGGGCGACACCGACGGGCTGCGCCGGCGGCCGCGGATCGTCGTCGAGGTACCGAGCCGGGCCGACCGGTGGTTCAACCGTCTCACGCTCGGCGCCGGGCTCTTCGTCCTCACGCTCCTCACGCTGGTCGGCGTCTTCCTCCTGCTCCGCAGCCGCACCGCGCTCTCGAACCAGGGTCTCTTCGCGTTCCTGACCCGCACCGAGTGGCGCACCGACGTGCACCCGGCGCGCATCGGCGTGGCCGGATTGCTCACCGGCACCGTGATCGTCGCGATCATCGCGGTGGTGATCGCGGTTCCGTTGAGCGTGGTCGCCGCGCTCTGCATCACCGAGTACGCGTCGCCGAAGCTCCGCCGCTACCTCACCGCGCTGGTCGACCTGCTCGCGGCGATCCCGAGCCTGATCTTCGGGATCTGGGGCTTCCTGTTCCTCTCGGGGCAGATCGTCCCGCTGTCCCGCTGGCTGACGACCCACCTCGGATGGATCCCGATCTTCGCGACCGACCCCGGCGCCGCGCTCACCGGTTCGTTCTTCATCGCGGGCATCGTCGTGGCGCTGATGGTCGTGCCGATCATCTCCTCCGTGGTGCGCGAGGTGTTCGCGCAGACGCCGCCGGGGGAGAAGGAGGCCGCGCTCGCGCTCGGCAGCACCCGTTGGGGGATGATCCGCGCGGTCGTGCTGCCCTACGGGTTCGGCGGCATCATCGGCGGATCGATGCTCGGGCTCGGGCGCGCGCTCGGCGAGACCATCGCGGTCGTGTTCCTGCTGCCGCAGGTGCCGGTGGTCAGCGCCAAGATCCTGCAGAACGGCGGCGCGACGGTGTCCGGCTTCATCGCGCTCCGGGCCGGTGGCGACGCGTTCACCGTGTCCGGGCTGATGGCCGCCGGGCTCATCCTCTTCCTGCTCACCCTCGGCACGAACATGATCGCCTCGGTGGTCGTGGCTCGCAGCCGGTCGGGCGCGGGCGTCGACCTGTGACGAGTCTCCACGACGACACGCGCCAGGCCGCCCCGGGCCCGACCGGCCCCTTCCCGCCGCGGCCGGTGCCCCCGCCGAGGGTCCGCCGGCCGCGCCGTCCCCGCGAGCTCACGCCCATCGACCTGGCCGTCACCGGCGGCGCGCTGTTCAGCGCGGTGTGCACCTGCTGGCTGATCTACGGCGTGCTCACCCAGGGCATCGGCTGGTTCGGCTTCCTGCTGAGCGTGTTCGCGGTGTTCCTGGTGCTCCTCTACGTCGTGACCGCCGACCGCCTCGGAGCGGTCGTCGCCAAGGATCGCGTGATGACCGCCGTCATCGTCACCGGCGCGGTCGTCCTGCTGATCCCACTCGTGTGGATCCTCGGCTACGTCGTGGTCAAGGGCGTGGGTGCCCTGCGGCTCAGCTTCTTCCTCAAGGATCAGCGGGGGATCACGCCGCTGCAGCCCAGCACCGCGGGTGGTGGCGCGCATGCGGTCGTCGGCACCATCGAGCAGGTGGGCCTCGCTCTCGTGTGGTCGCTCCCGCTCGCGTTGCTCGCGGCGGTGTTCCTCAACGAGTCTCGGAGCCGGTGGCGCCGCCCGGTCCGCATCTTCGTCGACGCGATGAGCGGCCTCCCTTCGGTGCTCGCCGGTCTCTTCATCTACGCGGTGCTCATCCTGCCGTACGCGAAGAAGTTCACGATCTTCAGCTTCAACGGCTTCATGGCGAGCCTCGCGCTCGCGATGATCATGGTGCCGACGATCACCCGCACCGTCGAGGTGGTGCTCCGGCTCGTGCCCGACGGCCTGCGCGAAGCGAGCCTCGCGCTCGGGTCGTCGAAGGG
>JADGOM010000013.1 GCA_017882925.1 Acidimicrobiia bacterium | reverse complement strand
GTGAGCGTGCCGGTCTTGTCGGTGAGCAGCAGCTCGATGTTGCCGAGGTCCTCGATGCTCACCAGCCGCTTGACGAGGACCTTCTTGTGGGCCAGGCGCCGTGACCCCGCCGCGAGGCTGGTGGTGACGACGGCCGGGAGCAGCTGGGGCGTGATGCCGACCGCGATGGCGAGCGAGAAGAGCACCGACTCCAGGAAGTTGCGGTGGAGGAGGAGGTTGATGACCAGGATCGACGTGGTCAGCACACCGGCGACGCGGACCAGGAGCACCGAGAACTCCCGCAGGCCCTTCTGGAACTCGGTCTCGTGGCGGCGGTCGGTGAGGCCCACCGCGATACGGCCGAACTCGGTGCGCGTGCCGGTCGCGACGACCACCGCCAGCGCGGATCCCGACTGCACGATGGTGCCCATGTAGGCGCATGACGACGTGTCGGCCAGGCCCGTCCCCGCGGCGACGGGCGCCGGCGACTTCACCGCGGCCACCGACTCGCCGGTGAGGATCGACTCGTCGCACTCGAGCGAGTCGGTGGTGAGGACGCGCACGTCGGCCGGCACCAGCTCGCCCATGCTCAACCGGACCACGTCGCCCGGCACCAGCTCCCGGGCGTCGAGCGAGGTCGCGCGGCCGTCGCGGCGCACGACGACGTCGTGGTGGATCTGCGTGTGCAGCGCCTCGGCCGCGAGCTCGGCCCGGAACTCGTTGACGAAGCCGAGCCCGATCGAGATCGCCAGGATGACGCCGATGATCACCGCGTCGGACTTGCTGCCCACGAAGAACGACAGCGCCGCGGTGACGACCAGCAGGAGGAACAGCGCGCTGTGCAGCTGGCGGCCGAGCACCACCCACCACCGGGTGCGCTGCGTGCGCACGGTGTTGGATCCCACCTGCCCGGCCCGGCGGAGGGCCTCGTGGCTCGTGAGCCCGTCGACCGTCGTGCCGAGCCGCGCCAGGACGTCGCCGGGCCCGAGCGCGGCCACCTCGGCCGCGCTGGTCCCGGACCACGTCGACTCGGGGGCGGTCGCGGTCACGGGCCCAGTATCACCGCCGGTGCCGGGGCCCGATGACCGGGCCGCCGGTACGGCGGGACCGTCATCGGGTCTTCGAGCGGGCCCCCGCCGAGGCCGGCACACCCGCGGTCGTGAGGCGGGCGAGCTCGGAACCCCAATCGCGGGCCCGCGCGTCCTCCGCGGGCTCGAGGTGGTTGTCCTTGGTGACCAGGAAGCTCTCGGGATCGGCGATGAGCGCGGCACCGTGCTTGCGGAGCTGGTGGGCGATGCCCTTCGACGCGCGTCCGGTGAGCAGGGTGGGCCCGTCGAGGCGGGTGTCGAACGCGGCGGCACGGCCCTCGAAGCGGTCGATGGTCTCGAACCAGTCGCGGATGCCGGGTCCCTCGGCGTCGGGGTCGATCTCGAGCTCGGACTCGGGCTTGTGCGCGGTCTCGATCGCCGACTGGCGCGTGCTCTCGCGGCTCATGCCGTGGACGTGGGTCGGGCCGCCGACCACGAGGAGGTCGGCCCGTTCGATCGTCTCGCGGATCGCGGCGTTCACCGGGACCACGACCACCTGGGCGTCGAGCCCGAGTCCGAGCCCCAGCCCGGTCGCGATCGCGTTGGCCACGTGGTGCGTGTTGCCGTACATCGACTCGTAGACCACCACTGCTCGCATGTCCCGACCTCCGGACGCACTTCGACTGGTCAGCTCAACGTACGGACGTCGCGGCCGGGCCAGTAGGGCTGAAGGTCCCGTTCGCGCGGCAGGTCGCGCTCCGCGCGATCGGATCCGCGTCGCGGAACGCGGCGAGCGCGACCTCCATCGCATCGGAGCGGGAGCCGTCGGTCGGGATCGTGACCGCCTGCGGCCACGGGTCGAACCGGCGGCCGATCTGGGTGCCGATCTCGGGCGTGACGTCCGACGGGTCGTCGCCGCGCCGGGCGCGGGCCTCGATGCGCTCGGCCGCGATGTCCTCTGCGACCGCGCACCGGAGCTCGACCAGATCCGACACCGTCTCCTCCGCGAGTGCGCGGGCGGCGACGCGGAACTCCTCGTCGGCCCACGACGCGTCGAGCACCACCGATTCGCCCACCTCCAGCAACGCTCGGGCGCGGTCGAGGATCTCCGCGTAGGTCGCGTGCGTGTGGTCCTCGCTGTAGATGCCGTGGTCGAGCCCGGCGCCGGCCCGCTCGAGGTGCCCCATCCCCGCCAGGTCCTTGCGCACCTCGTCGGTGCGCAGCGTCACCATGTCGAGCTCGGTGGCGAGCGCGGCGGCGAGGGTCGACTTCCCGGTTCCGGGGGCGCCGCCGACGAGCACGAGTGCCACCCGCGTCCGCCGGAGGTGGGCGGCCGCGAGCTCGAGGAGATCGCGCGCGGTCTCCCCCGCGGCCGGCGCGCCCTGATCGGCCCGCAGTCCTTCGACCTTGGCCCGGATGTGCGCGCGGAGGGCGATGTACTGGTGGGCGAGCGTTTCGGGGTACGAATCGTCGCCGTACCCCCGGTGGAACGTGAGGAGCTCCCGGGCGAGCCCGGGCGCGCCGAGGCGCTCGAGGTCCATGGCCAGGAACGCGATGTCGGCCAGCGTGTCGCCGTACCGGAGCTCGTCGTCGAACTCCAGGCAGTCGAGGATGCGCGGTCCGTCGTCGAGCATGAACACGTCGTCGGCCAGGAGGTCGCCGTGCCCGTCGCGGATTCGGCCCTCGTCGATGCGCGCCGCGAAGATCGCCTCCCGCCCCGCGAGGTAGCGCCGGGCGCGGGCCTCGATCTCGTCCTCGAGCGCCTTCGCCCCGGGCGTGACGATCAGCGGCGCCATCTCGGTGAACCCGGTCTCCCAGCGCCCGGCGATCGCGTCGCGGGTCGCGGCGGCGTCGATCGTGTCGGACGACTCGGCCCGGCTGTGGAACGACGCGATGACGTGGGCGAGCTCCTGCAGCGCACCCGGTGGCACCTTGCCCGCCCGCACCAGGTAGCTCAGCCGGCGGCCGTCGGGCATCCGCCGCATCACCACGAGGTGGTCGCGCGGCGCGCCGTCGGGCCCGACGATGTCGAACACGCCCAGGTACACGTCGGGGCTGAGCCGGCGGTTGAGCTCCACCTCGCGGTGGCACATCCGCTCGCGGGCCTCCCGGGTCGAGAGGTCGAGGAACGGGAAGCGGACCGGCTTCTTGAGCTTGGCCGCGTGGTCGCCGACCAGGAAGACCGTCGAGACGTGGGTCTCGTGGACCGTGGGCGGGGATCGGGGGACGGGGCGATCGGGCATTGCGGGCCCTCCTGTCGGGACCTCCTGTCGGGACCTCCTGAGGATCCCGGAAGGATCCGCCGCCTCCCAGGGCCGAAGGTCACGACCGACCCGGGCTGCGACGGGACGGGGCGAGTGTCGGGTTTGGCGCCGTTGGAACGCTTCGGCGGCTAAGTTGCAGCCAGATCGTGGATCGGAGCACGTCGGCGTCAAGGCGTGGCGCCCGAGGTTTGTCTGCGGAGGGAATACGTGGACCCGAGAGACCAGCTTGGCGATGCCTCGGCCCCACCCCGACTCGACGCGGCCCATCTCCAGCTCGAGGAGCTCGTCGCCGAGCTCGGGGTGCGGACCAACGCGGCGCTCGGCGCCGTCGGCCGGTTCCAGGTGCTGCTCGACGCAGTCGTCGCCGTCGGCACCGGCCTCAGCCTCCCCGAGGTTCTTCGGGCCATCGTCGAGGGCGCGTGCCGCCTGGTCGACGCCCGGTACGGCGCGCTCGGCGTGATCGGCGCCGACCGGCAGCTCTCCGAGTTCATCACCGTCGGCATCGACGACGAGACCCGGGAGCGCATCGGGCCCCTCCCGCGCGGTCACGGCATCCTCGGTCTCCTCGTGCGCGACCCCCGGCCGCTGATGCTGCGCGACCTCTCCGAGCACGGGGAATCGGTGGGCTTCCCGGCGAACCACCCGCCCATGCGGTCGTTCCTCGGGGTGCCGGTGCGCAGCCGCGGGGCGGTGTTCGGCAACCTCTACCTCTGCGAGAAGCAGAGCGCCGACGAGTTCACCTCCACCGACCTCGAGCTGGTCTCCGCGCTCGCCATCGCCGCCGGAGTCGCGATCGAGAACGCGACGCTCTACGACGAGCAGCGCCGGCGCGAGCAGTGGATCGACGCCATCGCCGACATCAACCGCAACCTCCTGGCGGGCGAACCGGTCGAGGAGGTGCTGCAGGACATCGCGGTGCGCGCCGGTGCGATCGCCCGCGCCGACGGGGTGCGGGTCATGCTCGCCAGTGACGACGGCCGGCTCCTCGAGATCGTCGCGGCCCACGGCGAGCACACCGAGGAGATCGTCGGCATCTCGGTGCCGGTCGAGGGGACCGCGGCGGGCCAGGCCTACCTGGAAGGCGTCACGCACATCGTCGAGGACGCGACCCAGGATCCCCGGGTCTTCCTCCCCGCCATCGCCGCCCTGCAGCCGGGGGCCGTCGTCTACGTGCCGCTCCGCGGCGCCGACCGGGTGCTCGGCGTGCTGTCGGTCGACAACACGAAGGGCGGGCGCCCCTTCGCCGACATGGACGTCGACGTGATCACGAGCTTCGCCCGGCAGGCCGCGCTCGCGATCGAGCTCGCCCGCAGCCGGCGCGACAACGACCGCATGCGCACGCTGGAAGACCGGGAGCGCATCGGCCGAAATCTGCACGACACCGTCATCCAGCGCCTCTTCGCCGTCGGCATGCTGCTCCAGTCGACGATCGCGGACGCCGCAGGCTCGCAGGCGCCCCGGATCTCGAAGGCGATCGACGAGGTCGACGCCACCATCAAGGAGATCCGCACCAGCATCTTCAGCCTGGCCACCCCGCCGAAGTCGGGCGTGCGGGTCGAGATCCTCGACCTGGTGAACGAGTACGCCGAGCGGGCGGGGTTCGAGGCCCACGTGGTCTTCGACGGCCCGGTCGACACCGCCATCGACGCCGACGTCGCCCGGCACCTGGTCGCGTGCACCCGGGAAGCCGTTTCGAACGCGAGCCGGCACGCGCGAGCGAGCCGCGTGGAGGTGTCGGTGCAGGTCGCCGACGAGATCGTCCTCCGGGTGACCGACGACGGCGTGGGGTTCCAGGCCGGGCACGACCGCCGCAGCGGCGTGGCCAACCTCGAGAGCCGGGCCGCGGCGTTGAGCGGTACGTTCGAGATCACCAGTGAGCCGGGCGCGGGCACGACGATCGTCTGGCGGGTGCCGACATCGCTCGACGGGAACGGGAACCGACGCAATGGATGACCACACGCCGATCCGGGTGTTCCTGCTCGACGATCACGAGATCGTGCGGGAAGGCGTGCGCACGCTGCTCGAGGGAACCGACGGGATCGAGGTCGTCGGCGAGGCGGGCACGGCGGCGGAGGCGATCGCCCGCATCCCGCCCACCCGGCCCCACGTCGCCATCCTCGACGTGCAGCTCCCCGACGGATCCGGGGTCGAGGTCTGCCGCGACGTCCGTTCCGCGCACCCCGAGATCAAGTGCCTCATGCTCACGTCGTTCTCCGACGACGAGGCCCTGTTCGAGGCGGTCGTGGCCGGAGCCTCGGGCTACCTCCTGAAGCAGGTGCGGGGCACCGACATCGTCGACGCGGTCCGCCGGGTGGCTGCGGGCCAGTCGCTGCTCGATCCCACGCTGGTGGGCCGGGTCATGGACCGGGTCCGCCAACCGCCGAAGGAGGACGAGCGCCTGGCCCGGCTCACCGGGCAGGAGCGCAAGATCCTCGCCCTGATCGCCGAGGGGCTCACCAACCGCCAGATCGCGGAGCGGATGTTCCTCGCCGAGAAGACGGTGAAGAACTACGTCTCCAACCTCCTGGCCAAGCTCGGCATGGAGCGGCGGACCCAGGCCGCCGTCTTCGGGGCCAATGTGTCCCGGGGCGCAAAGCCCCGGTCCGACGCGTAGTCGGGTCCTTCGACCCTGGTCGGCCGGGCGGCGGCCCATCACCCTGGGTCGGTGATGACCACCCACCACCTCCACGAGCTGTCCAGGTCGGAGTGCTTCGACATCCTGCGTTCGGCGGCGATCGGGCGGGTGGGGCTGAGCATCGAAGCGCTCCCGGCGATCTTCCCCGTGTTCCTCGCGGTCGTCGACGACTTCGTGGTCTTCCCCACGCTGGCCGGCACCGCCCTGGCGTCGGGGTCGATGGGCACCATCGTCGCGTTGCAGGTCGACACCTTCGACCCGGTCGACGAGATGGGCTACAGCGTGCTCGTGCGCGGGTTCGCCGACGCGGTCACCGACCCGGACCGGAGCGCGACGGCCCGCGAGCGCCTGCACCCCACGTGGGTGGCCGACGCCCGTTCGCAGCTCATCCAGGTCGCCCCGACGCTCGTCTCCGGACAGCGCTTCGGCCCCTCGGGCGGCGCCTGAGGCCGACGCGGGTTCAGCCGCCTCCGGAGCCCCCCGATCCGCCGAGGGTCTTCTGCAGCCCGGTGGCGAGCTCCTTGCGCTCCGCGGCCGTGAGGCTCGCCGGGCCGTGCATGCCCAGCCACGTGTAGTAGTTCGGTGGCATCGACCCGTTCGACACCGTCTCGGCCGCGTCCCCCGCGCCCTCACCCTGCGAGGAGCCCCACTCCGAGAAGTTGAGTGCGGCGCGGCCGTCGCGCACGTGGTTGGTGATCCACCACGAGAGCGGCGCGACGTCTTCCCACCAGGTGGTGTGGGTCTGGTTGCTGTGGCAGTCGAAGCACGCCGCGACCGCGAGTTGGCGCGTGCGCGGGCTGTCCCACTTCGGCTCCGCGCCGACGGGCGGGTTCGTCACCCGGTAGGGGACGAGCTGTATCAGCAGGAACGCGGCCACCAGCGCGGCGAGGACGATGAGCAGGCGCTTTCTCATGGCTCCGGTCTACCGATCCCGCCGCAACGGCGATAGTGCCGCGCGGCCCCGCCGGTTCGGGACCTTGGACCCTGACGACACCCGGACCCGCCGTCGCACTCTGGAGTCCGCCGCGAACACCGGAGGACACCATGTTGAAGGATCTGCTCCGCACCGCGGATCTGTCCCCCGACGATCTCGAGTACCTGCTCGCATTCGCCGAGGAGCTGAAGCTCGATCACCGGATCGACCACAAGCTGCTGCGGGGCGAGACCGTGGTCCTCTACCTGACCACGCCGTCGACCCGCACCCGGCTGTCGTTCGAGACCGCGGTGGCCCGCATGGGCGGCACGCCGGTCGTCGTCGGGCCGGGCGATCTGCAGATGGGGCACCCGGAGACGACCGCCGACACCGCCCGCGTCGTGTCGGAGTACGCCGCCGCGGTCGTGATCCGCACGCCCGACGACGAGCAGGTGCGGACGTTCGCCGAGCACGCGACGATCCCGGTGATCAACGCGTTGACCGACCGGCACCACCCCTGCCAGAGCATCGCCGACCTGCTCACGATCCGCGAGCTCTACGGTGATTTCGCCGGGCTGAAGCTCGCCTACCTCGGCGACGGCAACAACGTCGCCCACAGCCTCCTCGAAGGCGCGGCGCTGGTGGGCATGGACATCGCCATCGCGACGCCCCCCGGGTACGCGCCGTCCGACGAGGTGGTCGAGCGGGCGCGGCGCATCGCCGCGGTGACGGGCGCGCGGGTCGAGGTGGTCAACGATCCCCACGCCGCGGTGAAGGCGGCCGACTTCGTCTACACCGACGCGTGGATGTCGATGGGCGATCCCGGGTCGGAGAAGCCGGAGCGGGAGTTCGCCCTCGCCCCCTACCGCGTGACCGGTGAGCTGTTCGCCGAGGCCTCGCACGACGCCCGGTTCATGCACTGCCTTCCCGCCCGCCGGGCCGACGAGGTCGCGCCCGAGGTCATCGACGGGCCGCGGTCGATCGTGCTCCGCCAGGCGGAGAACCGGCTGCCGACCGCGCAGGCCGTGCTCCACGGGCTGGTGCGGGGCCGGCTCACGGGGTCGGGATGCTGATCGTCGTCGCCCTGGGTGGGAACGCGCTGCTCCGGCGGGGTGAGCCGCTCGACGCCGAGGTGCAGCGCCGCAACGTGAAGACCGCGGCCGCGGCGATCGCCGAGCTCGCGCGCGACCACCGGGTGGTCGTGACCCACGGCAACGGGCCGCAGGTCGGCCTGCTCGCGCTGCAGGCGGCCGCATACCGCGGCGCCGAGCCGTATCCGCTCGACGTCCTCGGCGCCGAGAGCGAAGGCATGATCGGCTACCTGCTCGAGCAGGCCATCGGCAACGAGCTGCGCGACCGCGACGTCGCCACTCTGCTCACCCAGGTGGTGGTCGATCCGGCGGATCCGGCGTTCGCGAAGCCGTCGAAGCCGGTGGGGCCCGTCTACGACCAAGAGGCCGCGTTGCGCGTCGTCGCCGACCACGGTTGGTCCATCGCGCCGGACGGCGACCGCTGGCGCCGGGTCGTGCCGTCGCCCGCGCCCGCGGCGATCGTCGAGCTCCACACCATCGAGCTCCTCGTCGACCGCGGGATCGTGGTCGTCTGCGCCGGCGGCGGGGGAGTGCCGGTCACGCTCGACGAGGCAGGTGGCTACCGGGGGGTGGAGGCCGTGGTCGACAAGGACGCGACGTCGGCCCTGCTCGCGACGCGGCTCGGCGCCGACCGCCTCCTGCTCCTCACCGACGTGGAGGGCGTCGTCGCGGACTGGGGCCGCGCCGACGCGCACCTGATCCGGACCTCCGACCCCGACTCGATGGAGCGGATCGGGTTCGCCGCCGGGTCGATGGGACCCAAGGTGGCGGCCGCGTGCCGGTTCGCCCGCGATTCGGGTGGCACCGCGGGGATCGGTGCGCTCGGCGACGCGCTCGCGCTGCTCGAAGGCACCGCGGGCACCACGATCGCCCCGCGCACCTGACGCCACGGGTGAGCCGGTTCCCGGGTGTCGGCTTCCTGAAGGCTCGGGACCTTTGGCCCTGACGGCCGCGGGCGGCGTTGCCCAAGCTGTTGCCATGGCGAGGGGAGGGGGCCGGTCATGCAGATGATGCAGGTGATGGACATGGAGCTCGCACGGGTGGTGGCGCTCCCGCGCGACACGCGGCTGCTCGAGGCCGCGCAGTCGATGGTGCGGACGGGGGCCACGGCGGTGGTCATCGGTTCGGGTGCCGCGATCCTCACCGAACGCGATCTCGTGGCCGCGACGGCGCTCGGGCGGTCGCCGCTCACGTCGGCGATGGTCGCGGTGTCGTCCGACTGCGAGACGGTCGTGGCCTCCACGACGGCCTTCGACGCGCTCGCGGCGATGCTCCGTTCGCAGGCCACGCAGCTCATCGTCGTGGACGCCGCGGGTGACCCGATCGGGACCGTGTCGCTGGCGGAGGTCTTGACGGCCGTCGACGGAGGCGGTTGTGTCTCCGGTGAGGTCGCCGTCGCGGCGGGCCGCCCCGCAACCCAGGAACTGGAGCCCCAACCGTGACCGAGACTTCCGAGGTCGGCGTCGCCGACGTCGAGGCGGCCGAGGTGCGCAAGATCGTCGTCGGCATCGACGGCTCGGAGCACTCGGTGCGCGCGCTCCGGTGGGCCGCGGGGGAAGCCGCCCTCCGGGGGATCGAGCTGCACATGGTGACCTGTTGGACGTACCCGCCCGCGCTCGCGATCCTCCCGCTCGACGTCGATCCGTGGAACAGCCACGACTTCCACCGCAACGCGACCGCGGTGCTGCACGCGGCGGTCGAGAAGGCCGGGCTCGACGCGGCGGAGTTCCCCTGGTTGGCCGACGTCCGGTGCGGCCCGGCGGCGCAGGTGCTCGTCGAGCTGAGCGGGCACGCGGAGCTGATGGTCGTGGCCTCGCGCGGCCTCGGTGGCTTCAAGGGCCTGCTGCTCGGCTCGGTCAGCCAGCAGGTCGTGGCCCACGCCGCCTGCCCCGTGGTGGTCGTCCATTGACCGCCTTCGAGACCCCGTCCGAGCTGGTCGTCCCGCTCGACGGGTCGAAGCTCGCCGAACGCGCGGTGTCGGTGGCGGGATCGCTCGCGGCGCGCTTCGGCGGCAAGGTCGTGCTCCTCACGACGGATTGGCTCGAGGCCCGCGAGTCTGCCCTCGAGTACCTCCAGGGCGTCGCCGCCACGCTCTCGGGCGTGCCGGTGGAGTCGGTGGTGCTGGGGGCGCGCGACGTCGCGGTCGCGATCAACTCCTTCGTCCGCACCCGCCCGGGTTCGATGATCTGCATGACCACCCACGGCCGGAGCGGCTTCCGCTGGGCGTTGATCGGCAGCGTGGCCGAAGAGGTGGTCCAGATCGCCGACGCGCCGGTGCTGCTCGTCGGCCGGCGCTGCGCGCCGTGGCTCCCGGCGGATCTGCGCGTCGTCATGTGCCACGACGGCTCGAGCGGCGAGGACGAGCTCGTCGACGTCGCGGCCGGGTTCGCACGCGCGGCCGGCGCGCCGCTCTGGATCGCCACCGTGATGCACCCGCTCGACGTCGAGAGCGCGGAGAACCCGCGTGAGCTCTTCGCCCCGGTCGTGGCCCGGCTCGCGGGCACCGGCGTCGAGACCCGCACGTGGTTGATCCGGAGCAACTACACGCCGGGCGCGTTGGTCGACTTCGCGGAGGAGCACTCGGTGTCGATGTTCGTGATGGCGACGCACGGACGGCAGGGAGCGGCGCGCGTCTTCGTCGGCAGCGTCACGATGGGCGTGCTCGGCAACGCGCCCTGCCCGGTGCTCACGGTCCGGCGAACCGGGGCCTAGCCTCGCCTCGTGCCGTCCGCCCCGTCAGCTGCGAGCCCTGGTGCGTCCGGAGCTCCGCCGGCGATCGTCACCGAGGGCCTCACCAAGCGGTTCGGTGACTTCACGGCGCTCGACGACCTGTCGATCACGGTCGCGCCGGGCGATGTCTACGGCTTCCTCGGGCCCAACGGGGCCGGGAAGACGACGGCGATCCGCATGCTGCTCGGGCTCGCGCGCCCGACCCGGGGCCGCGCGCGCATCTTCGGCTGCGACGTCGCGACGGATCGGCGCGGCGCGCTCGCGCACATCGCGCACGTGCCGGGGGAGTTCAACGCGTGGCCCACGCTGCGCGGCGCCGAGATGCTCGACCTGCTCGGCTCGCTGCGGGGTGGCTACGACGCGAAGCGCCGGGACGAGCTGTCGGAGCGGTTCGAGTTCGACCCGTCGAAGCGGGGCCGCGAGTACTCGAAGGGCAATCGCCAGAAGATCGCCCTGATCGCCGCGTACATGATGGATCCCGACCTGCTCGTGCTCGACGAGCCCACCACCGGGCTCGACCCGTTGATGGAGGTGGTGTTCCGCGACTGCGTCGAGGACGCGCGCCGGAGGGGGCAGACCGTCTTCATCTCCTCGCACATCCTGTCGGAGGTCGAGGCCCTCTGCGACCGGGTGGCGATCCTCCGGTCGGGCCGGCTCGTCGACGTGGGGACGCTCGAGGACCTCCGGGCGATCAACACCCGCGACGTCCACGTGTCGTTCAAGCGGATCCCCGTGGCCGACCTCGGCACGGTGCCGGGTGTCGAGCAGCTCGCGGTCGACGGCCTCGACGCCACCTTCCGACTGCGGGGCGAGCCGACCCCGCTGCTGCACGCGCTCTCGGGGGAGTCGGTGCACTCGATCGACATCCGTGAGCCGTCGCTCGAGGAGCTGTTCCTCGCGTTCTACCGCGACGACGCGCCGAAGGAGACCGGCGCGTCGTGAACACGCGTCGGCTCGCGGTGCGGCTGCTCCGACGCGGCGCGCTGATCTGGGCGGCGCTGATCGCCGTGGTGCTGTTCGCCGGCGCCGAGGCCTACCGCGCCGCGTATCCGTTGGCGGCCGATCGGGCCCGACTCATCGCGACGCTCGGCTCCAGCCGCGGGCTCGACGCCCTCTACGGTCGCGGCACCAACATCGGCACGCCCGGCGGGTTCGTGGCCTGGCGCTACGGCTCGACCGTGGCGACGGTCGTCGCGCTCTGGGCCCTCCTCGCGGTCACGCGGATCATGCGGGGCGACGAGGAGTCGGGCCGCAACGAGATCCTCATGGCGAGCGTCCCCGGTCCCCGCGACCTGCTCGACCGGCAGATCCTCGTGTTCGTCGGCGCCGCGGTCGTGGTGGGCGCGGGCGCCACGGTCGGGTGCCTCGCCGGGGGGCTGGGGTGGGCGGGCGCGCTCACCTACGGAGGGATGCTCGCGGCCGGCGCGGCGCTCTTCGGCGCGCTGGCCGCGGTCACCAGCCAGCTCGCGGCGTCGCGGCGCCGGGCCGCGAGCTCGGCCGGGATCGTCCTCGGGGCCTCGTACCTGATCCGGGCGATCGCCGACGCGAGCTCCGATCGCCGGTGGCTCGCGTGGGTCTCCCCGCTCGGCTGGGTGGAGCACCTCGACGCCTACGGGCACCCGAGGACCGGCGACGTCGTGGTCGCCGCGCTCGCGATCGTCGTTTCCTCCGTGCTGCTGTTCGGCCTCGCCGGGGTGCTGCGCGCCCGGCGTGACGCGGGCGCCGGGTTCTACGAGTCGGCCGGGTCGACCCGTCCGCCGCGGCCGCTGCACTCCCTGCGCGGGCTCGACTGGCGGCTCAACGCCGGCGGCCTGGTCGGCTGGACCGCGGGGGTCGGCGTCGTGGGGCTCGTGCTGGGCTTCATCGCGGCCGACATTGCGAAGTACGTGGCCGACTCGAACAACATCCGCTCGACGCTCGCCCACGTCGCGGGCACGTCCGTCGCCACGATCAAGGGATTTCTGGGGCTGTCGTTCAGCGTGATCGCGGTCGTCGTCTCGGTCTACGCGGGCACCCAGATCATCGCGGCGCGGACCCAGGAGGAGTCGGGGCGGGTCGACGCGCTCCTCACGAGCGGGGCGGCGCGGCTCGCCTGGCTCGCCACCCGCATCGCCGTCGCGATCGGCGTGCTCGTCGCGGTCACCGTGGCGGGTGGCTTCGCGGCGTGGGCCGGCGTGCGGCTGAGCGGGCAGTCGATCGGGCTCGTCGACTGCGTGAAGGGTGCGGTGAGCACCGTCCCGCTCGCGGTCCTCTTCCTCGGCCTCACCACCCTGGCCTTCGGCGTCGCGCCCCGGCTGACCACCCTCGTCGCCTTCGGTGCCGTCGCCCTGAGCTACGCGATCCTGCTCATCGGCGGGCTGGCCCAGGCCCCGCAGTGGG
Organism: Acidimicrobiia bacterium; assembly: GCA_017882925.1. Classification (GTDB taxonomy): domain Bacteria; phylum Actinomycetota; class Acidimicrobiia; order IMCC26256; family Chersky-534; genus Chersky-534. Next base: position 29,236 of record JADGOM010000013.1, on the reverse strand, counting down.
TGCTCGACATCTCCCCGTTCAGCCACCTCGCCCCGGTGCCGGCGGTCCCGGCCGACGTCACGACGATGGCCGCCCTGGCCGGCGTGGGCGCGCTCGGCGTGCTGGCCGGGGGCTGGGTCTTCAACCGGCGGGACGTGGCGGTCGAGTAGCGCGGACTGCCGACAAGGGGCCGCGTGGCCTATTACCGCCTGAATGGGACCTTTGCCCCTAAGGCGGGTGCTCCACCAGGCCGAGACTGGGCCCATGGACCTCACGTCCGGATCGAGTGTGCAGGAGGTCGTCCGGCCCCACGACGCCGGCGCACCTCGCCCCACGCTGCTCGTGCGGCCGGCACGGCCGGGCGACGCCGGGGCGTTGCGCGCCTTTCACGATGCGCTCGCCGACCAGGCCGGGCGCCGGTACTTCGGCACGAGCGCCACGTTGAGCGCCGCCGACGCCCGGCGGTTCACCCGGGTCGACGGCTCCGACCACCTGAGCGTGGTGGCGATCGACGGGCCGCGGATCGTGGGCCTCGCCCGGGCCGACCGCCTGGCCGAGGAGGTCAACGCCGAGGTCGCGGTGGTGGTGGACGACGCCCACCGGGGGCGGGGCATCGGGACCGCGCTCCTCGAACAGCTGATCGACGAGTCCCGCGCCGCCGGCATCGGCGTGTTCGAGGCCGACATCTGGGAGCACGACCACCGGCTGCACTCCGTGTTCCACCGCCTCGGCTTCCGGGTGCGCAGCAGCAGCGACGAGGGCCTGGTGCGGCTGGTGTTCCTGATCGGCCCCAGCGCGACGTACGAGCTGGCGTGCCGGAAGCGACGCCGCGACCTGGGCTTCGACATCACGAACGAGACCCTCCCGTAGGCGGGAAACCCCCCGGTCCGGGAAGCGGGACGGTCCGGCGGTCAGGCGTCAGGCGGTCAGGCCCGCACGTGCGCGCCGGCGAGGGCGTCGCGCATCTCGTCGACCCGCTCGGGGACGATCCGCCACCACACCCAGCGCCCGCGCTTCTCGCCCTCGATGAGGCCGGCGTCGACGAGGACCTTGGTGTGGTGCGAGACCGTCGGCTGGGCGCGGTCGAGCGACTCGAGCAGGTCGCAGGAGCAGACCTCGCCCGCGTCGGCGACGAGGCTCAGGAGTCGCAGGCGCACCGGGTCGCCGAGCGCGGCGAACAGCCGGGCCAGGTCGGTCGCCTGGGCTTCGGTGACGGGGGCCGCCAGGACCGACGGGCAGCAGCCGCCGCCTTCGAGCGGGATCGACTTGGTCCGAGCCATGAGCCCACCTCCGATTGCGCGCGGCGCATTGCGAATTGACAACCGTCGATACATTCGCGAGAGTCAATGCATCGACCGGTGTCAATGTAACACCGGCCCGAACGCGGAGGAAGCCGATGAGCCGGGTCCAGCTCGCGCTGAACGTGTCGAACCTCGACGATGCGGTGGCGTTCTACTCGAAGCTCTTCCGGACCGAGCCCGCGAAGCTCCGGCCCGGATACGCCAACTTCGCGGTCGACGAGCCGCCGTTGAAGCTCGTGCTGATCGAGGGCACCGGCACCCCGGGCACGATCAACCACCTCGGGGTCGAGGTCGCCAGCACCCAGGACGTCGCCGACGCGCAGCGGCGGCTCAGCGACGACGGGCTCACGACCGCGACCGAAGACCAGGTGGAGTGTTGCTTCGCGCTCCAGGACAAGGTGTGGGTCGACGGGCCCGACGACGAGGCCTGGGAGATCTACACCGTCCTCGCCGACGTCGAGATGCCCGCCGGGCAGCTCCGCACCGTCGAGCCCGGTGGCGACGCGATGTGCTGCTCGAGCGCGCCCGAATCGTCGGCTCGCTGCTGCTGAAGCGCCAGTGGCCACCCAGCACACCCACGACCTGACCCGGCGCGCCACGGCCGAGGGCGTCGGCACCGCGTTCCTCGTGGCCATCGTCGTCGGGTCCGGGATCTACGCGCAGCGGCTCTCGCCCCACAACGTCGGGCTCCAGCTGCTCGAGAACTCCATCGCGACCGGCGCGGGTCTCGTCGCGCTGATCCTCGCGTTCGGCCCGGTGTCGGGCGCCCACTTCAATCCCGTGGTCACGATGGCCGACCGGATCCTCGGCGGCACCACGAACCGCGATGCGGGCGTCTACATCGTCGTGCAGGTGATCGGCGCGTGCGTGGGCGCGATGGTGGCGAACCTCATGTTCGACCTGCCCGCGGTGACGCTCTCGACGCACCACCGGTCGTCGAGTGGCGTGCTGCTCGGTGAGGTGGTCGCCACGTTCGGGCTGATCCTCGTCATCCTCGGCGTCGTGCGCTCCGGGCGCTCGTCCGCGGCGGCGTTCGCGGTCGGCGGCTACATCGCCGCGGCGTACTGGTTCACGTCGTCGACGAGCTTCGCGAATCCCGCGGTCACCATCGGCCGCTCGCTCACCAACACGTTCGCGGGCATCGCGCCGTCGAGCGTCCCCGGGTTCATCGCCGCGCAGATCGTGGGCGCGCTCGCGGCCGTCGCGCTCGGCCACTACCTGAATCCCGACATCCCCGCGGCCGACCTGATCATGCCCCACGACGTCACCGAGAGCTGAGGAGCGACCATGACCGGCACCCTGTCCGTCCAGGAGAGTCTCGCGCTGCGATCTGCAGCCCAACGGTTGGCGACCGAGTTCGAAGGGACGTTCGGCGCGGAGACCATCGAGCGGTTCCTCGTCTCGAGCTACGACCAGATCGTCGAAGGCGCCACCATCACCAACTTCCTCCCGCTGCTCGCCGAGCGGTTCGCGCGGCAGCGGCTCAAGGCCCTCGCCCGGGTCGAGGGCAAGGTCGACGACGGCATCCCGACCGTCCTGTTCGTCTGCGTGCACAACGCCGGGCGATCGCAGATGGCGCTCGGCTGGTTCAATCAACTGGCCGGTGACCGCGCGGTGGCGTGGTCCGGCGGATCCGAGCCCGGCAAGGAGGTCAACCCGGCGGCGATCGCGGCGATGGCCGAGGTCGGCATCGACATCACCGGCGAGTTCCCGAAGCCGTGGACCGAGGAGATCGTCCGGGCGGCCGACGTCGTCATCACGATGGGATGCGGCGACGCGTGTCCGCTGTTCCCGGGCAAGCGGTACGAGGACTGGGAGCTCGAGGACCCGGCCGGACAGGGCGTCGACGCGGTCCGGCCCATCCGCGACGAGATCGAGCGGAGGGTGCGGGAGCTGCTCGCCAGCTTGCACGTTGCCTCGGCCTGACGCCCGCGGGGAGGCAGGTTGCGGTGGTCGCCGGGGCCCGGGCTCCGGCGGTGCCGCGCGCGTCGCGCACGATCGCGCGGTCCTGGCGTTCCGGTGGCAGGCCCCCTACGTTGCGAAGCCCGGATGTCGCCGCCGTCGCGCCGTCGTCCGGCGCGAACCCTCCCGCCCCTTCGACCCCGGAGTGCTCGATGTTCCTGTTCGTGATCCTGGTGGTGCTGCTGGCGGTCGTGTTCGCCGTCGTGGGCCGGCGCATCGGTGCGGCGAAGGGCCGGGGAACCGAGGGGCTGATCCTCGGCCTGGTGCTCGGAGTCATCGGCCTCGTGATCGTCGCGGTCATGAAGCCCGCGCCCGGGTTCGACCCGCTCGGCGGCCGCTCCTAGCGTCGTCGCCGTAGCGCGTCGGTTCGCAGCTTCGCGGAGGCAGGTCACAGTGGTCGTCGGGTTGGTCGCCGTCGTGGAAGCGGTGGTCGGCATGTTGCTGATCGTGCGGGCCGAGCGCGTCGCCGCGTGGGTCCGGTCCCGGACGCACGGGGACGACCCCGGCTCGTTCGTCGGCGTCTACCAGCAGCCGGTGGCGTACCGGATCGTCGGCACGCTCTTCGTGCTGTTCGCCGTCTTCCAACTCGTCGCCCAGGCCTGACCACCCGGGGGTCTTCGGGTCAGCCGGTCAGGCCGGGGCGGAGGAACGTGCCGGAGCGGGCGCCGGTCGAGACGCCGTCGCGCGTGGCCACCACGCCGTTGACCACCGACGCGCTCACGCCGGTGGCCTCGGTGACGAGGCGCCGGCCGCCCGCGGGCTGGTCGTCGAGGAAGTGGACGCCCGTGGTGCCCACGCGGTCGGGGTCGAACAGCACGAGGTCGGCCGCGAGCCCCACCGCGACCTGGCCGCGGTCGTGGAGGCCGAGGAGCTGGGCCTGATCGCGCGTGAGCTTGCGGATCGCCTGCTCGAGCGTGATCACGCCGCGCTCGCGCACCCAGTGCTGGAGCGTCCAGACCGCGTAGCAGGAGTCGGTGTTGGCGAGGACGTGGGCGCCGGCATCGGACGCGCCGATCATCGCGTCGGGATGCGCGACCATCCGCCCGACCTGCTCGTCGTCGCCGTTGGCCATCTCGGCCGCGAACTGGGTCTCGAACGCGTCGGCGACGCCGAGGTCGAGCAGCACGTCGGTCGGGTGGGTGCCGAGGAGCTCCGCGATCTCGCGCACCGTGAGCCCGTGGAGGTCGGGGCGCGACGGCGACCACCGCAGCCGCACGTGCTCCCACTTGCCCGACCAGACCGGGTTGGGCGTCACGGTGTCGCCCTCGATCCGGAGCTGCTCGCGGGCGGAGGTGTCGGCGGCCAGACGGCGCACCCCGTCGGCGCCGTCGGCGCTGACCGCGCGTCCCAACGTCGGCATCGCCCGCACCAGGAGGCCGGGCATGTCGACGCGCGACCAGAGCTCGAAGATGCGGGTCGAGATCTGGGGGACGACCTGCGCGCCGGGCGAGGAGGCGGCCGCGGTGGCACCCACGAAGTCGAGGCCGACGCCGAGGTCGAACCAGCGGTCGAACACGGGCCCGACGACGACCGGGCGGCCGCTCGCGGCCGCGAGGCGCACGTGCCACTCGACGTCGGCGGCCCGCTCGGGCCGGCCCTGCAGCAGCGCGGCCGGGACCATCGTCATGAGGCCGGGACCGGTCGACTCGCCGAGCGCGGCCGCGATCGCGAGCAGCTCCTCCTCGCCGCAGACCTGCCCGGGCAGGGCGGTGCCCCGCGGGCCGTAGTTGCCGACGCACTGGTCGGTGGAGAACCCGATCGCCCCGAGGTCGAGACCGCTGCGCACGAGCTCGACGATCTGGGCGAGCTCTTCGGGCGTGGCGACGCGCTCGCGGGCGGCGACGGGTCCCATCACCGCGGTGCGGATCGGCACGTGCCCGAGCAACGTCGCGAAGTTGACGAGCAGCGGGAGCCGGGCGATCCGCTCGAAGTAGTCGGCGAGGCTCGACCAGTCGAACGGCACGCCGGTCTCGATGGCCACGCGTGGGATCTGCTCCACCGTGCTCATCGCGTCGATGACGTAGTCGCGCGCGGCGTCGTTCTCCACCGGGGCGAGGGCGTAGCCGCAGTTGCCGGTGACCACCGTCGTGACGCCGTAGGAGGAGCTCGGCGTGACGTCGGGGTCCCAGAAGAGGTTGGCGTCGAGGTGGGTGTGCGGGTCGATGAACCCGGGCGCGAGCACCTGGCCGCGGCCGTCGAGCTCTTCGGCGCCGGATCCCGGCACCGGGCCGACGTGGGTGATGCGGCCCGCGTCCACCGCGACGTCGGCCTCCCGGCCCGGCGCGCCGGTCCCGTCGACGACGAGCGCGCCGCGGATCACGAGGTCGTGCGTGGAGCCGGCCATCAGACGGCCACCGCGTCGACCGGGAGCATCGCCGGGATGGCCGCGAGATCGGCCTCCCGCGACCAGCCGGCGCCGAGATGCTCGAGCACCCGGTCGACGTCGATGCGGTAGAAGCGCGCGGGGCCGCCGACGAACATCGCCCGCTTCTGCGCGTCGGTGAGGTCGTCGCGGTCGCGCAGGATGACGATGGGGTCGGGCCACGCGCCGTCCTGGTGCGGCCAGTCGGACGCCCAGAGCACGCGGTCGGCGCCCACGAGCCCGGCGGTGAGCGCGAGGCCCAGGTCGGCGGGCTCACCCGAGATCGTGCACTGCGCCCGGAACTGCTCGAGGGCGCTTCGGGAGGGAGCCGTCGAGACGAGCGCCATCTTCCGGTACGTCTCGTCGAGTCGGCCGATCCACTGCGGCAGCCAGCCGACGTCACCCTCGAAGAAGCCGACCTCGAGGTCGGGGAAGCGCTCGAGCACTCCGCCGTCGATCACGTACATGACGCCGATCGCGAGTTGGAACGGCACGCTCATCTGCCACTGCGTGCGGTTGGCCCAGAGGTGGCTCATGCCGAGCGACCTGCTCGCCGGGTTCGCGGCGTGCACGACCGCGGGGATGCCCGCGGCGACGATCGCGGCCCAGGCCGGGTCGAACTCCGTCGCGCCGAGGTTGTGGCCGGCCGGCGTCGGGACGGGGGAGAGCATCACCGTCGTGCAGCCGGCCGCGGCGCAGCGCTCGATCTCGGCCACGGCCCAGTCGGTGTCGGCCAGCGGTATCACCGCCGCCCACCGGAGGCGGACCGGGTCGGCCGCGCAGAACTCCTCGATCCACTCGTTGTAGGCGCGGGCGTACGCAAGCCGGAAGCCGATGTCGTCGAGGTCGTCGAGGCCGAGGGTCATGGTGGGGAAGAGCACGCTGACCGCGACGCCCTGCTCGTCCATGAGCGCGAGCCTGCGGACCGGGTCGTCGACCCCGCGGTCCACGTCGGCGTCGAGGTCGTAGTCGAGGCGCCCGTTCGGCGACAGTGAGCCCGGGGTGCAGAGCGAGCCGACGGTCCACTCGAAGCTCGTCGGGTTGCCCATGAAGTGGACCTTCTCGGCATCGGGCCCGACGACCCGCTTCCACGCGAGCTCGCGGTACTGCTCGGGTAGTCGCTCCTGCCACATCGCGAACGGCTCCATCACGTGCCCGTCGGCATCGATGATCGGGAGGCGGACGGGATTCGGTGCTGCCATCGCGAGGCTCCTGGGGTCGGCTGCCGCCATCATGGGCCACGCGCCGACGGCGGGAGAACCGCGCGGCCCGCGGCTCGGTATCGTCGTGCCGCCACGCCCGACGGGAGAGGATCGTCCGTGCACGAGTACGAGTTCTCGTTCGAGATCGACGCCACGCCCCGGGAGATCTGGGACGTCTTCCTCGAACACCACCGCCAAGGGGTGCAGACCGACGCGGTGCAGGTGGAGATCCTCACTCCCGGCGACGACGCGGCCAACGGCATGGTCCGCCACGTGCACTACCCGGCGCCGAGGTACCTGCTCTCGGGCGGGCGGGCGCAGAGCTGGGAGTGGATCACCGAGGCCGTCGCCCCGGTGTCGTGGCGCTACGACGCGGTCTTCAAGCCGCCGTTCGGTGTGGCCACCGGTTGGACCCGGCTCGAGGACCTGGGCAACGGGAAGACCCGCCTGCACTTCCGCGAGCAGGTGCACGTGAAGAACCCGGTCGTCGACCTCCTGATCGGCCGCAACCTGGCCCGCTCGATCGCCCGCGACAACCGCACCCACTACGAGCAGGGCATCCCCGCCTGGCTCGCCGACAAGCACAACCCGTAGTGCGTCTCCTGACGACCGTATGCGTCGTCGTGGGACGCACTAGGACTGCAAGAGGCGGGGGCGTTCGGTGATGGCGAGGTCGAAGTCGTCGTTGCCGGCCCGGAGCGTGTTGCGGACGATCCGCCGCACGCGATCGGGGACCTCGGCCCGGGTGAGGCACCAGATCTGCGGGTACGCGAGATCGGGCAGACGCACGATCCAGCCGTCACGGTCGGGTTGCATCTCGACGCGGTACGTCGCCTGCACGTCGTAGGCCATACTGGAGACCTACCCCGATCGCCTCGACCCGAGCCGCGGGACGGCGGTGTCAACCCTCGGGTCATCCCCCCGCAGGGGCCCCGAGGATCGCCGCGGCCTCCCTGTCCGAGCGACGGCGAACGGTGGCGAGCACCGGGGCCAGCGCCGGATCGGGGGCTTCGCGGGCGGTGACCGGATTGAGGTCGCCCACCGCGATCGACTCGCCGAGCGCGTCGGCCACCAGGAGCCGGGCCCCGACCGAGGCCGCGTCGTCGACCGCGCGGCGGACGACGGGCAGCCCGGCGGCCGCGGCGAGCGTCTGGCGCCACAGGGGCCGCGCGCTGCCGGCGCCGGCGAGTGCCAACGCGCTCGCCCCGGGTGCGATGAGCTCGATGCTGCGGGCCGCGTCGAGCGCGACGGCCTCGACGATGGCCCGCGCCATCTCGGGCGCGCCGTGCCCCGCGTCGATGCCGAAGAACGCGGCGTGCGCGTCGGGTCGGAACCACGGGGCGCGGGCGCCGTGCAGCCACGGCAGCGCGAACAGGCCGTCGCATCCGGGCGCGACATGCGCGGCGGCGTCGAGCAGCTCGTCGTGCTCGCGACCGGACAGGCGGCCGAGCCACGCGATCGCCGCGCCGCTCGCCGAGAGCCCGCACTCCACCAGGTAGCCGTCGCGCGCGCCGCGCGAGACGGTGGCGACGGCCGGCAGCCGACCGATCGGCCCGGCGTGCGGCATCGAGACGTTGGCGGTGGTGCCCCACGAGACCATCGGTTCCTGGGCGGTGGCGCCGGCGCCGAGCACCTCACACGGCCGGTCGCCGGCGCCGAGCACGACGGGTGTGCCGATCGGGAGCGCGAGCGCCGCGCACGCGTCGGTGCCGACCGCGGGCGCGCTCGACGACGACGGCCGGGTCGGCGGCAGGAGCGTCTCGATCGCGGGCGGCACGACGTCGGCCACGCGGCCGTCGATCGCGTAGAGGCCGGTGCGCGACGCGAGCGTCGGGTCGGTGACCACGGCCCCGGTGAGCTTCGCCTGCACCCAGTCGCGCGGCGCGAGCGCCCAACGGGCCGGCGTCACCAGCTCGGGCGCGTGCCGGGTCAGCCAGAGCAGCTTCGCGACGGTGGTGTTGGCCCCCGCGACGACGCCGGTGTGGGCGCGGAACGCGGCGGGCGGCCCCAGCGCGGCGAGCTGGTCGTCGGCGCGGGCGTCCGACCACACGATCCCGCGGCCGATCGGGGCGAGCGTCGCGTCGAACAGGGCGAAGGTCTCGCGCGCGGCGGAGAACCCCACCGCGTCGATCCGGTCCCACGCGGCCGGGGCCTCGGCCCGGGCCGCCGCGCACGCCTCGACGACCGCCGTCCACCACCGCTGCGGATCCTGCTCGACCCATCCGGTGTGCGGGTGACGCGACTCGATCCCCGCGCGGCCGATGGTGACGAGCTCGCGGCCGTCCCACAGCGCGGCCTTGGTCGCGCCGGTCCCCAGATCGAGGGTTAGGACGTTGACCACTCGACGCCAGCCATGTCGCGCAGCACCTTCGCGAGCGCGGAGAAGTCTTCGCGCCCGTAGCCCGCGGTGCTGGCCGCGCCGAGCAGCTGGCGCGCGATGCCGGCGGTGAAGACGGGGCTGCCGCTGCGGGCCGCGAAGTCGATGGCGAGGTCGACGTCCTTGGCCATGAGGTCGGTCATGAAGCCCGGAGCCCAGCCGTTGGATGCGGGTGAGTCGGGGAGCACGCCCTCGAACGGCAGTCGGGTGCGCAGCGCGACGCAGTCGCCGGTGGCGTGCGAGACCACTTCGTAGAGCCGGGCGAGGTCGACGCCCGCCTTGGCCGCCATGACCGTGGCCTCCGAGACCGCGACCATCTGCGCGGCGTAGATCAGCTGGTTGCAGAGCTTCACCGTCTGCCCGACGCCCGCGCCGCCCACGTGCACGATCAGTCCCGAGAACGGGTCGAGCGCGGGGCGGGCGGCGTCGAGGGTGGACGCCTCGCCGCCCACCATGAGCGTGAGGGTGCCCTTCTGCGCGCCCGCGGTGCCGCCGGAGAGCGGGGCCTCGAGGTAGCGCGCGCCCGCGGCCGCCACCCGCCGGTGCTGCTCCTGCTCGACGTCGGGCGCGATGGTCGAGCAGTCGACGATGAGCTTGGTCGGGTCGAGCACCGGCTCCGCCGCGTCGAGCACCTCGATCACCTCGGGCGAGTTGGGCACGCAGAGGATGGTCACCTCGCTGGCCGCGACGACGCCGGCCGGGCCGTCACCATCCACCGCGCCGGCCGCGACCGCGGCGTCGATCGGGCCGCGGCTGCGGGACGCGACCGTCACGTCGTGGCCGGCGTCGATGAGGTGACGCGTCATGGGCAGACCCATCGCGCCCAGGCCGATGAAGCCGACTCTCATGGGACCGCTCTTCTCTCGTGGACGACGCGGAGAACTCCGGAAATCGTGCGGTGTGTGGGCCAGACCACTCACAGATGGGACACGCAGAAATAGCTGACACGCGTGTCGGAGAACCTTGACGGTACCAGGGGCCATCCGTAGGTTGACGGCCCGAGATGCCCGACAACGAGCCACTTCTGGATTTCGCGGTCCCCGACGATCTGTTGAAGGCCGCGGTGTCGAGCAGTCATGCGGAGGAGGCCGTCGCCGACCTCCAATTGATGCCCGGGGTCGGCGTCGGGAAGCCGCCGCCGATCCGCGGCATCCTCAAGAGCTACGGCTACAAGCCGGTGACCGTCCTCTTCTTCGCGTCGTTGATCATCGGCACGATCGACGCCGGCCTCGGGGTGCTCGCGCCCGACATCCAACGCTCGTTCCACGTGAAGGACGCCGCGCTCGGCGCCGCGATCTTCGCTGCGTCCGCGGCCCAGATCGCGGTCGGGCTCCCGATCGCGCTCCTCTCCGACCGCGGCTCACGCGTCCGGGTCGCGGGCGTCACCCTGCTGATCTTCGCCGTCGTCGTGCCGCTCATGGGCACCGTCCAGAACATCTGGCCGTTCGCGATCCTCGGCATCGCCGCCAGCATCGGCAAGGCGCCGGTCGACACGACGCACCTCTCGTACCTCTCCGACTACTACCCGGTTGAGGCCCGGGCCCGGGTCGTCGCCTACAAGCGGGGCGCGGAGCCGTTCGCCCGCACGCTCGGCCTCGCGCTGATGGGCGCGGTCGCCGCGGCCACCGGCAGCTGGCGGTGGGCGTTCTCGGTGGCGCTGCTCGGGATCCCGGTCGCGCTGCTGATCCTGCGCCTCCGCGAGCCGGAGCGAGGTGAGCACGAGTCGGAGCACATCCTCCAGCAGTCGGGGCTCGACGCCGAGAGCCCCGAGGAGACGGCGCCCAAGGTGCTGTTCGGCGCCGCGGTGCAGCGCCTGCTGCGGATCCGCAGCCTCTACTTCCAGCTCATGGCGGTGGCCGTGCTCGGCTTCGTGGGGCTCGGCATCCCGCTCTACGGCTCGCTCTACCTCGACCGCGAGTGGCACCAGAAGGTGGGCGGCCGCACCGAGGTCTACTTCGTCGTCGGGCTCTCGGCCTTCCTCATCATCCCGGTGGCGGGCTTCGTCGGCGACCGCATGTTCCGGCGCCGGCCCGAGAGTGTGCTCTACCTCGGCGGCGGCTGCCTGATGGCCTTCGGGGCCATCTACGTCACGTCGCTCTACATGCCCGAGCTCTGGATGGTCACCGCGGGCTGGTTCCTCGCCGAGTGCTGCCTCGCGCCGCTCGGCACCGCGATCTTCCAGACCGTCGCCGCCACCGCGCCGCCCCAGATGCGCACGCTCGCGTTCGCGCTGTTCGGGGTCTACGGCCTGGTGATCGGCGGCTTCTTCGGCGCGGTGGTCCTCGGCGCGATCAGCAGCGCCAACGGCTTCACCCACGGGCCGAAGGTGGCGCTCACGTACATGGCGCCGGTCTGCGTGGTCGGCGGCATCCTCCTCATCGTCGGGGCCCGCTACGTGCGGCGCGACATCACCCTCGTGATCGAGGACGTGCTGGAGCGCTACCAGGAGACGAAGCGGCGCCAGGCGGGCGGCGCGATCCCCGCACTGCAGATCCGCAACCTCGACTTCGCCTACGGCACCAACCAGGTGCTGTTCGACGTCAACCTCGACGTGGAGCAGGGCGAGATCGTCGCGCTGCTCGGCACCAACGGCGCGGGGAAGAGCACGCTGCTCCGCGCGATCGCCGGGCTCGACCACCCGACGCGCGGCACGATCCGCCTGTTCGGCATCACCAGCACGTGGCTCGAGGCCGAGCAGATCCTGGAGCTCGACACCGGCCTGCTGGTGGGCGGGAAGATGACGTTCCCGGGCATGACCGTGCGCGAGAACCTGCGGGTGGCGTCGTACGCGATGCGCAAGGACAAGCGCCGGGTCGACGAGGCCTACGCGGAGGCGATCGACGCCTTCCCCTCGCTGGAGCCCCTGCTCGACCGCCCGGCCGGCGCGCTGTCGGGGGGCGAGCAGCAGATGCTGAGCCTGGCCCGGGTGCTCCTCAGCCGGCCCCGCCTGCTGATGATCGACGAGCTCACCCTGGGCCTGGCCCCGAAGACCGTCGAGCAGCTCATCGACATCGTGCGCCGGGTCAATGCAAGCGGCACGACGGTGCTGCTGGTGGAGCAGAGCGTGAACCTCGCGCTCAGTCTCGCCGCGCACTCGTTCTTCCTGGAGCGGGGTGAAGTGCGGTTCGACGGCCCCACCGAGGAGCTCCTCACGCGCGACGACCTCTTGCGCCCGGTGTTCCTCTCGCCGCAAGGGATCTGATGGCCGTCACGATCCCCGCGATGCGCGACGACACGCTGCGCCGGACGGGGATGGGTGTCGCGGTCGCCGCGGCCTGCGCGTTGGCGCTCGAGCTGGGGGCCGCGCTCGGGCTCTGGGTCGTGCCGGAGTCGAGCCTCATCCAGGGGACGGTGATCGGCCTCAACTACGGGCTGCTCGCGCTCGGCCTCGTGCTGATCTACCGCACGAGCCGCGTGCTCAACTTCGCGCAGGGCCAGCTCGGCGTCGTCGCCGCGATCTTCCTGCTCAAGCTCAGCTACGACTACGGCATCTTCTACTGGGCGGTCCTGCCGCTGGTGCTCGTCATCTCCGCCGGGGTCGGCGCGGTATGCGAGCTGCTGCTGCGGCGGCTGTTCGGTCGGCCGCGGGTGCTCGTGATGGTGGCCACGATCGGCCTCGCGCAGGTGCTGTACCTGGTCACGGTGCTGCCGTTCGTGAAGCCGAAGAACTTCTTCGTCCCGTACCCGCTGCCGTTCAGCTGGCACTGGACCGTCGGCACCTACCTCGTCCCGCCGGGCGAGGTCGTCACGCTGATCGTGGCGCCGCTCGTCGCGCTCGCGCTGGCGCTGTTCCTCGCGTGGTCGCCGTGGGGCCTCGCGATGCGGGCCTCGGCCGAGAACGCCGACTCGGCCCGGCTGTCGGGCATCTGGGTGAAGCGCACCTCGACCGTCGCCTGGACCATCGCGGGCCTGCTCTCGGCCATCACCGCGATCCTCAACGCGCCGGGCAAGGCCACCGCGCTCGACGTCGCGCTCCCGCCCGGGGTGCTCCTGCGGGCGCTCGCCGCCGCGCTGATCGGCGCGATGGTCGGGCTCGGCCCCGCGTTCTTCGCGGGCATCGGCATCGGCATCCTCCAGCAGGTGCTCGACGCCAACTTCCACGGCAGCGAGACCAGCGGCGCAACCATCGAGCTCTGGCTGTTCGTGCTCCTCCTCGCGGTGCTGCTCATCCGGGTTCGGGCGCTACGGGTCAACGCCCGCACCGAGGAGCGCTCGTCGTGGAACCTCACCGGCAGCGCGTCGCGAAGAGCCGTCGTACCCCCGCGTCTGATGTGGCTCGCGGTCGGCGCGTCGGTGCTCCTGCTCGTGGCCGCGGGCGACTCCGTGCTCAGCACCGGCCAGTGGTTCCTCGTCGGCCGCATCGCCATCTACGCGGTGATCGCGCTGTCGCTCACGATGCTCATCGGCTGGGCGGGCCAGGTGTCGCTCGGGCACTTCGGCCTGGTGGCCGTGGGCGCGATCTTCGCCGCCCGCCTCGGCAACCACATGGACCTGCTCCCGCTGCTGCTGATCGCGGGGGTCGCGACCGCGATCGTCGCGGTCGTCGTCGGCCTTCCCGCGCTGCGCATCAAGGGGCTCTACCTCGCGGTCACCACGCTCGGTTTCGCGCTCTTCATGGAGAGCGCGGTGCTCCCGACCCCGTGCTGGACCATGCCGGTCACCGGCCGCAAGATGTGCACCGGGCTGCCCCAGCCCACCGTGCTCGCAAGGCCCACGTTCCTGGGCATCCACCTCGACTCCGACCGGTCGTTCGCGCTCTTCGCGCTCGGCCTCCTGTTGTTCTGGGTCGTGGTCGTGCGGCTGTGGCGCGACCGCGGCATCGCCCGCCGCCTCATCGCGGTGCGCGACAACGAGGGTGCGGCCGGGGCGATGGGCATCCCGGTCGTGCGCACCAAGCTCCTCGCGTTCATGCTCTCCGGGTTCATGGCCGGCACCGCCGGGGTGTGCCTCGCGTTCGCGCTCCAGCGCTTCGACAGCACCGCGTTCCCGACCTCGGAGTCGATCGTCATCGTCTCGATGGTCGTGATCGGCGGGCTCGGCTCGGTGGAGGGCGCGATGCTCGGCGCGGTTTACCTGCTCGGGCTGCCCGCGTTGTTCGGCAGCGCGCGTGAGGGCAGCTCCACCGCCGAGTTCCTCACCAGCGGCGTCGGCCTCCTCGCGTTCCTCCTCTACTTCCCGGGTGGCCTCGCCGAGCTGGTGCGCGGCGGGGCGCGGCTCGCGGCCGACGGTCTCGAACGGCTCCGACAAAGCGGGGGCTTCGGCCCCCCGGCCGGCTCGCATGAGGGGACCGACGCGCCCGGATCACCCGACGCGCCCGAGGCCGCCGACCCGTTGCCGGTCGCGCCGTGACCGCCGCCGCGCTGGAGGTGCGCGACGCCGCGGTGTCCTACGGCGGGGTGCACGCGGTCGACGGCGTCAGCATCTCGGTGGAGCCCGGCGCGGTCGTCGGGCTCATCGGGCCCAACGGGTCGGGGAAGACGACGCTGCTCGACGCCATCAGCGGGCAGGTCCGCCTGTCGGCCGGCACGATCGAGCTCGACGGCGAAGACCTCGTCGACCACCTCCCGGAGAACCGCGCCGACCTCGGCCTCGTGCGCTCGTTCCAGGACTGCCGCCTCTACCCCGAGCTCTCGGTCGAAGACGTGCTGCTCACCTCGGAGGACGCGCGCAAGCCGGTCGGCGTGTTCGCGACCGCATTCCAGCTCCCGTGGGCCCGGCGCCGCGAGCGGGAGAAGCGGGAGGCCGCCGACCGCGCGATCCGGTCGTTCGGGTTGGGCCGGTTCCGCGACCACCGCATCGCCGAGCTGTCGACCGGCACCCGGCGCGTCGTCGACCTCGCGACCATCCTGTTGGCCCAGCCGCGGCTGCTGCTGCTCGACGAGCCGACCGCCGGCATCGCCCAGCGCGAGGCCGAGGCGTTCGCGCCGCTCCTGCGCCGCATCCACGAGGTGACCGGGGCGACCATCCTCCTGGTGGAGCACGACGTGCCGCTCGTCTTCTCGCTCTGCACGCACATCGTGGTGATGGAGACCGGGCGCGTCGTCGCCGCGGGGACGCCCGACGAGGTGCGGGCCGATCCGGCCGCGGTCGCGGCCTACCTCGGGGCGAGCAGCGAGGCGGTGCAGCGCTCGGGGGTCCACGCCGACCACGAGCAGCACCTGGCCCGGGCCGACCTCCGGCGCGTGGAGGCCGTCGAGCACACTGCCTTCGTGACGCCGGACGACGACTGAGACCGCGAGTGGACACGACGAACGGAGCTGGGTGATGGCAGGGGGAGCGGGAGTCACGGTTCGCCGCTGGTGGCGGGGGCTGCGCGGGCAGGCGGTGTGGGTCCAGGCGCTGGCGGTGGTCGTGGTGGTCGCCGTCATCGCGGGCGTGGTCGTGGGCGTGGCCGCGTTGGCGCCGTCGTCGAGCAGCAGCAACAGCACCGCGGCCGCGAAGACGACGCCGGGGAAGGCCGCGCGGCCGAGCTCGGCGAGCGACACCGCGCCCGGTGTCACCAACGGCTCGATCCGCGTCGTGTTCCCGAGCATCAACTCGGCCGCATCGGGCCAGGCGATCGGCCTGGCGGGAGGGACCGACGAGAAGGACCCCGACGCGATCAAGGAGTACGTCGACGACATCAATGCGCACGGCGGCATCAACGGCCGCAAGCTGGTCGCCGACATCGTGCCGTTCAACCCGCTCGACGCCGCGGGCATGCAGGCCGACTGCAAGGACTGGTCGCAGAGCAAGGACGTGTTCGCCGTCATCGACACCGGCGCCTGGTACTCGCAGAACCAGCTCTGCCTCACCCAGGACGGTCACGTGCCGCTTATCAGCGGTTGGACCACGGTCACCGACTGGGCGACGCGCGGCGCGCCGTACCTCTGGTGGACCGGGCCCGACCAGGCCGACGTGGTGAAGAACCTCGTGCCCTGGGGGATCCAGCAGAAGCTGCTCGGCCCCGACACGAAGCTCGGCATCGTGGTCGGCGACCGCGAGTCGGACAAGCTCGCGCTCAACGAGTACCTGCTGCCGGCGTTGAAGAAGGCGGGGATCACCCCGGCCGACACCGACTTCATCACCGCCAACGTCGGCGACCCGGCGACGGCCCAGGCGCAGGCGAAAGGCGCGGTGCAGCGGCTGCAGGCCGCGGGGGTCACGACCGTCCTCCCGCTGCTCCCGGCCAACTCGCTGTTCCAGTACTTCGCCGCGGCCAACGACCAGAAGTACGCGCCGAAGCTGATGCTGTCGGACTACGAGTCCAACATCAGCGTCGCGATCGGGCTGGCCGAGTTCCAGTTCCCCAACCTCGTCAGCGGCCAGCTCGGGACCACGGTCTTCACCTACGGCAGCACCGACGACCCCCGGCCCGGCATCGGCTACTCGCCGGGCGCGATGAGCTGCTACGAGACGTGGAAGGCCAACCACCACAACGGCCACATGGAGGCGCAGGGACCGCGCGCCCGCTGGTGCCAGTCGATCCGGCTGTTCGCCACCGCGGCCCGCAAGGCCGGGAAGAACCTCACCCGGCGCTCGTTCGTCGAGGCGCTCGCCGGCCTGAAGAACGCGCCGGGGGTGCTGGTGCCGTCGTTCACGTTCGGGCCCACGCAGCACTCGGGCGTCACGCAGTTCCGCACGGTGAAGGTCGTGAAGAACGACATGACCGCGGCCGGCAACATCTGCCCGCTCAAGCCGTCGCCCGAGCAGCTGCCCGGAGCCAAGCCGTTCACCGACGCGCCCGACTCGCGCTACTACGGCTCCTGCTGGCTGATCGTGCACGACTTCACGCCGATGCAGGGATGAGCGCCGCCGCCTCCGACACCGGGGCCGGGGCTGCCCGCGGGCGCAACTTCTCGTCGTGGGCCCAGTGGATGCTCGACCTCGACGCCACCGTGGTCGCCGATCCCGCACCGGTCGCCGACCCGGGGGAGTACCCGGCGTGGCGCGCCCGGGCCGAGGCCCGCTTGCGCGCGCTGCTCGGGCCCGACCCGGAGCCGGTACCGCTCGAGCCGGAGGTCACCGACTCGGTCGACTGCGGCTCCTACCGCCGCGACCGCATCGTCTTCGACACCGAGCCCACGATGTCGGTGCCGGCGTACCTGCTGGTGCCCCACGAACGCGACGCCCCCGGCACCGCGGTGCTCGCGCTGCACGGGCACGGGCCGGGCAAGGCCGAGATCGTGGGCCTCGAGCCCGAGGACCGCCACGACGACTACGCGCACCAGCTCGCGCTCCGGGGCCATGTGGTGCTCGCGCCCGACCACCGGGGGTTCGGCGAGCGCCGCGACTGGACCCCGCCCGACAAGTACCACTGCGACGTCAACCTCGTGCACGCCACGATGGCGGGCGCGGTGCCGCTGGCCCGCAACCTCTGGGACCTCCGCCGCGCGCTCGACCTGCTGGAGCAGCATCCGCTCGTCGACCCCGCGCGCATCGGGGCTGCCGGTCTGAGCTACGGCGGCACGCTCACGCTGTTCGTCGCCGCGCTCGACACCCGGGTGCGGGCCGCGGTGGTGAGCGGCTTCTTCTCGTCGTGGCGGGCCGCGCACCGGGTGCCGTTCAACATGTGCGGGTCGCAGGTGCTGCCCGGGTTGCTCGGGCAATTCGAGCACGTCGACATCGGCGCGCTGATCGCGCCCCGGGCCCTGCTCGTGGAGAGCGGCGACCAGGACCTCCTGTTCCCCGTGGCCGCCGCCCGCGCCGCGTTCGGGTCGCTGCAGCAGTTGTACGCCGGCCTCGGCGTGCCCGACGCCGTCGAGCTCGACGCGTTCGAGGGCTTCCACAGCTGGCACGGCACCGTCGCCTACGACTTCCTGGCCCGGAACCTCGCGGCCCCCTGAACCCTCCGTGCGTATCTCACCGACCTATGAGGTGGTCGAGATACGCACGGGACTCGGGGCAACGGCGGCGGTAGTGTCCCGTCGTACCTGACACCCACGTCAGGCACGAGCAGGAGAGCACCATGGGTCCTCGGATCGCGATCATCGGTGGTGGCAGCTACCAGTGGATCCCGAAGCTGCTCACCGACCTCGCCAACACGAAGTCGCTGCGCGACTGCGAGCTCGTGATCGAGGACATCGACCCGGAGCCCATCCCGCGCATGCTCGAGCTCGTCGAGCACATCGCCGCGGTGCGCGGCATCGGGATGACGGCGCGCGGCACCACCGATCAGCGCGACGCGCTCGAGGGCGTCGACTTCGTGCTCGTGTGCATCTCCACGGGTGGGTTCGAGAGCATGGCGTTCGACCTCGCGATCCCCGAGCGGTACGGCATCTTCCAGTCGGTCGGCGACAGCGTCGGCCCCGGCGGGATCATCCGCTCGCAGCGCAACATCCCGGTGTTCCAGAGCATCGCCCGCGACATGGCCGAGCTCTGCCCCGACGCCTGGCTGCTCAACCTCACCAACCCGATGACCGCGCTGTGCCGGTCGGTGACCCGGGAGACGCCCATCCGCACGATCGGGCTCTGCCACGAGGTCACGATCATGCAGTTCATGCTCTCGATGATGTTGGGCGTGGGGTTCATGGACGTCGACCCCACGGTCGCGGGCGTCAACCACCTGCCGTTCATCACCGGCCTCGAGGTCGTGGGCGGCGGTGACGGGCTCGCGCAGCTGCGCGACCTGATCGAGCACGTCGACGAGCGCGGCGGCGAGGCGCTCCCGATGGAGATGCCCGACGACTTCGGCCACGAGAAGATCTCCGAGGGTGGCGACTGGACCAAGGGCGACCTGCTCCACGCCAACCAGCTCAAGCTCGAGCTGTTCCGGCGGTTCGGCGTGCTCCCGGCCGCCGGCGACCGCCACGTCGCCGAGTTCTTCGCCGGCTTTCTCACCGAGCACTCCGACTGGGGCAAGCGGTGGGGCGTGGAGCTCACCCCCATCTCCGGCCGCGTGATGTGGCAGGGCCGGCACATCGAGGAGTTCGAGGAGCTGCTCGCCGCCGACGACATCCCGCGCATGCCGTCGGGCGAGATGGTCGCCGGCGTCATGGACTCGTTGATCAACGACGTGCCCCGCACGTACCCGCTCAACATCCCGAACGCGGGCCAGGTCGCCGACCTCCCCGACGACGTGATCGTCGAGAGCATGTGCATCGTCGACGGCTCGGGCGTGCACGGGCGCGACGTGGTGTCGCTGCCGCCGGCGATGGCCGCCCACCTGCGCCAGGTGTCGGCCGCGCAGGAGCGCACGGTCGAGGCCGGCGTCTCCGGTTCGCGTGACGCGTTGCTCGAGGCCATGCTCCTCGACCCGCTCGCGGGCCGCATCGACTTCGACGCCATGGTCCGGATGACCGACGAGATGCTCGACGCGACGAAGCGCTGGCTTCCCCAGTACGCCTAGATGGCGGCCGGGCGCCCGTCCCGCCGGCCCCGGGGGGAGACGATCGAGGTCGTCCTCGTCCCGCGCCCGCGCGACCTCCTCACCCGGATGCCGCGGCTCCTCGTGGGGATCACCCTCCTCGGCGGCGGCATCGCGCTGATGCTGCGGGCCAAGCTCGGCCTGAGCCCGTGGGACGTGCTGCACCAGGGGATCGCGAGCCAGCTCGGCCTCTCGGTCGGGACCGTCGTCATCGGCCTCGGCGTGCTGATCCTCATCACCTGGATCCCGCTGCACCAGCGCTTCGGCATCGGGACGATCATCAACACGCTCGTCGTGGGCCTGATCCTCAACGCCGTGTTCGACGCGCTGCCCACGCCGCACGCGTTGTGGGTGCGCACCGCCTTCATGGTCGGGGGCGTGGTGTGCGTCGGTGTGGGCACCGGCTGCTACATCGCCGCCGGCCTCGGCCCCGGCCCGCGCGACGGCGTGATGACCGCGGTGGCTGCGCGCGGGTATCCGGTGTGGGCGGTGCGCACGGTGATGGAGGTCTCGGCCCTCGGGCTCGGCCTCCTGCTCGGCGGCGACGTCGGCGTGGGAACCTTGCTCTTCGCGGTGGGGATCGGTCCGTTGGCCGACGTGTTCCTCCGTGTGTTCCGCCTCCCGGAGCTGCCGGAGTCGGAGCGTGGGATCGGCGTGACGGGCGAGTGAGCGGAACGGTTCGGTTGACGGTGGTCCGGCGGTTGCGGGCACGAGTGGATGGGGGCGGGCGATGAGCGTCCGGATCGGCGTCGTGGGCGCGGGGTTCGGCAGCCGCGTGGTGGCCGGGGTCTTCGCGGCCACCGAGGGCTGCGAGGTGGTCGACGTGGTGTCGGCCCGCGACCCGGCGGTGGTCGGTGCGCTGTGCGCGCGCCCGGACGTCGACCTGATCAGCGTCCACGCGCCGCCGTTCCTCCACCGCCTCTACGTCGAGCAGGCGATCGACGCCGGGCACGCGGTGCTGTGCGACAAGCCGTTCGGCCGCAACCTCGCCGACGCCGAGGCCATGCTCGCGGCGGTGGAGGCCGCCGGCACCGTCGGCCTGGTCAACTTCGAGTTCCGCTGCGACCCGGCCCGCATCCAGCTGCAGGCCCTGGTCGAGTCGGGGGTCATCGGCGCGGTGGAGCACGTGCACTGGTCGGCGTTCAGCTCGGGGTCGCGCCTGCCGCTGCGGCGGTACGGCTGGCTGTTCGACCGCGAGCTCGGCGGCGGCTGGGTCGGCGCCTGGGGCTCGCACGCGGTCGACTTCATCCGCTGGGCCGTCGGCGAGGTCACCGACGCGAGTGCGGCCCTGCACACCACCATCACCGTGCGACCCGACGCCGACGGCAACGAGCACCGCTGCACCGCGGAGGACGGCTTCACCGCCGCGCTCGAGCTCGAGGGTGGGATCACCGTCGCGATCGACACGTCGTTCGCGTCGCCGGTCAACCTCGCGTCACGGATCGTCATCAGCGGGTCCGACGGCCTGCTCGAGTGCGTGGGCGACCACCGCATCTCGCTGCGGCTGAGCGACGGCTTCAAGAAGGATATCGACCCGCCCCCCACGGCCACGGGGGGCGACCCGCACCTCGTGCCGATGCAGGCGTGGGCCACGGAAGTGCGCGACTCGGTGCGCGACGGCGCGCCGGTGCCCGGCGCCCCCACCTTCGTCGACGGCGTGGAGTGCGCCCGCGTCCTCGACCTCCTCCGCGCCCGCCCGCTCTAGCCCCAAAGGCGTTCACTCGACCGAATGGTTGGGCCCAGTGAACGCACTGGGGGGTCAGACGGAGTCGTCGGACTCGAGGCCGACCCAGGCGCGCAGGACCGACCACGAGTAGATGCCGGTGGCGTGCCCGTCGTTCCACGAGAACGAGATGCCCCAACCGCCGACGAGCTCCGCGCTCTCGAGCTTCAGGGGCAGCGGCGAGCTCGGCTTGGGCCACACGGGCAGGCCGCGCTCGCGCAGGCCGCGGCACTCCGCGCACGGGCAGTTGCCGCGCAGGTCCTCGAGCGAGAACTGCGCGGGGCCGTCGGCCCAGACGAACGACGCGACCCCCGTGTTCCGGTCGATCTCGACGGATTCGGGTGCGGGGGACTCGGCGACGGCCACGCGGGCAGTCTCGCGCGGGCTCAACGCGGGCGTTCGAAGCGCTCCGACAGCCGGGGCATCGCCCGGGTGGATCCGCCCCGCCGGACCCGCAGGCGGTGCTTCGCGATCAGGTCGCGGACGGTGGTGGTGAGCGCGTCGCGCTGCTTGCTGCTGGCGTAGGCACGGCGGTACCGCTCCTCGTGGTCGGCGACGAGATCGGGCCGGACGCCTTGGAGCCAGCCGAGGTAGTGCTCCTTCACGCCCGGCCGGAGGTGCAGCATGATCGGCGCGATCGACCGCGCGCCCGCGTCGACGCAGGCGCCGACCACCGCGTCGAGCTGCTCCGGACGATCGGACAGGCCGGGCAGGATCGGACCGATCAGCACGCTGCACGGCACGCCCGCGTCGTTGAGGCGGGCGACGGCCTCCACCCGCTGCATGGGATGCGGGGTACCCGGCTCCGTGAGCTTCCAGACCTCCTCGTCGACGGTGCCGATCGAGAAGCTGGTCTCCACCGTGGTGCGCCGCGCGGCCTCGGCCAGCGCGTCGAGGTCGCGCAGGATGAGCGTGCCCTTGGTGAGGATCGAGAACGGGTTCCGCGCCGCGCTCAGCACGTCGATGATCCCCTGGGTGAGGTGGTACTTGCCCTCGGCGCGTTGGTACGGGTCGGTGTTGGTGCCCATCGCGATCGGGTCGCCGTTCCACCGCTTGGGCGCGAGCTCGGCCCGCAGCCGCTCCACCGCGTTGACCTTCACCACGATGACCCGGTCGAAGTCGACGTCGGAGTCGAGCCCGAGGTAGTCGTGCGTGGGTCGGGCGAAGCAGTAGGTGCAGGCGTGGCTGCACCCGCGGT
This sequence comes from Acidimicrobiia bacterium, assembly GCA_017882925.1. Taxonomy (GTDB): domain Bacteria; phylum Actinomycetota; class Acidimicrobiia; order IMCC26256; family Chersky-534; genus Chersky-534. The sequence continues at coordinate 6,787 of JADGOM010000013.1, read as the reverse complement.
ACGCGTTGATCGTGTGCCGGAACGGGACCGGCGATGTCTTCGGCACCTCGTTGATGATCCGGCGCGCGTGCACGGGCAGGAACTCGAGCCCCCGGAACTCGCCGGTGCCGACGATCCGCTCGGGCGGGGTGGGGAAGAGCTGCTGCTGCTCGGGGGCGGACTCGACCACCCGCCAGCGGAGTCGCTCGGCCGCGGCCGGCGCGGCGATCGGTTCGACCATCCGGCCACCCTAGCGAACATACGTTCGGGCTCCAAGCGGCCCGGCGCGTTCGCCGCAACGGCCCCCGAGGGTCGAGAATGGCCGGCGTGCCCCGACTCTCCGACGCCGACATCGAGACCGCCCTCGGCGGCCTGCCCGAGTGGACGCGCGACGGCGACGCCATCGTCCGCAGCTACGAGCGGCCGACGTTCGCCGACGCCGTCGCCTTCGTGGTGCGCATCGGGTTCCTGGCCGAGAAGGCCGATCACCACCCCGACCTCGACATCCGCTGGCGCACGGTGAAGGTGCTGCTCACGTCGCACGACCTCGGTGGCATCACCGAGCGCGACATCGCCCTCGCCCGCGCGATCGACGGCGTGGCGAGGTAGTCGATGGCCCTCGTCGTCGCCGGCGTTGCGCTCCTGCTCATCGTCCTGGCCCTCGCGTACCTCATGGCCAGGGACCGGGGACCCGGCGCGGACGACGCCGCGATCGCGTACGAGCTCGCGTGGGACCGCCTCGACTTCGAGACCCTGTGGTCGCTCTCAGGTCCCGAGCTCAAGGACAACCTCGAGCGCAAGGAGTTCCTCCGGGCGAAGCGCGACGCGTACCGCGACCGGCCCCAGCTCAAGCGTCTGGCGCGCGGGGTCAGCATCGTGGAGACCCGGGCCGACCGGGACGCGGCCGTCGTCGTCACCGAGATCGCGCTCAACGACGGCCACACCGTCCGCGACGAGCTGCAGCTCGCCCGCCGCGACGGGCGGTGGGTGGTGGTGCGCTACACGCTGGCGCGCGAGGGCGAGCCCGCCCCCGAAGCCTGATCCCGGTGGCCGGGGCCGTCGCAGGGGTGCTGCTCACCGGGGGCACGAGCCGGCGGATGGGCGTCGACAAGGCCACGATCCGGCTGGGCGACGAGACGCTTGCAGCGCGCGCCGCGCGCGTCCTCGCCGAGGTGTGTGAGCCGGTGCTCGAGGTCGGCCCGGGCCGGAGCGGGCTGCACGCCGTCGCCGACGATGCCCCCGGCGGCGGCCCGCTGGTCGCGCTGGCAACGGCCGTGCGCGTGCTCGGGGCCGGCCGGCCGATCCTCCTGCTCGGGGTCGACCTCCCGCTCGTCGACGCCGCCCTGCTCGCGCTCGTCGCCGGCTGGCCGGGGGACGCGAGCGCGGTCCCGATGCAGGCCGGCTTTCCCCAGCTGTGCTGCGCCCGCTACGGCACCGACGCGCTCGCGCTGCTCGCGGGGGAGCCCGCGGGCGGTGAGCCGGCGGTCGAAGCGCCGTTGCGCTCGCTGCGCGGACTGCTCGAGCGAGTGGGCTACTCGGCGATCCCGGAGGACGACTGGCAACGGGTGACCCGAGCCGACGCGTTGGACGACGTCGACACGCCCGAGGACCTCGCGCGGCTCGGTCTCGGGTTTAGCCTCTGACCGTGTCCGATGCCCCCGCGCGCCGTCCCGTGACCAACACCCGAGTCGTCGTGATCGACGGCGACGTGGTGCGCGAGCGTCCCGACCGGCTAGTGACCGAGGAGCCGATGGAGATCCGGGTCCACGGGCCCGGGCAGTCGCCCGAACCGCTCGCCGTCACCATGCGCACGCCCGGGCACGACTTCGAGCTCGCGGTCGGCTTCTGCGTCACCGAGGGGCTGCTCACCGATCCGGAGGAGCTGGACTCCGCCGCCTACTGCCTCGGCGGCCAGGGGGAGCAGCTCTACAACGTGGTCACGGTGAAGCTGCGCCGGCCCGTGCCCGCGGGCGCCCGCCGCCGCGACCTCGTCACCAACTCGAGCTGCGGGATCTGCGGCACCACGAGCCTCGAGGAAGTGGAGCTCCAGTGCGCACCGGTGGCCGACGGCCCGGTGATGGGCATCGACGCGATCCGCGCGCTCCCGGACCGGCTCCGCGACGCGCAGTCGGTGTTCGACCGCACCGGCGGGCTGCACGCCGCGGGCCTGGCCCGGAGCGACGGCGAGCTGCTCGTGGTGCGCGAAGACGTCGGGCGCCACAACGCGGTCGACGGGGTCATCGGCCACGCGTTCCTGGCCGGGATGCTGCCCCTGCGCGACGTGGCGCTCGTCGTCTCGGGCCGGCTGAGCTTCGAGATCGTGCAGAAGGCCGCGGTCGCCGGGATCCCGATCCTGGTCGCGGTGTCGGCGCCGTCGAGCCTCGCGGTCGACCTCGGGCGCCGCCTGGGCCAGACGGTCGTCGGCTTCGTGCGCGGCGACCGCGCCAACGTCTACTCGCACCCCGAGCGGGTCGCGCTCCCCGTGGGGGTCTGACGTGGCCCGCTGGGTCGGCCGGAAGGGCAAGAAGGAGCGCCGCCGCATCGGCAAGGGCGGCCGGCGCACCCGCCGCGACCTGTGGGTCGGCTTCCGCCCCAACGGCGCGGGGGAGACCAAGCCGCACCACTTCCGCGAGATGCTCCACACGATCTGGGACAACCGCCGGCACCCGTTCTACGCGTCGCGCATCGTGCGCAAGGGCGCGTGCGACGGCTGCGCGCTCGGGGTCGCGGGGCTGCACGACTGGACGATCGACGGCGTGCACCTCTGCACCACGCGGCTCAACCTCCTCAAGGTCAACACGATGGACGCGCTCGATCCGGCGGTGCTCGCCGACGTCGAGAAGCTCCGCAGCCTCAACGGGAAGCAGCTCCGTGATCTCGGCCGCCTGCCGTACCCGATGGTGCGGCGCAAGGGTGAGCCCGGGTTCAGCCGGGTGTCGTGGGACGACGCGCTGGGGCTGATCGCGGGCCGCATCCGCAGCGCGGGGCCTGCCGCGCTCGGCGTCTACCTCACCGCACGGGGCATCACCAACGAGACCTACTACGCGGCGCAGAAGACGGTGCGGTTCCTCGGCTCCAACAACGTCGACAACGCGGCGCGCGTCTGCCACGCGCCGTCGACCGTCACGCTCTACGAGACGCTCGGCATCGGCGCCACCTCGGTGTCGTACACCGACGTGATCGCGAGCGACCTCATCATCCTGTTCGGCAGCAACGTCGCCAACGCGCAGCCCGTCTTCATGAAGTACCTGTACTTGGCGCGCATGCGGGGCGCGAAGGTGATCGTGGTCAACCCGCTGCGGGAGCCGGGACTCGAGCGCTACTGGGTGCCGAGCAATACCGAGAGCGCGCTGTTCGGCACGAAGATGGCCGACGAATTCTTCACCGTGCACACCGGCGGCGACCTCGCGTTCCTCAACGGCGTGATGAAGGTGCTGCTGGCCACGGGCGGCCTCGACCGTGCGTTCATCCGCGAGCACACGTGCGGGTTCGACGACCTGCTCGCCGAGCTCGAGCAGGAGTCGTTCACCCAGCTCGAGCAGGCGTCGGGCGCGACCCGGGCCGACATGGAGCGCTTCGCGAAGTTCTACGCCGACGCGCCGACCGCGGTCCTCGTCTGGTCGATGGGCATCACCCAGCACGAGCGCGGCAGCGACAACGTCGCCGCGATCGTCAACCTCGCGCTCGCCCGGGGCAACGTCGGCAAGCCCGGCGCCGGGGTCATGCCGATCCGCGGCCACTCGGGCGTGCAGGGTGGAGCCGAGATGGGCGCCTACGCCACCGCGCTGCCGGGTGGCATCCCCGTCAACCCCGACAACGCCCGGCGGCTCTCCGACGAGTGGGGCTTCCCGGTACCCGACAAGCCGGGGCTCAGCGCGGCCGCGATGATCGACGCCGCGCACCGCGGCACGATCGAGGTCCTCTATTCGAGCGGCGGCAACTTCCTCGACGTGCTGCCCGATCCCGAGTTCACGCGTGACGCGCTGGCCCGGCTGCCGGTGCGGGTGCACCAGGACATCGTGCTGTCGAGCCAGATGCTCGTCGACCCGGGCGACGTCGTCGTGTTGCTCCCCGCGGCCACGAGGTACGAGCAGCGCGACGGTGGCACGGAGACCACGAGCGAGCGGCGGGTCATCTTCAGCCCCTCGATCAAGGGCCCGCGGATCGGCGAGGCGCGCAGCGAGTGGGAGATCTGGGGCGACCTCGCCCGGGCCGTCGACCCCGAACGCGGCCACCTCGCGTCGTTCGAGTCGGGCGACGCGATGCGCCGCGAGATCGCGCGCGTCGTGCCCATGTACGCCGGCATCGAAGACCTGCACCAGCTCGGCGACGCGTTCCAGTGGGGTGGGGAGCGGCTCGCCGAGGGCGGGGTCTTCCCGACCGCCGACGGGCGGGCCCGGTTCACCCCGCTCGCGCCGCACGCGCGCGACGTGCCCGAGGGCCGCTTCGTGATGAGCACCCGGCGGGGCAAGCAGTTCAACTCGATGGTGCACCAGGAGCGCGACCCGCTCACGGGGGCCGGCCGCGACGCGGTGTTCATGGCCGAGGAGGACGCGGCGCGCCTGAGCGTGCGCGACGGCGCGCGCGTGCTGCTGCGGTCGGATCACGGCTCGATGCAGGCCCGGGTCCACGTCGCCGCGATCCGCCCCGGCAACGTGCAGACCTACTTCCCCGAGGGCAACGTGCTCCTCGGCGCGGCCGTGCGCGATCGCTCCGGTGTGCCCGACTACAACGCCGTCATCGAGATCGTCCCCATCACCTGATGCGTCCCCCGACGACCTCCTCGGTCGTCGGGGGACGCACGAAAGCTCTGGCAGACTCTCCGACCGTGCAGAGTGACGATCTCCTGGAGCTGTTCGCCGACACCGCCTACGCCGTGCGCCGCGCGCTCGCGCCGATGGGTGCGGAGGCGCGCCGGGGCCGGGGCAACCGGCCGGACCAGTACGCGCTCGACATCGTCGCCGACGCGGCCGCGCTCGAGGTCCTCCACCGGGCGCCGGTCGCGGTCGTGAGCGAGGAGTCGGGGCGCAGCGGTGACCCCCAAGCCGCCATCACCGTCGTCATCGACCCGGTCGACGGCTCCACCAACTGCTCGATCGGCCTGCCGTACTGGGCGATCTCGCTGTGCGCGGTCGACGCCGACGGCCCGTTCGTCGGGCTCGTCACCAACCAGGTCACCGAGTCGACGACCCACGCGGTGCGTGGCCGGGGGGCATGGCGCGACGGCGATCTGGTGACCGTGGCCAACCGCGGCGGGCTCGAGGACGCGATCATCGCGATCTCGGGGATGCCGGCGCAGCCGCTCGACTGGAACCAGTTCCGCGCGCTCGGCTCGATCGCGCTCAGCCTGTGCGACCTCGCCGCCGGTCATCTCGACGGCTACCTCGACGCGGTGGGCAACGTCGGCCCGTGGGACTACCTCGCGGGGATGCTCGCGGTGCAGGAGGCCGGGGGCCGCATCGTCGACGCGGCCGGCCGCGACCTCGCGATCACCGACCCGGGCGAGCGCCGGCAGGTGCTCGCAGCCAGCAACCAGGGCCTGCTCGACGAGCTGCGCGGCGCGCTCGCCCCGGGGTCGTGAGCCGGTGAGCGGGCTGGATCTGCCCGTTCTCCTCGAGGTCGCGCTCGAAGCGGCCCGCGTCGGTGGCGACATCGTGGAGCGCTCGTGGGGCGGCGCGGAGCACGTGCGCGCGAAGGCGCCCGGCGACTGGGTGAGCGACGTCGACGTCGAGAGCGAGAACGCCATCCGAGTGGCACTCGAGCGGCACGCGCCCGGCATCGCGTTCTTCGGCGAGGAGGCGGGCGGCGATCGCGCCGACGTCGGCTGGTTCGTCGACCCCATCGACGGCACGTCCAACTTCATCCACGGCGTGCACGCGGTGGGCGTGTCGGTCGGGCTCGTGGCCGACGGCCGGCCCGTCGTGGGCGTGGTCCACGCCCCGATGCTGGGGGAGACGTTCACGGCCCACGAGGGTGGGGGCGCGTTCCGCAACGGCGTGCGGCTGCACGTGAGCGACCGGGAGCCCGAGGCCGCGATCTGCGCGACGGGATTCCCGTTCCGCCGCCGGCACATGCTCGACGCCTACCTCGAGACGTTCCTCCCGGTCGTCCGCAGCATCGAGGACTTCCGCCGGATCGGCGCGGCCACGCTCGACCTCGCCTGGACCGCCTCCGGGGTCCTCGACGGCTTCTTCGAGCTCGGGCTCGGCACCTGGGACGTGGCCGCCGGGGCCCTGCTCGTGCGGGAGGCCGGCGGCATCGTCACCGACTGGGCCGGTGACCCCGACGCCTGGCTCGTGAGCGGCGACACGATCGCGGCGCCGCCGGCGGTCCACGCCCACCTCCTGGCCCATGCCCGGGCCGGGGCCGATGCCCGTCGGGCCGCGGATTCGTCGGCCACTGATTCATAGGCCGTCCGCACCTCCCCGTTTAATCGGTTGACGGCCCCCGGAACGCTGTGGTGAGGTGACCGGGCTCGGCCGGGGTCCTTCGGGGCGCTAACCTGAGCGCCCGCACCACCGGCACGACCGACACCCAAGACCCACCCACGCAGCACCCGAGACCCAGAGGCAGCGAGATGTCCAACGAGATTCGGTTCAGCCGCCAGTACCTGGCCGCCGCCGGTATCTCGCGCGGGCAGGCGCTTCGCTGCCCCTCGGCCGGCGGCTCGTGGTCCGTCACGACGATGTTCGTCACGGACCACAAGAACGTGCCGCCCCGCCGGTCTCGTGTGACCCTGCAGTAGCGACCGAGTCGCACCGCACACACAGGCCGCCGGGGCTTCCCCGGCGGCCTTTCTCGTCGTTCG
>JADGOM010000129.1 GCA_017882925.1 Acidimicrobiia bacterium | reverse complement strand
GCGCTCGAGGAGCCGCTCAAGCAGATCGCGCTCAACGCCGGCATGGAGGGTGGCGTGATCGTCGAGAAGGTGCGCAACCTCAAGGGCAACAACGGCCTCAACGCCTCCACCGGTGAGTACGAGGACCTGTTCAAGGCGGGCGTCATCGACGCCGCCAAGGTCACCCGCTCGGCGCTGCAGAACGCAGCCTCGATCGCGGCCCTCTTCCTCACCACCGAGGCGGTCGTCGCCGACAAGCTCGAGGACAAGGGTGCCCCGGCGATGCCCGGCGGCATGGACGGCATGGGCGGTATGGGCGACTTCTAGTCCCCCCGCTCCACCAGAACACCAGCAGGGCGTCCCTTCGGGGGCGCCCTGCCCGCGTCCGGAGCCACCACGCAACGTGGCAGACTTTCGCACTCCCGGGCAGTGCTCTCGCGTGCTCCCGGGTGCGAGATCCCGAGCGCCCGGTCCGTCGGCCGGGCGGGTTCGGGCCGGCGGTGCGCCGGTCCGTGGACACACCGAAAGGCCCTTCCATGCGCCGATTCACGACCGTGGCGATCGCCGTGAGCCTCGCCGCGGTGCTCGCCGCCTGCGGCAGCGGCGCGGGCAACCGCACCGCCGACGCCAAGCTCAGCACGTCGGCGCTCGCGGTGGTCCGCAACGCGGCCCAGACGACGACGGACGCGAAGACCGCGAAGCTCACGATGACGGTGCACGCCACGACGACCGGCGGCACCGGTTCCGGCACCGACTTCACCATCACCGCCAACGGCGCCACCGACTACGCGAACCACACCGCCGACATCACCCTCGACCTCGGCGGCCTCGCCAAGCAGCTCCCGGCGGGCGCGCTCGGGGCGGGCGACCTCAGCTTCGAGGAGCGCGTGATCGGTGATGCGATCTACATGAAGCTGCCCGCCGCGCTCACGAGCCTCACCGGCGGTGCGACCAAGCCGTGGGCGAAGGTCGACGCGTCGAAGATCCTCGGCGGCCTGGGCGGCAGCTCGATGTCGGGCGGCACCGATCCCACGCAGGCCCTCGCCTACCTGAGCGGCGTGTCCGACGATGTGACGAAGGTCGGCACCGAGAGCGTCCGCGGCGTCGACACGACGCACTACAAGGCCACCCTCGACCTCAAGAAGGCGCTCGACCAGCTCCCGCCGGCGCTCCAGGGCAACGACCAGTACAAGAAGCTCCTCGACCAGACGATCTCGCAGCTCGGCAGCTCGACGTTCCCGGCCGACGTCTGGATCGACGGCCAGGGTCGCCTCGCGAAGATCACGTACGCGCTCACGGTCCCCACGGGGGGCCAGAAGGTGTCGGTCGACTACTCGTTGGAGCTCTACGACTTCGGGAGCCCGGTCGACGTGCAGGCGCCGCCCGCCGACCAGGTCGGCGACGCGGGCTCGCTGCTGGGTGGCGCGCAGCCGTCGACCGCGGGCAGCGCCTGACGCACCGCGGGTGCACCCCACGCCGCGCGTCCCGCTGAGGGCCGCGGCACCCGGCGCCGCTACCCTCGTGACCATGGATCCCGTGGAACCGTCGGTCGGCTGGGGTGTGCTGCACCTCTTCTACCGCGTCGACCGCGCGGCGTTCGACGCCGAGCCCCACGCCGGGAAGCGGATCGTCGACGCGGTGGCGTCGCTCGAGGCCGACGGGCACCAGGCGGTCACGTTCGCGGTGCTCGGCCACAAGGCCGACCTGGGGATCATGGTGCTCGGCCCCGACCTGGCCCGGCTCCAGGCCTTCCAGGCCGAGCTCGCGGGCACCCCGCTCGAGCTCACCTGGTCCTACGTCTCGCTCACCGAGTCGAGCGAGTACACCTCCACCGAGGCCGACGAGCGGGGCCGGCTCGAGTCCGAGGAGCAGCTCGCCGGCGACGAGCTGGAGGCCCGGCTCGCGGTCTGGCGGGATCGGATGCGGCACTACGGCGAGCAGCGCCTGCACCCCAAGCTCCCGCCCAAGCGGACCGTGTGCTTCTACCCGATGTCGAAGCGACGCGAGGGTGCCGACAACTGGTATGCGCTCCCGTTCGACGCCCGGAAGGAGCTGATGGCCGGCCACGCCCGGGTCGGGCGCACCTACGCCGGGCGCGTCCTGCAGCTGATCACCGGCTCGACCGGCCTCGACGACTGGGAGTGGGGGGTCACGCTGTTCGCCGACGACCCCGTCGCGCTCAAGGAGATCGTCTACGAGATGCGCTTCGACCCGGTGAGCGTGCGGTACGGCGAGTTCGGCCCGTTCGTCACCGGGCTGGTGCTCGAGCCGGCCGAGGCGCTCGCGCGGGTCGGCGTCGCCACCGCGTCCTGAACCCGGCCGGCGGGCGCGGGTCTGCGCCGCGCGCCTAGCGTTGGCCTCATGCCGACGTCCCGCCTGCACGTGTCGTTCCCCGAGCAGCTCGTCGACCGGCCCATGGTCTACGAGTTGGTGCGGGACTTCGACCTCGTCCCCAACATCCGCCGCGCCAACGTCGAGGCGCACTCGGGCTGGGTGATCCTCGAGCTGTCGGGCGACCGGCTCGAGGCCGGGATCGCGTATCTCGAAGACCTCGGCTGCACGGTCAACCGCATGGAAGGCGACGTGCTCGAGGGCTGAGCCGGCGCCCGATGGACCTCCCTCCCGCCGAACGGCTCGACGAGCTCGGCGCCGTCATCCTCGACGGCGTCACGCGCGCCCTCCCGGGCTGGGTCGAGCGGTCGGTCACGCGCATCCTCGACGCGTGGGCCCGCGCCGCGCCGGAGATCCGCGCCCGCGCGCTCGCCGAGGCGAGTGCAGCCGGCCCGGAGGTCGCGCGGCGGGTGGGGGCCGAGCTGGCCGACCTCTTCGCCACGCCCGCGGCCGAGCAGCGCACGACCCCGCTGGAGATCGTGCGCGGCTCGGTGCTCGAGCCGACGGCGATCCTGCGCCGGGCCGGGGTCGGGGAGGTCGCACGCGACCCGTTCGACGAGCGTGCGTGGCCCGACGACGTCTACGGACTCGTGCCGCGCACGCTCGGTGATCTCGGCGACCCCGAGCTCGCGCCGCTGCACCTCGCCTGGGGCGTCGCGAAGGCCGCTCGCCTGCGGGACCGCCCGTGAAGTGACCGAGTTCACAGTGACGTTGTCCCACAACGGCCGGACTCGCCGAAAACGTTCCCGCGCAGGGTGGTATTTCAACCACGCTAGGTGTCAGAATGGGCATCCGGCGAGGGCGGGCGGCTCGGATGACGGACGACAACGAAGCGCGCGGTCCGGCGGCTGATCCAGGCGACGGTTCCAGGGCGGGGGC
>JADGOM010000128.1 GCA_017882925.1 Acidimicrobiia bacterium | reverse complement strand
GATCAACGCGCAAGGCGGCATCGCCATTCTCCGCGGCTCGATGGCACCGAACGGCGGAGTGATCAAGGTCGCCGGGCTCGACTCGCTCCAGTTCGACGGCACCGCGCGCGTCTTCGACGGCGAGGAGCCCGCGATGGACGCGATCCTCGCCGGCCGCATCCAGCCCAACGACGTCCTCGTGATCCGCTACGAGGGCCCGAAGGGCGGCCCGGGCATGCGGGAGATGCTCGCGATCACCGGCGCGCTGAAGGGTGCCGGCCGCGGCGCCGACACCGCGCTCATCACCGACGGGCGCTTCTCCGGCGGCACCCACGGGTTCTGCGTGGGTCACGTCGCGCCCGAGGCCGTCGACGGGGGGCCGATCGCGTTCGTGGCCGACGGCGACCGCATCGTGATCGACGCCGCCAAGTACACGATCGACCTGATGGTCGACGAGGCCGAGCTCGCCACGCGCCGCGACGGTTGGAAGCCGATGGAGCCGCGCTACACGAGCGGCTTCCTCGCCAAGTACGCGCGGTTGGCGCAGGGTGCCGAGCACGGCGCGGTCACCAACTTCTAGGGCTCGCGGCTTCCCCGATGCCGGAGATCCTCGAGGCCGAGTACGCGCGCCGGCTCATCGAGGAGCGCGCGCTCGGGCGCGTGATCGCCGCGGTCGATGCCAACGACGCGTGGTACCTGAAGCGCGGGCTCACCGCGCGCTCGGCCAAGACCGCGCTCGTCGGTCACGTCTTCACCGACGCCCGCCGTCGGGGCAAGCTGCTCCTGCTCGACACCGACGTCGAGGGGCCGACCCTCGCGCTGCACCTCGGGATGAGCGGCCGGGTGGTCATCGACGGCGACGCGGCCGGCGACCCCCTGCTCTACGCGAGCAACAAGAACGATCCCGCGTGGTACCGGTTCGGGGTGCGCTTCGCCGACGGCGGCGCGCTCCATCTCCGCGACCCGCGCCGTCTGGGCGCGGCGGAGCTCGATCCCGACGAGGAACGGCTCGGGCCTGACGCATTCGCGCTCACCCTCCCGTACCTCCGGCTCGTGCTGGCGAGGTCGCGCGCTCCGCTCAAGGCCGTCTTGATGGACCAGTCGCGGATCGCTGGCCTCGGCAACCTCATCACCGACGAGGTGCTCTGGCGGGCCGGCCTCGACCCCGCCCGCGAAGCCCGGAGCCTCGACCCCGACACGGTGAAGCTGCTGCACCGGACGATCAAGCGCACGCTGCCGCAGATGCAGCGCCGGGGTGGCTCCCACACCGGCGACCTCATGGCCGCCCGGTTCCCCGGCGGGCTGTGCCCCGAGGACGGCGCCCCGCTGACGATCTCGACCGTCGGCGGCCGCACCACCTACTGGTGCCCGCTGCACCAGCACTAGGCGGAGCTCCGCTTCTCATGTTCCGTTCACCGGCCGCGTGGCGTGATGGAGCCCATGGCCAGGCGTGGGAGCCCGACGGAACGGGGGATCGGGCAGCTGCGGTGGTTCCGAGCCGAGATGCGGGACGCGCTGCCCGCCGAGCCCGAGCTCCCCTGGGTGGCGGTGCTGCTCGCCGGTTCGGTGCTCGTCACGGCCCTGGTCACCGGCGTCTTCGCCCACGAGCTGTCGGCCCGCCTCACGGGGTGGGGATCGTTCGGCTTCCCGTCGATGCGGGCCGGGCGCTGGTGGACCGTCCTCACGTCGATGGTCCTCACCCGCGACTGGTTCATGGCCTCGACCATGCCGATCTGCATCCTGCTGGCCGTGGGCGCGTACGAGCGTCGGGCCAGCCACGCGCGCGCGTTCGCGGTCGCCGCGATCGGGCACGTGACCGGGTCGGTCGTGGTCGCCGTGGGCGCGGCGATGCTCGCCTGGACCGGCTGGCCGGTCCTGGTGCGGGCGGGCCAGAACCTCGACTACGGCGGATCGATGGTCGTGGCCGCCGCCCTCGGTGCGCTCGCGTCCCGGCTCGGGCACCGGCGCCTGCTCGTGCTCGCGTTCGGGATCGCGTTCGGGTCGCTGCTCCTGCACCATCAGATGGCCGACTGGGGTCACGCGGTGGCGCTGCCGGCCGGGTACGCGGCCGACCGCGTACGCCGGCCCCGGATCGCGATGCCCTCGTTCGCGGCGGTCGCCGCCGCGACCATCGCATTGACCTGGTGGGGTCCGGCCCTCGTCACGGCGACCGCCGAGAGCATCCGCTTCGACGGGCGGACGACGGCACCGGCGCAGCCGCGGGTACGCGCGTTGCCGGCCATCGCCGCGGCCACCGGGCAGTGGAGCGATCTCACCTACGACGCGGGCGCGCTCGGGCACCGGCCCGAGGTCGCGCGCGTGTTCGTGCCGGCTCCGAGCTCGAAGCCGCTGCCCGTGGTCGTCTTCCTTTCGGGGATCCCGGGCGCGGCCGAGGACTGGCAGATCGGTGGGGGCATCGGTCCACTTCTCAGCGCGGAGATCGCCGCGCACCGGTTCCCGAAGGTCGTCGCGGTCTTCCCCGAGTTCGACGGCTACCACGACCCGGCCGCGGGTTGGCTCGACGTCCCGGGCCAACCCACGCTCGCGTCGATCCGGGCCGACCTGCTGCCTGCGCTCGCGCAACACGTGCGCGTGAGCCACGCTCGTGACGGGCTGGCGGCGGTCGGCGTAGGTCGCGGCGCCGACGGCGCGGTGCGACTCGCAGCCACCGACCCGCGGGTGGACCTGGTGGTGGCACTGCACCCGCGTGACCCGGGCGACGCCGCGTCACTCGAGGCCCGGGGCCGCGCGTACGTGCGCCCGGGCTCCCCCGACGACTATCCGGCCGCAGCCGACCGGCGCTGGGAGCAATGGCGCTCGGAGCTGCCCGCCGCGCTGCGGTGGTTGACGGCCCACGGGTTCGGCGTGGGTGACGGGCCCCGTCCCGGCGTCGGCGCCGAGCCGACCGGCACGCAAACCGCGACTGCCTCCACCCGGCCCGCGGTCGGGATCGCGCTGCACAACCGCGTCACGAGTCAGGGGTGACCGCGGTCGAGCCGGTCGCCGGACACGTGGGGTCGAGCGACACCGCCCGCACGATGCTGACGCGCCTGCTCGAGGTGTCGGCCTTCCTGTGCATCCCGACCGTGGTCTCGTTGCTCGCGGTCGCACCGGCGACGCGGCACGCGGTCGGCGTGCTCACGGACTACCGGCCCCTGTTCGTGGTCACGCGGCCGCAGACGTTGATCGGGTCCGCGTTCTATCTCCCCAACATCCAGATGGTCGGGCTCACGACCGTCTTCACGATCGCCGTCTTCCTGCCGTACGTCCTCGCCCGCGGGATGGGCTGGGCCCTCCGCGTGTTCCTGGCGGGACACGTGATCGCCACGCTGGCGATCGCGGTCGTCGTGATTCCCGGCGACTGGCTCGGGTGGGGGGAGGCGATCCACATCGTCCACTCCAGCGACCGGGGGGCCTCGGCCGGGCTCGCGGCCTGCGCCGGGGGACTCGCGATCCTGATCCATCGCCGGTGGCCGTGGATCGGGGCCCTGGTCCTGGCCGGTCTCTACGCGTTCTTCCTCGACAGCCTCACCCACATGCACGGCCTGAACCGCCTGGCCGAGATCGAGCACCTGATCGCGCTCACGGTCGGGATCGGGCTGGAGGCCTGGTGGCTCCCGCACCACGGGGGCCGGCTCTGGCCCGGGCCCCCGGGCAGCCTGAAGATCCGGCGCCGCGGGACCGCGGGTCGCGGCGGCGCCGCCTCCGAGCGGTCGTAGCATCCAGCCCGTGCGAGTGCTGGTGGTCGAGGACGAGGTGAAGATGGCCGACCTCGTGCGCCGGACACTCGAACGCGAGGGGTATTCGGTCGATACGGCCGGCAACGGCGTCGACGGACTCTGGATGGCCACCGAGAACGACTACGACGCGATCGTGCTCGACGTGATGATGCCCGAGCCCGACGGGTTCGAGGTCTGCCGCACGCTGCGGGAGCGGGAGCGCTGGGCCCCGGTGCTCCTGCTGACCGCGCGCGACTCGGTCGACGACCGAGTGGCCGGGCTCGACGCCGGGGCCGACGACTACCTGCCGAAGCCCTTCTCGGTGGCCGAGCTCGCGGCGCGGTTGCGGGCCCTGGTCCGGCGCGGCGCGCGCGAGCGGCCGGCGGTGGCGACCGTCGGGGATCTCACCCTCGATCCCGCGACCCGTCGGGTGGAGCGCGACGGCAAGCCGATCGAGCTCAGCCCGAAGGAGTTCTCGCTCCTCGAGCTCTTCATGCGACACCCCGACGAGGTGCTCTCCCGATCGATGCTGCTCGAGCACGCGTGGGACTTCGCGTTCGACGGCACCTCCAACGTGGTCGACGTGTACATCCGCTACCTCCGCGAGAAGGTCGACCGGCCGTTCGGCCGCGACACGCTCGAGACGGTGCGCGGGGTCGGCTACCGGCTCCGGAGCGACGCCTGAGCCTCCGCCCGCGCACCCTGCGGGGCCGCCTCACGCTGGTCTTCGCGCTCGTGGCGGTGACGCTCTCCACGCTCGCCGGCGTGGTGATCGTCATGCAGTACCGCACCGAGCTGCGGGTCTCCCTCGACCGACGGCTCGCGACGCGCTTCGCCGCGCTCCAGGTGCGGGTCGCGACCACGCCGACGGGCCCGTTCGGCCTGCGCATCCCGAAGGCCGAGTCGTTCGCCCAGGTGGTCGACACCAACGGGGCGATCGTCGCCGCGACCCCGCGGGCCCTCCTCGACGAGTCGGTGCTCAGCGCCAAGCAGCTGGCACGCGCGACCAAGCACCGGTTCACGCTCGAGCAGCGCGTGGACCCGAAGGAAGTGAACGCGCGCCTTCTGGTCGGGCCCGCGTCCGAAGGCAACCGGAAGGTCGTGCTGGTCGTGGGCACGCCGCTCGACGAGGCCCAGGACGCCCAGCGCCGGCTGCTCCTCACCCTGGCGTTCGCGCTCCCGGCGCTCGCCGCGCTGGTGTCCCTCGGGGGTTGGTTCGTCGCCGGCGCCGCGCTGGCGCCGGTGCGGTCGATGATCGAGGAGGCCGACGAGATGTCGTCGACCGCCACCCTGAGTGGGCAGACCGCACGGCGCCTCACCGTTCCCAACGGCGGCGAGGAGCTCGCGGAGCTCGCCATCCATCTCAACGCGATGCTGTCGCGCATCGGGGACGCCGTCGATCACGAACGCGCCTTCATCGACGACGCGAGCCACGAGCTGCGGACGCCGATCGCGATCGCGCGCGGTGAGCTCGAGCTCGCGCGCATGAACGCCACCGACGCCGACAGCCGGGTCGCGCTCGACTCCGCGCTGGAGGAGGTGGAGCGGTTGGAGCGGCTGGCCGCCAACCTACTCGTCCTCGCCCGGACCCG
>JADGOM010000127.1 GCA_017882925.1 Acidimicrobiia bacterium | reverse complement strand
GGTGTAGGCGACGGCCCACCCGAGGCGGCTCGAGCCGGTGAAGTCGTATCCGTGCGCGACGGCGTGGAGCTTGCTCAGCCCGAAGACCGCTCCCAGGATGCCGGCGTACTGGAGGCCGGGCGCGACGCGACGCATACCGCCTTATCGGCAGCCCCGGCCGATCGGCACAGTGCTGCCCCTTCTGACCCTTCAGACCCTTCAGACCAACCCGGCGTGACCGCCGACCTCAGGTCGAACGCCGATACGAGTCGACGACCAGGGTCTCGCTGAAGAACGGCAGGGCTCGCCGGCCCGTGAACCGGTAGCCCGCAAGGGGGGCCCGGCGGCCCGGTTCCCCGACGACCGCCACGGTGGCGGCTCCGTGAGCCCGGGCGATGGCCGCGGCGCGCACGAGATCGCGGTCACTGAGCGCGGTGAGCCACGGCCGCTCGGGTGTGTACGTCGATCCCGCCTCGCGGAAGAGGTGGGCGAAGCGGGAGATCACGACGTCGTCGTGCATCGCCGCGATCGTGTCGGACGCGCGGCCGCCCTGGTTGCTACGGATCTCGAGGTAGCGCACCCCGGCGAACGTGACGGCGAAGCACAACGCGAGCGCGCAGACGCGCGACCAGCGAGGAAGCGCTTCGGTCGCGACCACGCCGACCACCGCGAGCAGGAACCCGGTGCAGAGCACGTAGCGCCCACCCCATTGCGGCCCCGCGCCGCCCGTGTACTGCAGCAGCCAGACGCCCGGCAGGGCGAGGAGCGCGATCGCGGCCAGGATGCGCCGGCGCGGGTCACGCCACGCGAGCACGACGCCGAACGCCGTGATCGGGAGCGCAGGCACGAAGCCCGAGACGAACGACAGCCCCGAGTGGATCCGCACGGCCAGGAGCACGGCCACCGCGCCGAGCAGCTCGGCCTGATGTCGGGGCCGACCTCGGCCCGACGCGAGCATCACCGCAGCGGTGATCAATGCGACCGCCAGGCAGCCACCGGCGAGCGCCTCGACGCCCAGCGAGGCGTAGTTCAAGCCGATCGTGGTGCGCAGCGCCTCACCGAGTCGGGTGGCGACCTCGGACCCGGCCGCGCCGACGGTGCCGGCCGCGCGGGTGCTGCGCAGCGAACCCCCGAGCACGGCGCGTTCGAGCCGGTCGTTCGCGACGAGTACCGGCACGATCCCGGCCAGCGCGCCGAGGCCGACGGGCACGCCGCGGCGCAGGCTCCGGTCCGACACGACGATCGCGAGCACGGTGACCGCGGTGGCGACTCCGCCGTAGAGCAGGGCCTCGGTGCGCATCGTCGCGCCCAAGCCGAAGAGCACTCCCGCGCCGATCGCGGCCCGCCACGACGCGTGCTTCGACCACGTGTCGTGGAGCAACACGATCGCCCACGCCATGCACGCGAGACCGAGGGTGTGCTCCCAGAGGTCGAGCGCGTAGAGGAACACCGGGGAGCCGAGCCCGATCACCCAGAACACCGTCGCGGGTGAGCGCGATCCGAGCCGCTTCGCGAGCGCGCGAGCCGCTGCGGCCACCGCGACCGCGCCGAGCATCGGGAGCAGCAACGCGAGCCGATCGCCACCGAGCGCCCAGAGGGGGCGCGCGAGCAGGATCATCGGGAGCGTCGTGACCGCGACGTAGTGGCTGCCGACGTGACGGGTGTCGTAGAGCGGATGCAGCGAGCCGGTCGGGTCGTCGGCCGCGGCCCAGTAGCCCGCATCGGGCACGAACGAATGCCGGCTCTGCATGACCTGCAGGGTCGCGACCTTCGCTCCCGTGTCGGTACCGAGGAACCCGCGCGGGTTGTTCAACGCCGCCGCGCCCAAATAGCAGACCAGGAGCACGAGGGCGGCCACGAGCGGTCGCGCGAGCAGCGTTCCGAGGGATCGGAGGGTCGGACCGGCGCCGCCGGTCGCGCGGATGGCGCCGCGGCGGCGCGGGCCACCGGTCGTCGCGCCCGACGTCGTGGTTGGGGCTTCGTCCCGTGCGGGCAGGAGGGCCGCCGCGGGGGCGTCCATCTCAGCCGCTACCCGGTGCGCTCGGCGACGAGCACCAGGAGCCGGGGAATCGACGCGGCGGCCAGATACTCGGGCGCGCGGGCGAGGAAACCGGGCGGGGGCGCCGGCTCGTCCATGCGGGTGAGGGTGAGGCCCGATTCGATCATCGTGTTCACATATCGGCCGAGCGGGCGGTGGACGAAGGGAAGCACCACTCCGGGTTCGAGCTCTTCGAGGCTGATGTCGTCGTCGAGGTAGGCCCCGACCCGCCAGTACTGCTCCTCGAGGATGTGGTCGTCGATCCAGCCCGAACCGGGGGTCTGGAGCAGCGGGTGGTTGAGGCACCACACGAATCGACCCCCCGGGCGCAGCACCCGGGCCACCTCCCGCAGGGGTGCCACGTGGTCGGGAAGGTGCTCGAAGACCAGGCAGGCGACCACGGCGTCCATGCTGGCCGTGGCCACCGGGAGCCGTTCGGCCGAGGCCCGGGCGTAGTGCACCCCGCCGCCGCGGGCCACGGCGGCGTGGAGCTGGCCCATGGTGGGGTCGAGGCCGACGATGGGCCCCGCGCCCGCCCGGGCGAGCCGGCGGGCGACCTGCCCCTCACCGGTGCCGATGTCGAGCACCCGCCCGTAGCCGCCGAGGTAGCCCTCGACGATCGGGAGGATCTGCTCCTCGTACTCCGCGTCGACGCCGTCGGTGAACTTGTCCTGCCACCACTGCGCGTGCCGTTCCCAGGGATCGGAGTCCGGGTCGGTATCGGTCACCGGGCGTTGGCCGCGTTCTTCGCCGGT
>JADGOM010000126.1 GCA_017882925.1 Acidimicrobiia bacterium | reverse complement strand
TAGCGCTCGGTCTCGGGCGCCGACTTGGCGGGCTGGCCGGGGCGGGTGGACCGGGGGCAGGTGTCAGGGAGCCGCCAGCACGGGGTTTCCCCGGATCGGGTGGTCGACAGCGCCGCTAGACTGCCCCGAGCGACAGCGGCGTCGCCGAACCGACCCTCGTCGTGAGCGGCGTCCGCCCCCCGGCTCCTCCGCTCATGTCGACTGCCCGAGGAGCATGCGTGTCGTCGTCGCCCGGAGTGTCCCCGAACGCTGCACCCGTCCGTCGTTCCCGTTCGGCGCGTTCCGCGCCCGAGCGCGACGCGTGCGGCATCGGCTTCGTCGCCGACTCGGAAGGGCGCGTGGGTCGCAACGTCGTCGAGCTGGCCCTCACGGGCTTGGCCTGCGTGAAGCACCGGGGCGCGATCGCGGCCGACGGGCTGTCGGGCGACGGCGCCGGCATCCTCACCCAGATCCCCCGTGCGTTCTTCGGTCGCGTCGCGCGCGACGAGCTCGGCGCCGACCTCGACCCGGGGCGCATCGGCGTCATCGGGGCCTATCTCGACGCCGATGACGCGGATGCCCGCGCGGTGGCGGAGGCGGCGGTCGCGAAGGCGTGCGCGGCGGAGGGCATCGAGCTCGCCGGTTGGCGCGACGTGCCGGTCGACGGCACGCAGATCGGCGCCCAGGCGACGGCCGACCTTCCCGCGATGCGTCAGGCGATCATCGTGCACGCCGCCGACGTGGGCCGGCGCGACGCCGAGAAGGCCGCGTACCGGGCCCGGCGCGTGGCGGAGACGCAGACCCGCGCCGAGGGCGTCCGCGCCTACTTCTGCAGCTGGTCGTTCGTCACGGTCACGTACAAGGCGCTCGTCATCAGTGACCGGCTGGCCGCGTTCTATCCCGACCTGGCGGCCGACGACTTCACGTCGGCGCTGGCGATCTTCCACTCCCGCTTCAGCACCAACACCGCGCCCGCGTGGGAACGCGCCCAGCCGTTCCGCCTGCTGTGCCACAACGGCGAGATCAACACGCTGCGCGGCAACGAGCAGCGCATGTCCGGGCGCGGTCATCTCGGCACGGTCGAAGCCGGCCTCGGCCCGGAGGAGACGTTCCGGCCGATGTTCGCGCCCGACGACTCCGACTCCGGGAAGCTCGACGCCACCGTCGAGCTGCTCCTCCGGGGCGGCCGCGACGTGCGCCACGCCGTCGCGATGGTCGTGCCCGAGGCCTGGGAGGGCCACCGCGACCTCGCTCCCGGCGTGCGCGACTTCTACCGCTACCACGCGTGCCTCAGCGATCCGTGGGACGGCCCGGCCGGGCTGGTGTTCACCGACGGCGTGAAGGTCGGTGCCGCGCTCGACCGCAACGGCCTGCGGCCCATGCGCTGGCAGGTCTGCGACGACGGCCTGGTCGTCTGCGCGTCCGAGGTCGGGGCCGTGCCCATCGAGGGGCACGGCAAGGTGCGGCGCGGGCGGCTCGGCCCGGGGCAGATGCTGAGCGTCGACCCCGAGCTCGGCATCCAGGGCGACACCGAGGTGAAGTCGTGGCTCGCGCACTACCGCCCCTACGGCGACTGGGCGCGCGACGGCCTCCTCACCTTCGGCCGCGGCCTCGCGATCGAGGAGACCCCCGCGGCCGACGATCTGATGCAGATCCAGGCCGTGCACGGGGTCACCAAGGAGGAGATCGCGGTCGTCATCAAGCCGATGGCCACCGACGCCAAGGAGCCCACGTTCTCGATGGGCGACGACACGCCCTTCGCCGCGGTCGCCACCAAGCCCCGCCCCGTCGCCCACTTCCTGCGCCAGCGCTTCGCGCAGGTGACCAACCCCCCGATCGACCACCTGCGCGAGCGGCTCGTGATGTCGTTGCGCACCTGCCTCGGTCCGCGTCAGCCGATCCTCACGGCCACGCCCGAGGCGGCCCAGCTGCTCGAGCTGGCCACGTTCTTCCTCTACCCGTCGGCCGTCGACGAGCTGCTCGACGAGGAGCGGATGCCGTTCTCCACCGTGCGGGTCGACGCGACGTTCCCGGTGGGCGCAGGCCCGGCGGGGCTCGAAGCCCGGCTCGACCGGCTCGCGTCCGACGCGATGGTCGCGGTCCACAACGGCGCGGGAGTGATCGTGCTCTGCGACGCGAACGTCGGTCCCGAACGCGCGCCGATCCCGTCGTTGCTGTCGATGGGCGCGGTGCACCAGCGGCTCCTGGCCGAGCAGGTGCGGCCCTCGGTGAGCCTCGTCGTCGACTCCGGCGACGCGCGCGACACGCACGCGATCGCGTGCCTGCTCGGCTTCGGCGCCGACGCGGTGTGCCCGCGGGTGGGGCTGCAGACGGTCGCGGCACTTGCCGACGACGACCAGCTCGGCTCGATGCACTCCTCGGAGGCGCAGGCGAAGTACCAGGCGTCGATCGAGGACGGCGTCCTCAAGATCATGTCGAAGATGGGCATCTCCACCCTCGACGGCTACCGCTACGCACAGGTCTTCGAGGCGCTCGGGCTCGCACCCGAGGTCATCGAGCGGTGCTTCCGCGGCGCGCCGTCACAGGTCCGTGGCATCGGCTTCGAGATCCTCGCGGCCGAGATCCTGGCCCGGCACCACGTCGCCTTCGGCGAGTCGCCCGAGCTCGACGAGCCCGGCTTCATCCGGTTCCGCAAGCGCGGCGGCGAGTATCACGCCAACAACCCCGACGTGGTCGACGCCCTGCACCTCGTGAGCGACGTCGAGGGGAAGGGCGAGCGCGGTGCGGTCGCGGTGGCGGTCATCGACCCGCCCGAGGCCGACGGTGCCGACTCCGGCGATCCGGATCCCAACCACCTGCGCGCCGCGCACCTGCTGCAGCGCGCGATCAAGGATGGCCGCACCGAGATCTACGAGCAGTTCCGCGACCTGATCCAGGCCCGGCCGATCACGGAGCTGCACGACCTGCTGGAGGTGATCGCGTCCGACGCGCCGATCCCGCTCGACGAGGTCGAGCCGGCCACGGCGATCACCCCCCGCTTCTCGACCGGCGCGATGTCGCACGGCTCCCTCTCGGCCGAGGCCCACGAGACGCTCGCCGAGGCCGTCAACCTCATCGGCGGCCGCAGCAACTGCGGCGAGGGCGGCGAGGACCCGGCCCGGTTCCGCACCCGGGGCACCGCGCACGACAAGAACTCGAAGATCAAGCAGATCGCGTCGGGCCGGTTCGGGGTCACGCCCCAGTACTGCGCGTTCGCCGACGAGCTCAACATCAAGATGGCCCAGGGCTCGAAGCCGGGGGAGGGCGGCCAGCTCCCGGGGCACAAGGTGAGCCGGGAGATCGCCCGTCTGCGGCACACGCAGCCCAACATCGGGCTGATCTCGCCGCCCCCGCACCACGACATCTATTCGATCGAAGACCTCGCGCAGCTGATCTTCGACCTGAAGCAGGTCAACACCTACGCCGACGTCTCGGTGAAGCTCGTGGCCGAGGAGGGCGTCGGCCAGATCGCCACCGGTGTGGTGAAGGCGCTCGCCGACACGATCCAGATCTCGGGGGCCAACGGCGGCACCGGTGCGTCGCCCCTGTCGTCGATCAAGCACGCGGGCATGCCGTGGGAGCTCGGGCTCGCCGACGCGCAGCTCGCGCTGGTGGAGAACGAGCTGCGCGACCGGGTGAAGCTGCGGGTCGACGGCGGCTTCAAGACGGGCCGCGACGTGATCGTGGCCGCGCTGATGGGTGCGGACGAGTTCTCGTTCGGCACCGCGGCGCTCGTCGCCGAGGGCTGCATCATGGTGCGCGCCTGCCACAAGGACACCTGCCCCACCGGCATCGCGACCCAGCGGCCCAATCTCCGGGCGAAGTTCGCGGGCACGCCCGAGGGTGTGGCGCAGTACTTGTTGTTCGTGGCCGAGGAGGTGCGTGAGATCCTCGCGTCGCTCGGCCTGCGCACGCTCGACGAGGCGATCGGCCGGGTCGAGCTGCTCCGCCAGCGCACCGTCGGCGATGCCCGGGCCGACTCGCTCGACCTCGAGCCCTTGCTGCGCGCACCCGAGGGTGACTCGGCCCGGCGCTTCGTGGCCCACAACCCGATCCAGCGACCGCGCTCCGCGCTCGACGAGCGCCTGCTGCTCGACGGCTTCCGCGCCATGTGGGAAGGCGACCACGAGAAGTTCAGCTACGACATCAACAACGCCGACCGCACGATCGGCGCGTCGATCGGCGGCGCGATCGGCCTCGAGTGGGGCGACGGCCTCCCGCCCGGCCGGGTCGACGCCACGTTCACCGGCTCCGCGGGCCAGAGCTTCGGTGCGTTCCTCTCCAACGGCGTGAAGCTCGAGCTGATCGGTGAGGCCAACGACTACGTCGGCAAGGGCATGGGCGGCGGCCTGATCGTGGTGCGCCCGCCGGACGACGACGCGGGCGACCCCGTGCTCGCCGGCAACACCTGCCTCTACGGCGCGACCGGCGGCAAGCTCTACGTCGGCGGCCGGGTGGGCGAGCGCTTCGGCGTGCGCAACAGCGGCGCGACCGCGGTCGTCGAGGGCACGGGCGACCACGCGTGCGAGTACATGACCGGCGGCACCGTCGTCATCCTCGGTGACATCGGCTACAACCTCGGCGCGGGCATGACCGGCGGTCAGGCCTACGTCTACGACCCCGAGGGCATGCTGCAGGCCCGGCTCAACCGTCAGCTCGTCGACGCGGCGACGCTCGACCAGGGCCAGGCCTCGGAGCTCGCGTTCCACGTGCTGCGCCACCACGAGCACACCGGGTCCCCGCGGGCCAAGGCGATGATCGACGACTGGGACACCGCGCTGCGCTCGTTCTGGCGGGTCGGCCCGGTCGACGAGGTCGCCCGCATCGAACGGGCCAACGAAGGCGTCATCGGCTCCTCCCGCTAGCGCGCCAGCCCATGCGTCCCCTGACGACCTATACGGTCGTCAGGGGACGCATGAAACGGGGTCAGCTGGCTTCGGGGTCGGAGTCGGGGCGGACGATCGGGACGGGGCCGGTGATGTCGTCGGGGCCGAAGCCGCTCTCGTCGAAGTCCGCGTCGTCGGCGCCGTTGCCGGCTTCGCGGCCGCGGGCGCGGCCGGGGCCGGCACCGTCGGTCCCGAGCATCAGGGCGAGCTGCGTGCTGAGCTCCCGCAGCTCGTCGCGCAGGTCGTCGGTGGTGACGACGTCGGCGAGCGCGATGCGCACCGACGCGAGCTCACGCGCGATGTACTCGGCTTCGGCCTGGGTGCGGGCGTTGACCGCGCGGTCGCGCTCGGTCTCGGCCCGGTCGCGGTCGGCCTGACGGTTCTGTGCGAGCAGGATGAGCGGGGCCGCGTACGCGGCCTGCGTGCTGAACGCGAGGTTCAGCAGGATGAACGGGTACGGGTCCCACCGGTACTCGTAGAGCGCGACGTTGAGGGCGATCCAGATCGCCACGATGACGGTCTGGAAGACCAGGAAGCGGGCGGTGCCGAGGAAGCGGGCCAGACGCTCGGCCATCTGGCCGAAGGCGTCGGAGTCGTAGTGGACGTCGACGTGGAACCGCCCCGGGTTCTGCGGGACGGAGAGATCCTCCCGCCGCTTCACGCCCGGTCCCGCCAGTCCTCCGGGAGCGCGTGGTCGAGCACGTCGTCGACGGTCACGGCCCCGACGAGACGTCCGGCCGAGTCGCACACCGGCAGCGCGACCTGGTTGTAGCCCGCGAGGCGGGCCGCCACCTCCTCGGTGGGCATCTCCGGCCCGACGGGCTTCTGGTGCTCGTCGAGGAGCTGCTCGATCGGCGTGCCGGGCGGCTCGCGCAGGAGCCGTTGGAAGCCCACCGCCCCGAGGTAGCGGCCGGTGGGCGTGGCCTTCGGCGGCTCGACCACGAAGATGTGCGCGGCGAGCGCGACCGGCACGTCGGCGTCGCGCATCCGGGCCATGGCCTCGGCCACCGTCGAGCCCGGCGTCGCGATGAGCGGCTCCGGGTTCATCAGGCCGCCCGCGGTCTCCTCGCCGTAGAGGAGGAG
>JADGOM010000125.1 GCA_017882925.1 Acidimicrobiia bacterium | reverse complement strand
GCAGGCTTCCCATCGGTGTGGTCTCCTGTGGCGGCGGGGCCGCGGGTTCGGGCGGGTCCCGTCGTCGGTCCCTGGTTCCCCTTATCGACGCCCCCGCCCCGCAGTTGACGCCCCGGCCCCGTCCCGGGGGAATAGTTGACACTGCAACTATCTTGGAGAGCACGACCCCCGGGTACCCCGCCCGTGCGGTCCGCAGAACCGGAGGTACCCCGATGCCCGCAGTCACCGTCGACGATCTGAGTGTCCTGCCCAAGGTCCCGGTCCCGGTCGCGGCCGACGGCGGCGTTCCCCGGGCGCGTCCGGTGGTGCAGGTCGAGACCGCGCAGCACGGGCTCGAAGGCGAGGGCTTCCCGGTCCGGCGCGCGTTCACCGGCGTCGACCTCGGCGCCCTCGACCCGTTCGTGCACCTCGACCAGATCGGGGAGATCGACTACGGGCCCGGGGAGCCGAAGGGCACCCCGTGGCACCCGCACCGCGGGTTCGAGACCGTCACCTACATGCTGGACGGCGTGCTCCGGCACGAGGACTCCACCGGCGGTGGGGGCGTCATCCGCGACGGCGGCACGCAGTGGATGACCGCGGGCAAGGGGATCCTGCACATCGAGACCCCGCCCGAGGACGTGGTCGCGGCCGGCGGCGTCTTCCACGGCCTCCAGCTCTGGGTGAACCTGGCCGCCAAGGACAAGTGGCTCGAGCCGAAGTACCAGGACCTCCGGCCCGACGCGGTCGCGCTCCTCTCGAGCGCCGACGGCGGCGCGCTGGTGCGGCTCATCGCGGGCGACCTCGGCGCCGTGCGCGGCCCGGGCTCGACCAACTCGCCGATGTCGATGATCCACGCGACGGTCGCGCCGGGCGCGCGCCTCGTGCTCCCGTGGCCGCGTGACTTCAACGCGCTCGTCTACGTGCTCTCCGGCAACGCGCTCGTCGGGGCGGAGCAACGGCCGCTCACGACCGGCCAGATCGCGGTGCACGGAGCCGGCGACCAGCTCCAGGTCGACGCGGCCGCCACGCAGGACCGGTCGGGCCACTCGCTCGAGCTGCTGGTGCTCGGCGGCCGGCCGATCGGGGAGCCCGTCGCCTGGATGGGCCCGTTCGTGATGAACACGAAGGCGGAGATCGCGCAGGCGATCGACGACTTCAACGCCGGCCGGCTCGGGCAGATACCACCGCAGTACGGCGGGCCCGACGCCGACCTGGAGCCCGCCACCGACTCCCCCCTCGACTGATGCGGCTCGGCGCGGTCTACCCCCAGAACGAGCTCGGCGGCGATCCCGACGCGGTGCGCCGCATCGCCCAGGCCGTCGAGGAGCTCGGCTACGACCACCTGCTCGCCTACGACCACGTGCTCGGCGCGGTGCACGAGGGCCGCACTCCCCCGCTCACCGGGCCCTACACGGAGCACGACCCGTTCCACGATCCGTTCGTGCTCTTCTCGTACCTCGCCGGGCGCACCGAGCGCCTCGAGTTCGTCACCGGCATCCTGATCGCGCCGCAGCGCCAGACCGCGCTGATCGCGAAGCAGGTCGCCGACCTCGCGGTGCTGTCGGGCAACCGGTTCCGGCTGGGCGTCGGCAACGGCTGGAACCATGTCGAGTACGACGCGCTCGGCGAAGACTTCCACACCCGCGGCGCGCGCCTGTCCGAGCAGGTCGAGCTCATGCGCCGGCTGTGGACCGAGCCCGTCGTCGAGTTCGAGGGGCGCTTCGACCGGGTCGACCGCGCCGGGATCCTCCCCCGGCCCGACCAACCCGTCCCGATCTGGTTCGGGGCCGCGTCCGAGCCCGGCTTCCGGCGCGCGGTGCGCCTGGGCGACGGGTTCATCTTCGCGACCACGCTCCAGCAGAGCCGCAAGCCCTGGGCCCGGATGCAGGCGATGCTCGAGGAGGAGGGCCGCGACCCCACCACCTTCGGCGGCGAGCTCGCGTTCCCGGCGAGCGAGGCGCCGCACGCGATCGTCGAGGAGATCGAGGGGTGGACCGCGCTCGGCGGCACCCACATCTCGGTCAAGACGCTCGGCGCGCGCTTCACGTCCGTCGACCAGCACATCGACTACTTCGCCGCCGTCGCCCAGGCCCTCGGCCGCGCCTGACCCCACCGCAGGTCAATCCCAAGTGCGCGGATTGAGCCCACACACGTGCGCAATCGGCGCGCAAGGATCCGGGGCTAGGGGGTCGGGACGTCGGGGGCGGCGGTGAGGTCGCGGCTGAGGTCCCAGAGGCGGCGGCGCGGGTCGGCGCCGTGGGCCTGGAGCTCCACCCACGTCTCCTGCCTGCGGTCGTAGAAGTGGCCGCTCACGCCGTCGAGCTCGGGAGACTCGATCATCCAGAGCGTCGACTCGACCCCGGTCTCGAGCGTGTCGACGCTGTGGGTCTTGCCGCTGACGACGATCTTGGTCGGCATGTAGGTCCCGGGGTGGAGGCTGTTGACGGTGACGCCGGTGCCCTCGAGGCGCGCCGCGAGCTCGAAGCCGTAGCTGATCTGGGCGAGCTTGCTCTGCGCGTAGGCCTGGCGGCCGCTGTACCTGCGTTCGAGCATGACGTCGTCGAAGTCGATCGGGGCCTGGCCGATCGACGATACGAGGACGACGCGCGACGGCGCCGACGCGAGCAGGAGCGGCAGCAGCTCCTGCGTCAGCAGGAACCCGGCCAGGTAGTTGACCGCGAAGCGCAGCTCGTAGCCGTCGACGCTGGTCTGGCGGGTCGTGGCGTCGGGCAGGCCCGATCCGATGCCCGCGTTGTCGACGAGGACGTCGAGCCGGTCGGTCGACGCGATCACCTCGGCCGCCATGCGCCGCACCTGCGCGAGCTCGGCGAAGTCGGCGAGGAACGTGCGGACGTCGGCGTTGCCGGTGGCCGCGGTGATGCCGGCCGCGGTGGCCGCGAGCCGCTCCGCCGAACGCCCGTGGAGCAGCAGCGACGCGCCCTCGGCGGCGAGCGCT
This sequence comes from Acidimicrobiia bacterium, assembly GCA_017882925.1. GTDB lineage: Bacteria > Actinomycetota > Acidimicrobiia > IMCC26256 > Chersky-534 > Chersky-534. The sequence goes on along the minus strand of JADGOM010000125.1, from coordinate 19,184 downwards.
TCGGCGACGGCGCGCCCGAGGCCGTCGGTGGCGCCGGTGATGAGCACCGTTCGATCGGTCATGGCTTCCTTCGTGGACGGGATGCGTGGACGGGATGCGGGCCGGGGCACGGCACGCCCGGGGTTGGGATGCCTCCGCAGAGAATGCCAGGATCACCGCCGTCAGCGCCGCGCGCGTCACCGATCCGACCCGGGGGGAAGCAGATGACGAGTCCGCAGGCCGAGGCGATGTGGAACATGTTCCGGAACGCGCCGGTCAAGCAGGCGGACCTCGACATTCCCCAGCGCCGCGCCGCGGGCGTGAAGGCCGAGCTGGCCACCGCGCAGCCGGACGGGATCGAGTACGTCGATGCGCCCGAGGTCGGCGGATTCTGGGCCGTGCCGCCCGCCGCCCGCCCCGGCGCGGCCATGCTCTACCTCTACGGCGGCGGCTTCATGCTCGGCACCGCCGAGTCGCGCCGCAAGACCTCGGGCCACCTCGCCCTGGCCGCGGGCTCGGCGGTCCTCGTGGCGTCGTACCGGCTCGCGCCCGAGTACCCGTACCCGGCCGCGCTCGACGACGTGGTCGCCGCGTACCGTTGGCTCCTCACGCAGGAGACCGCGGGCGAGCGCGTCGACCCCGGCCGCGTCGTGCTCGCGGGCGACTCGGCCGGCGGCGGGCTCTCGGTCTCCACGATGCTCGTGATCCGCGACGCGGGCGAGCCCCTCCCCGGCGGTTGCGTGGCGATCTCGCCCTGGCTCGACCTCACCCTCAGCGGCGAGTCGGTGGCCCGGTGCGCCGAGCTCGACGTCGAGCTCAACGAGGAAGGGCTGCAGGAGCTCGCGGCCTGGTACATCGGCGACGGGGATCCGCGCACACCGCCGGCATCGCCGGTGTTCGCCGACGTGTCCGGCCTCCCACCGATCCTCTGCGTGGTCGGCGGCGACGAGATCCTGCTCGACGACTCGGTGCGGATCTGCGAGCACGTGATCCGCGCCGGTGGCACCGCCACCCTCCACGCGGTCGCCGGCATGCAGCACGCGTTCCCGATCTGGGCGGGCGTCTTCCCGGAGGCCGACCGGAGCATCGCCTTCATCGGTGGCTGGGTGCGGGCGACGATCGGGTAGCCGCCCGAAGGCTCGACCCGCGGGTCAGGCGAGGGTGCGGAGGCGTTCGATGCGCTCGTCGGTGGGCCCGAGGTAGCGCGCGAGCACGCCGGCGACCCGGTCGACGTCGAGCGTGCCGATCGCCGCCATCTCCTCGAGGTCGGCCCAGTCCTTCGTGCGGTTGAAGAATGCCTTGAACACCGCGAGGTCGGAGCACGAGAGGAACGGCACCTCGGCGCCGGCGAAGCTCTCCCACCGGAACCGCTGGGCGACCTGCGTGTGGAACTCGGTGGTGTTGACGAACACGTCGATCGGGGTCTCGTCCCACCAGAGCCGGCGCTGGCCGTCGCGCTCGATGACCTCCCGGTCGGCCGCGGTCCAGACGACGCCGGGGGGCAACGCGGCGAGGACCTCGGCGGTGCGCGACGCGTCGACGAACACGTTGAGGTCGATGTCGATCGTGCCGCGCGCTCGTTCCGTGCACCACGCCAGCGCGAGCGCGCCGCCGAACGCGTGCGGCACGTCGGCCCGCGCCAACGCGTCGTGGATGGCGAGGATCTTCTCGGGCAGCCCGCTCATGCCGCGTCGGAGGCGTCGGCCGCGCCGAAGCGCGGGAAGGCGAGGGCGGGCGCGTGGCGGGCCGGGAACTCGGCCGCGAGGTCGAGCACGGCCACGAGCTCGCGGCCGCGGGCGGTGCGGTCGGGGCCGCCGACGACGGGGGTGAGACCCGGCTCGAGCTCGAAGCCCGCGGCGCGCACGATCCGGTCGAAGGTCTCCACCGTCGGGACCTTCCGCCCCGACTCGTAGGCGGCGAGGGTGGAGTGCGACGTGTCGGCCCGCGCCGCGAGGCCACGTAGTGAGAGGCCCGCCCGCCGCCGGGCCGTGCGCAGGGTCGTCGCCGCATCCATGCCGCCTATGGTATCCAAGCGGATACCATCTGTCGAGCCCCCGCCCGCAGGCCCGCTGACCTGCCCGTTCGCGCTCACCCGAGGTCGCGTTGCAGCGATGCGGGCACCCCGGCGCCGTCGACCGCGGCGATGATCCTCCCCGCAGCCGCGGAGTCGCCCTTCAGGTAGAGGTCCCAGAAGTCGGTCGTGGCCGCGCGCACGAGCGGGGCCGCGGGCCCGAGCGGGATCTCGAACGGGGGTGCGTGGCGCTCGCCGTGGAGGGTGAGGAACCACTTCGGCGGCGTCAGCTCGGGGTAGGCGCGGAGGCTGTTGTGGTAGCCGGTGTCGGCGTCGCCCTGCACCAGCAGGATCGGGATGTGGGCGGGCGCGTAGCTGCCGTCGGGCACCTGGCGGTAGACCGCGGCCATCGCGATGCCCGCGGTCACCCGGTGGTCCTCGCAGCACGAATTGGCGACGAGGCTGTAGACGGCCTGCCCGCCGAGCGACATGCCGGCCACCCCGATGTGCCGGAGGTCGACGATGCTGCGGACCGGGGCAAGGATCCCCGCCCCGCGAGGGTCCTCGATCTGGTCGATCACGAACCGGAGGTCGGAGGCCTGGTCCACGTAGACGGTCGGCACCGTGTTGCCACGGCGGTCCTTCTCGGTGAGCGGGAACGTGGGCGCGACGACCACGTAGCCCGCCGCGCCCCACGCATCGAGCAGCGGGCCGAGCACCTTCGGGGAGCCGTCGAGCCCATGGGCCACCACGATCATCGGCAGCCGGGCCGTCGCCCCGGTCGGGTAGCGGATCTCGACCGGGAGGATGCGGCACGGGTACCGGCCGGCGAGGTCGTTGCCGACGGTTCGCCGGCTGAGGTCGACGAGCGTCAGGTCGAGCCGGGTGACCCCGGGTGCGGTCTCGGCGACCGCGTCGGGCACGCCCGGCTCGGCCCCCGCCGCGCAGCGCGCGACGTTGGCGGGCTGCACGAACGGAGGCCGCGACCCGCTCGATCCGCGCGACCCGGCGCATGCGCCGAGGAGCACCGCCAGGGCCAGTGCGGCGGCCGCGACCGCGATCGGGCGCACCGGCCGGCGCGGACGGTTGCGGGCCACGCGATGTTGGCGCATCGACTCTCCTATCGGATGCGCCGCAGGCTACGGCCGCTCCCCGCGTCGACACCCGCGTCTCTCATAGGATCCCGACACGTTCACGTCAGACGGCATTCAGAAGTGGGGGCGTTCGTGAGGATCAACGCGGGAGACACCGCGTGGCTGCTCGTCTCCGCCGCCCTCGTCATGTTCATGACGCCGGGGCTCGCGCTCTTCTACGGCGGCATGGTCCGGGCCAAGAACGTTCTCGGGATGCTGATGCAGAACTTCTTCTCGCTCGGCCTCGTGAGCATCTTCTGGGCGGTCCTCGTCTACTCCCTGGCGTTCGGGGGGACCGGCCGCTACATCGGCAACCTCAACTTCGCCTGGGTCGAGCACGTCGGATCCACGTTGCCGCCTGGATTCGAGCTGCCCGTCCCGCCCGCGGCCTTCATGAGCTACCAGATGATGTTCGCGGTGATCACGCCGGCGCTGATCACCGGCGCCATCGCCGACCGCATGCGCTTCGGAGCCTGGGCCTGGTTCCTCGGGCTCTGGATGATCCTCGTGTACGCGCCGATCGCACACTGGGTGTTCGCCCCGGCGGGTTGGCTCGCCCGCCGGGGCGCCCTCGACTTCGCGGGTGGTCTCGTCGTCCACGTGAATGCCGGTGTGGCCGCGCTCGCGGTGGTGCTCGTGCTCGGGAAGCGCAGGGGGTGGCCGAGGCGGGCGATGCTCCCCCACTCCCTTCCGCTGACGCTCGTCGGTACCGGGATACTGTGGTTCGGTTGGTTCGGGTTCAACGCCGGTTCCGCGTTCGCGGCCAACGGGGTCGCGGCGCAGGCCTTCCTCAACACCCAGCTCGCGGCCGCGGCCGGAATGATCGGTTGGCTCGTGGCCGAGCGGTTCCGACGGGGCCATGCGACCACGCTCGGTGCCGCGTCCGGCGCGGTGGCCGGGCTCGTGGCGATCACCCCGTGCGCGGGCTTCGTCGGCGGGATGTCGCCCATCTGGGTCGGGCTGGCCGCGGGGGCCCTGTGCTTCTTCGCGGTGAGTGTGAAGTTCCGGTTCGGCTTCGACGATTCGCTCGACGTCATCGGCGTCCACCTCGTCGGCGGCATACTCGGGTCCCTGCTGCTCGGGCTCTTCGCCGACGCCGCGGTCAACGGCCCGAGTGACGGCCTCCTCCTCGGTGGAGGTTGGGCGCTGCTCGGCGAGCAGGCGCTCGCGGTGGGGGCCACGCTCGCGTACTCGTTCGTCGTCACCGGCCTCATCTGCCTGGTGCTGAAGAAGGTGCTGCCTGGCGGGCTCCGGGTGTCGGAGGACGACGAGGAGGAGGGGCTCGACCTCACCCAACACTCCGAGGCCGCCTACTCGTCGGAGCTGGCCTAGATGCGGGAGGCGACGTGAAGCTCGTGACCGGAATCTTCAAGCCGTTCAAGGTGAACGCGGTGAAGGACGCGCTGAGGGATCTCGACGTCAGCGGCATGACCGTCTCCGAGGTCCAGGGCTTCGGCCGTCAGCGCGGGCACGCCGAGGTCTTCCGGGGCGCGGAGTACGAGGTCGACTTCGTCCCGAAGGTCCGGGTCGAGGTCCTCGCCGACGACCGCGACGCCGACAACATCGCCCGGACCATGATCGAGGCCGCGCGGACGGGCAAGATCGGTGACGGCAAGATCTGGATCTCCGCCGTCGAGCAGCTGTTCCGGGTGCGGACGGGCGAGGCGGGCACCGAGGCGCTGTGACCTCCGCGAGGCGCCGGGGCGTCGGCACCGACCCGTCGCTAGTGTTCGCGGATGGCCACGGTCGTACGTGAGCGCAACGACCCCCGGCAGTACGACGACCTCGCGGACGAGTGGTGGGATCCGAGCGGGGCCTTCTGTGCCCTGCACTGGTTGGCCGCCGCGCGGGGGGCTCTGGTGCCACCGGCGGCCCGGCCCGGCGCGGTGCTGGTCGACGTGGGCTGCGGCGGCGGGCTCACCGCGCCGCACGTCGCCGGCAAGGGCTACCACCACGTGGGCCTCGACATCGGGGCCCAGGCCGCGCGCATCGCCCGCGACCACGGGGTCGTGGCCGTCCAGGCCGACGCCCACCGCCTGCCCCTCGCGACCGGCGCGGCTGACGTCGTCGTCGCGGGCGAGATCCTCGAGCACGTCGACGACCTCGACACCGTGGTGGCCGAGATCGGCCGGGTGTTGCGCCCCGGTGGAGTGCTCGTCATCGACACGCTCGCCGACACCCGCGTCTGCAAGCTGCTCATGGTGACGATCGCGGAGCGGGCCCGGGTGGCTCCGCCCGGCATCCACGACCCCGCGTTGTTCGTCGACCCCCGGCGTCTCGTCAGGCTGTGCGCACGTTCCGGCATCGCGCTCGAGGTGCACGGCCTGCGCCCCGCGCTCGGTCAGGGCATCGCGTGGCTCGCCGGCCGCCGGGTCGACGTGGCGATGCGGCCCACCCGCTTCACCAACATCGTGTACCAGGGCGTCGGCGTGAAGGCGGGCGGATGAACGAGGCCGTGGCGCTCGCCCGCGATCTCGCCGCCGCGTTCGCCGGGCGCGCCGCGGCGCACGACCGCGACGGCTCGTTCCCCAAGGCCGACATCGACGACCTGCGCGCGTCGGGGCTCCTCGGGCTCATGGTCCCGGAGCCACTCGGTGGGAGCGGCGCTGACTTCCACACGTACGTGCAGGTCGCGCGGGAGCTCGCGACGGGAAGTGGCGCCAGCGCGTTGATCTTCAACATGCACGCCTCGGTCACCGGCGCGCTGGCGTCGGTGCCCGACGAGCTCGTGCGCGCGCTCGGAGCGCCCGACGCGTTCTTCGCCGCCCGCGACGACGTGTTGCGGCGCGCGGCCGGAGGGGCGCTGCTCCTCGTCGCCATGAGCGAGCCCGGCGTCGGGTCGCGGTTCAGCGCGATGAAGACCACCTACGAACGCCGGCCCGACGGCCGGGGCTGGCGGATCCGGGGCCACAAGTCGTTCTGCAGCGGGGCCGGCCACGCCGACGCCTACCTCGTGGTCGCGCGCTCGTCCGACGGCGTGCACGCGAGCCAGTTCCTCGTGCCCGCGGGCCCCGGGGTGACCGTCGAGCCGACGTGGGACGCGCTCGGCATGCGCGCCACCGCGAGCCACGACATCCGGCTCGACGTCGAGGTGCCCGACGCCGCGCTCCTCGGCGGGGTGGAGGGCCTGGCCCCGGTGGTCGCGCAGCTGATGCCGCAGTGGCTCGTCGCCTCCTACGCCGCGGTCTACGTCGGCGTGGGCCAGGCTGCGATCGCGGCCGCGGTGGCCGACCTCCAGCGCCGCGGCCTCACCGACCTACCCGCGGTGCGGGCCCGCATCGGGCGCGCCGATGCCGAGCTCGCCGGCGCCTGGGCCGCGACGCTCACCGCCGCGCGCGCCGTGGTCGACGCACCGGGCACGCCCGACACCAACGCCTGGGTCTTCCGGGCGAAGCTGCTCGCCGGCGACGCCGTGATGTCGGTGGCCGCGTCGATGGTCGAGGCGTGCGGCGGATCCGCGCTGCGCCGGGGCCACCCGCTCGAGCGGCTCTACCGCGACGCGCGCTGCGGCGCGGTGCAGCCGGCCACGAGCGACGTGTGCGCGCAGTGGTTGGGTGCGACCGCGCTCGGCGTCGACCTCGACGGCCCGCAGGGGGTGCGGCCGTGGTGACGCGCGATGCCGCCGCCCGGCCCCGCATCGCCGGCATCGGGCTCGCCACTCCCCCGTCGATCGACCAACGCGAGCTGTTCGACACGTGGTTCGAGCCCCGGTGGGCCCCCGACCGCGTCGCCCGCTACCTCTGGCGCCGGGCCGAGGTCGCGTCCCGGCACTGCGTGGTGGATCCCCGCAGCGAAGACATCTCGCGCTGGTCGACGGCCGACCGCATGCGCCGCTACGTCGACGAGGCCATGCCGCTCGGCAAGCTCGCGATCGGCGCGGCGCTCGAGCAGAGTCGGGTGGCGGCGGCGGACATCGACTCGTTCACCGTCGTCTCGTGCACCGGGTACGCGACGCCGGGCATCGACGTGCTGCTCGCGCCCGCGCTGGGTCTGCGCCCGTCGGTCCAACGGACACTGCTCGGCCACATGGGCTGCCATGCGGCGCTGCCCGGCCTGGCGGTGGCCGCGGATTCGGTGACCGCGCACGGCGGCGCCGCGCTCCTGCTCTGCCTGGAGCTCTGCAGCCTGCACGAGCAGCCGCCCGACGGCGATCCCCAGCAGGCCGTCGTGCACGCGCTGTTCAGCGACGCGGCCGGCGCCGTGGTCGTGGAGGCGGGCGGCCCGGGCCTGGAGGTGGCGGAGATCGCGTCGGTCACCGACTGGGCGTCGCGCGACGCGATGACCTGGACGGTCACCGACACCGGCTTCCGCATGACGCTCTCCCCCGAGGTGCCCCGGCTGCTCGCCGCGCAGGTGCGGTCCCAGGTCGACGGCCTGCTGGCGCGCCACGGGCTCGTGGTCGGCGACGTCGCGCATTGGGCCATCCACCCCGGCGGCCCGCGCATCCTCGACGTGTGCGCGGACGAGCTCGAGCTCGACCAGGCGGCGATGGCGGCCTCGCGCGACACGCTGCGCGAGCACGGCAACTGCTCGTCGGCCACCATCGTCCTCGTGCTCGAGCGGCTCCTGCGGGATCTTCCCCCCGCACCCGGCGACCCGGTCGTCGCGATCGCGTTCGGCCCCGGCCTCACCCTCGAGACCGCGCTGCTGCACCAACGTTGAGCCGCTCAGGGGCGGCTCTCGATCGTGCTCCTGCTCTCGACCTTGAACCTACCGAACGCGTTGCGCAGCAACTGGGGAAGCAGTGAACACGATGGGGAAGTTGTCGGCTTGGCGGATGCCGCCGGAGTAGTGGAGCTCGGTTCCGGGCGCGATCGCGTAGTCGGGGATGCGGCGGTGGATCTCCTCCAGCGCGACCCGCAGCTCGAGCCGGGCGAGGTGGGCGCCGAGGCACAGGTGGTGGCCGCCGCCGAACGCGAGGTGCTTGTTGGCGGCGCGGTCGAAGTCGACGGTCTCGGGGTCGTCGAACTGCGCCTCGTCGACGTTGGCCGCGCCGATCACGAGCATCACCGGGTCGCCCGGGAGGAGCGTGACGCCACCCATCTCGTGCTCCTCCGCGACCACGCGCGGGGTGAGCATCACCGGGGTCTGCTGGCGCAGCATCTCCTCGATCGCGTCGGGGAGGATCGACGGGTCGTCGATGATCCGGGCCCGGTGCTCGGGGTGCGTGGCGAGGTAGGCGATCATGCAGTCGAGGGTGGCGGTCACGGTGTCGAGCCCGCCGAGCAGCATCAGGTGGAAGATGCCGAGGAGCTCGGTGTCAGTGAGCGCCTCCCCGTCGATGCGGGAGTGCACGATCTCGCTCATCAGGTCGTCGCGCGGGTTGGCGCGGCGCTCGGCGATCGCGGTCTCGAAGTAGGCGTTGACGCTCTTGCCCGCGGCCTCGCGGAGCCTGGTCGCGCCCTCGAAGTCTCCCGGCTCGACGTCGGGGCGGATGGTGTCGTCGCGCCACTGCAGGAACTGCGGCAGGTCGGAGAGCGGCAGACCGAGCAGGCGCAGGAAGATCGTCGACGGGAGCGGGGTGGCGAAGTCTTCGTGGAAGTCGCATTCGCCGTCGGGTGCGAACCCGTCGATGATCTCGTTGACGAGCTTGCGGACGTCGGGCTCCATCGGCGCGAGGTTGCGCGGGAGGAACCACGGGTTGAGCAGCCGGCGGTAGCGCGTGTGCATCGGCGGGTCGACCTGGAGCGGGATCAGCAGCTGTTCCTGCCCCATCGACAGCGCGTCGCCGCCCGACGAGAACACCTCGGGGTGGCGGAACGCCCACATCACGTCGGCGTAGTCGGCGATCGCGACGCTCGGCCGGCCGTCGGCGGCGACGGTGCGCGACACCGGGCACTGCGCCAGCACCTTCTCGTACGTGGGGATCGGGTCGTCGGCCCCGCCGGGCATGAACAGCTCAGCCAGGAGCGCGTCCCCGCCGATCTCGGGCTCTGAATAGCTCACGGTGCCTCCAGTTGCTCCGCCGTCTGCAGGTCCGGACGCTAGCGCCATCTCCCGAGGCTCTTGACCTCGAACCTACCGAACGCGTTGCGCAGCAACCCGGGAAGCGGTGAAGACGAGCGGGAGGGTGTCGGCCTGGCGGATGCCGGCGGAGTGGTGGACGGTCGTGCCGGGCGCGATCGCGTAGTCGGGGATGCGGCGGTGGATCTCCTCCAGCGCGACCCGCAGCTCGAGCCGGGCGAGGTGGGCGCCGAGGCAGAGGTGGTGGCCGCCGCCGAAGGCGACGTGCTTGTTGGGGCTGCGGTCGAAGTCGACGGTCTCGGGGTCGTCGAACATCTCGTCGTCGACGTTGGCCGCGCCGAGCATGATCATCACCGGGTCGCCGGGCTCGATCCGCACGCCCCGCATCTCGTGCTCCCGCGCCGCGATGCGGGGCATCGTCATGACCGGCGACAGGTAGCGGAGCATCTCCTCGACCGCGGCGGGCACCACCGCGGGTTCGGCGACGAGTCGGGCGCGCAGCTCGGGGTGCGTGACGAGGAAGGCGATCATGCAGTCGAGGGACGCGGTGACGGTGTCGAGGCCGCCGAGCAGGAGCAGGTGCAGGATGCCGAGGAGCTCGGTGTCGGTGAGTGGCTGCCCGTCGATGCGCGAGTGCACGATCTCGCTCATGAGGTCGTCGCGCGGGTTGGCGCGGCGGTCGGCGATCGCGGTCTCGAAGTAGGTGTTGATGGCCTTGCCCGCCGCGCGGCGGATCTCCTGCGCGCCCTCGTAGTCGCCGGGCTCGACGTCGGGCCGGATGCCGTCGTCGCGCCACTGCAGGAACTGCGGGAGGTCGGAGAGCGGCAGGCCGAGGAAGCGGAGGAAGATCGTCGACGGGAGCGGGGTGGCGAAGTCTTCGTGGAAGTCGCATTCGCCGTCGGGTGCGAACCCGTCGATGATCTCGTTGACGAGCTTGCGGACGTCGGGCTCCATCGGCGCGAGGCTGCGGGGCGTGAACCACGGGTTGAGCAGCCGCCGGTACGCCGTGTGCATCGGCGGGTCGACCTGGAACGGGATCAGGATCTGCTCCTGCCCCATGTCGAGGGCCTCCGCCCGCGACGAGAACACCTCGGGGTGCTTGAACGCCCACATCACGTCGGCGTAGTCGGCGAGGGCGACGGCCGGCTTGCCGTAGGAGTTGACCGACCGGCTCACCGGGCACTGGGCCAGCGCGTTGCGGTACGTGGGAATCGGGTCGTCGGCGCCGCCCGGCTGGTAGAGCGGGGCCAGGAGATCTTCGTTGTCCACGGTCAGGACTCGTGCGGGGCAGTGGGCCAGTCGTCGGCCCGGAGCGCCGCCTCGGAGCCGCCGTCCATGCAGAACACCGAGCCCGAGTAGAAGCGCGCGTCGGGGCCGAGGAGGTATTGCACCAGGCCGGCGATCTCGTCGGGCGTGCCGGGACGGGCGGCCGGGATCGGGTACGCGTCCATTCGCAAGTAGGCCTCCATGTGGTCGGCGACCATCGGCGTGTCGGTGAGGCCGGGCATGACGATGTTGAGGCAGATGCCCGACCGCATCCACTCCGGCGCGGCCCGCCGCGCCCAGCGCGCGAGCGCGAGCTTCGTGGCCGGGTAGGCGGTGACGCCGTGGTCGACGTCGCCGACCGCGCGCGCCGCCTCCTCGTCCCCCGCGAGGCACGCATCTGCGACCTCCAGCGGGTAGCCCGGGTGCGTGGTCACCGAGTTGGAGCTGAAGACGAGCGCGGTCGGGTCGACCGATCCGGTGAGCGCCTCGCGGAGTCCTTCGACGAGCTGCACCGCGGCGAAGTAGTTGACCGAGACCATCCGGGAACCGGGCCCGAACAGCACGCCGGCCGCCGCGACCACGCCGTCGACGACGCCGCCGGAGTGGCGCTGCACCTCGAGGATCGCCTCCGCCCGCGCCGCGGGCTGCTCGAGGTCGACCACCACCTCAGCGTCGGTCCGGTCGATGCCGATCACCCGGTCGCCCGCGGATTCGAGCCGCTTCCGGATCGCCGAGCCCATGCCGCCTGCGGATCCGCTCACCACGATCGTCGCCATGGGCGATACCTTCGCAGGAATCCCCGCCGGCGGCGAGGGTCACGGAGCGAGGGGGGCACATGCCGGAGCGTTCGGCCACCGAGGACGAGGAGCCGGCCCGCTACGGTCCCGAGGGCACGCCGACGGTCGTGATCGTGGGCGCCGGCTTCGGCGGGATCGCGGCCGGGGTGAAGCTCCGCAACGCCGGGATCGACACGTTCACCATCATCGAGGGCTCGCCCGGCATCGGCGGCACCTGGTGGGACAACCGGTATCCCGGCGCCGAGGTCGACGTCGCGTCGCACCTCTACTCCTACGCGTTCAAGCACCACGACTGGACCCGCACCCACGCCGGCCAGGCCGAGTTGCAGAAGTACCTGGAGGAGGTCGTCGACGACTACGGCCTGCGCCCCCACATCCGGCTGGGCACGCTCGTCGAGGAGGCGGTCTGGGACGAGCGCACCCACGTGTGGAACGTGCGGCTCGACACCGGGGAGATGCTCGTCGCGCACCTCTTCGTGAGCGCGGTCGGCTTCCTCAACACCCCCCGCTACCCCGACTGGCCCGGGCTCGACGACTTCGAGGGGCCGAAGTTCCACACCGCGCGCTGGGAGCCCGAGCACGACCTCGCGGGGAAGCGCATCGGTGTCGTCGGCACCGGCTCGAGCGCGAGCCAGGTCGTGCCCGAGCTCGCGAAGATCGCCGGGAAGCTCTACGTCTTCCAGCGCGACCCGGGCTGGGTGATCGCCAAGGGCGACCGCGACTTCACGCCCGAGGAACGCGCCGCGCTGCGCAAGCCCGTCAACCGCTGGAAGCTCCGGCTGCGCAGCTCGTGGCTGATCGAGAAGGGGCTGATCCGGGCTGATCTCTACCGCCCGGGGAGCAAGGTCAACCAGGCGCGCGAGGCCGGGTGCCGGGCCTACATCGAGCGCGAGTTCGCGGATCACCCGGAGCTCAAGGAGGCGGTGACGCCCAAGTACCCGTATCCGGGGAAGCGGCCGATCCTCGCCAGTGGCTACTACCCCGCTCTGAAGCTCCCCAACGTGGAGCTCGTACCGCGCGCGGTGGAGAAGGTGACGGCGCACGGGCTGGTCGACGTCGACGGCGTCGAGCGCGAGATCGACGTGCTGGTGATGAGCACCGGGTTCTACGCGGCCGAGTACCTCCCCCGGCTGCGGGTCGTCGGCCGCGACGGCATCGAGCTGCACGACTTCTGGAACGGCGAGCCGTTCGCGTTCCTCGGCATGACCGTTCCCGGCTACCCCAACTTCGTCATGCTCTACGGACCCAACACCAACGGCGGCGAGATCGTCGCCAACCTCGAGCGCCAGGCCGAGTACGCGGTGCGCATCGCCCGGCGGCTGCAGTACGAGGACGTCACCGCGGTCGAGGTGAAGCCGTGGGTGTGCCGCGCGTTCAACAACTGGCTCCAGAAGGCCATGCTCGGCACGTCGTGGACCAGCACGCACACGTACTTCGTGTCCCCCACCGGCCGCGTCGTCACCCAGTGGCCCTACGGCGCCACCGTCTACGGCCTCATGACCAAGCTCTTCGGCTGCGTATCAGAGACCGCGCGGAACCTGACCCCCGGAGGCACGACCCGGCTCGGGTAGCGCGCACAGAGCCCAGATCTCTAGGCGCCGCTTGAGCACACGTATTGTGCTCAATCGGCGCTGAAGAACTGCGCGTCAGGCGCCCACGCCCGCCGGCTTGAGGTCCGCGGGATCGAGATCCAGCATCTTGATGGCGTTGGTCCTCACGAGCATCTCGAGCTCTTCGGGTGGGACGCGCTCGGCGATCTGGGCGACGAGCTTGGGCGTGTCGGGCCAGGTGCTGTCCTGGTGCGGGTAGTCGGTCTCGAAGACCAGCTGCTCGATGCCGATGTGGTAGCGGAGGTCGACGCCGACCATGTCGTCGTAGAAGCAGCCGAAGACGCGCCCGGGCACGTAGCTCGAGGGCAGCTCGGTGACCGACGGGTCGATGTTGGCCCAGGCCGCGCTCTTCACGTAGAGGGTGTCGAGCCGCTCGAGCAGGAACGGGATCCAGCCGATCTGGCTCTCCGAGAACGCGATCTTCAGCTTCGGGAACCGGGCCAGCGCGCCGCACAGCAGCCAGTCGGCCATCCCCATGAACGCATTGAGCGACGTGAGGCCGAGCATCACGCCGTTGGGCGCGTCGGCGCTCGTGTTGGGCAGGCGGGAGCCGGAGCCGATGTGCATGCAGATCACGGTGCCGGTCTCGGCGCAGGCCTGGAAGAACGGGTCCCAGTACCGGTCCTTGTCGTGGACGGTCGGCAGGCCGAGGTAGCTGGGCAGCTCGGTGAACGCGACCGCCCGGCAACCGCGCGCCGCGTTCCGGCGGATCTCCGCCGCGGCCAGGTGGGCGTCCCAGAGCGGGATGATCACGAGCGGGATGAGGCGGCCACCGGAGTCGGCGCACCACTCCTCGATCATCCAGTCGTTGTAGGCCTTCACGCAGGCGAGCGCGAGCTCCCGGTCCTTGGCCTCGAGGAACGTCTGGCCCGCGAAGCGCGGGAACGTCGGGAAGCACATGGAGCGCTCGGTGCGGTTGATGTCCATGTCGGCGAGCCGGGCCTTGGGCTCGTAGCAACCGGGGCGTACGTCGGTGAAGTTGACCGCGTCGGTGGTCATCGCCTCGGGCGGGAAGCCGACGCACGCGGAGATCTGCGGCATCGGCGCGGCGAAGTCCTCGTAGACCCACCAGTCGACGACCGGTCCCTCGGCGCCCTTCTTCCAGGAGACCTTCTTGCCCTCGGTCGGCTGGATCGTCACGCAGTGGTCCCGCTCGATGTGGGGCCCGCGCGCCTTGAACCTCTCGGGCAGCCACGTGGTCCACACGTGCGCGGGCTCGAGCACGTGGTCGTCCACGGAGATCACCCACGGCAGCTCGTCGAACGATGCAATCTCACTCATGCGTCAACCTCCACGGTGTCGGTGTCGCGGCCGGAGCGCAGCACGCGTCCCGGCATGGCTCCGGTGGGCCGGCCCTGCTCGAGGATCGGTACGCCGTTCACGATGACGTGATCGATCCCCACGGCCTCTGCGGTCAGGCGCTGCCCGTCGGCGGGCAGGTCGTGCACCATCCGGACGGGACCCCGGTCGATGGTCTCCGGGTCGAACACCACGAGGTCGGCCCACCAGCCTTCGGCGACGCGGCCCCGGTCGCGCAGCCCGAACAGGCGGGCCGGCGCGTCGGTGATGAGGTGCACGGCCTCCTCGAGCGGGAGCCGCTGCTCGTCGCGCACGGTGTGGCCCAGGAAGCGGGTGCTGAACGCGAACGTCTTCATCATGTCGAGGTGGGCGCCCGCGTCGGAGCCGCCCACCAGCACGCGGTCGTCGCGCATGAGGTCGAGCCGCTCCTTCCACGCTTCGGCGTCTTCGCCGATGACCTTCGGCTCGATGCCGGTGGCCAGGTCGTCGGCCACCACGATGTCGAGGAGCGTGTCGAACGGGTCGGCGACGCCGGCGATCTCCCCGACCGTCCGGCCCACGTACTGCTGGAGCTCCGGGGCCACGACGTCGCCGATGGTGCAGGTCGCCCAGTCGGTGTACGTGCGGTAGCCGTCGCGCTCGACACCGGCGGCGAGCTTCCGCCGGACTCCGGGATCGCGGAGCGCCACGACCTTCTCGGCGTGGGGCAGCACCATGACGTCGTGCCAGTCGGTGATCGTGTCGTAGAGGATGGCGTCGCCGAACGACAGCCGGGAGCCCATCGCCTCCGGGAGCGTGAGCGCGATCACCCGGCCGCCCCGTTCCCGGGCCTCGTCGGACGCGCGCAGCTCGCTGAGGCGCGTCGCGCGTTCCTCCTCGCCGGCCCGCACGACCATGAGGTTCCAGTTGAGGACCCGCCGAGCCGCGACCGACATCGACACCATCACGTCGATCGTCTCGTCGCTGAACACCCGGTCCATCGACGGCACCAGCTCGAGCCAGGTGCCGGGGTGCTCACCGACCGCCGCGCACAGGCTGAGGATCTCGTCGCGGTCGGCGAAGCGCGACGGGACCGGGTCGCCGTTGTGATCGCTGTGCGACGTGCTGCGGGTGGTGGACAGGCCGAGGCCGCCCTCCTCGATGCTCGCATGCAGGACGGCGACCATCTGCCGGATCTCGTCGGCGGTCGCGGTCCGGCCGACCGCGTCGGCGCCGAGCACGTAGCGCCGGATCGCGCTGTGGCCCACGAGGAAGCCCGCGTTCACCGCGGTGTGGCCCTCGATGCGGTCGAGCCACTCGCCGAACGTCTTCCAGTCGGGGTCGATGGCCGCTCGGAGCGTCGCCTCGGGCATGCCCTCGACGCGGGCGAGCATGGGGATCAGGTAGTCGGCCGAGCCCGGCGCGAGTGGGGCGAGGGTGAAGCCGCAGTTGCCGCTGATGACCGACGTGACGCCGTGGAGCGACGACGGCGCCAGCATCGGGTCCCACATGATCTGGGCGTCGAAGTGGGTGTGCGGGTCGACGAAGCCCGGGGCCACGATCCGCCCGGTGGCGTCGATCTCCTGGGCGCCGGTCTCCCCGACGTCGCCCACCGCGACGATGCGGCCCTGGTGCACGCCGACGTCGGCGCGGCGGGCCGGGCCGCCCGTCCCGTCGACGACGGTGCCCCCTCGAATCACCAGGTCGATCAAGGTGCCCCCCCGGGTCAACCGTTGGTCAATGCAATGATCGGACCTTACCGGGCCTCGATAGTGTGCGGGCCCGGACCGGACGGAAGGGGGGCGACGTGCCAGGGGATCGCTACGGGCCGGAGGGCACGCCTCGGGTCGTGATCGTGGGGGCCGGATTCGGCGGGATCGCTGCGGGCGTCAAGCTGCGCAACGCCGGGATCGACACCTTCACCATCATCGAGAGCTCCGCCGGCGTCGGCGGCACGTGGTGGGACAACCGCTACCCCGGGGTCGAGGTCGACGTGCAGTCGCACCTCTACTCCTACGCGTTCAAGCACCACGACTGGACCCGCACCCACGCCGGCCAGGCCGAGCTCCAGGCGTACCTCGAGGAGGTCCTCGACGAGTACGACCTCCGTCGGAACCTGCGCCTCGACACGGCCGTCGAGGAGGCGGTGTGGGACGAGCGGACCCACGTGTGGAACGTGCGCCTCGACTCGGGCGAGGAGCTGGTCTGCCACATGCTGATCAGCGCGGTCGGCTTCCTCAACACCCCGCGCTACCCCGACTGGCCCGGGCTCGACGACTTCGCGGGGCCGAAGTTCCACACGTCGCGCTGGGAGTACGAGCACGACCTCACCGGCAAGCGGGTCGGGGTCGTCGGCACCGGCTCCACCGCGGCGCAGCTCGTCCCGCACGTGGCCGAGGTCGCGGAGCAGCTCTACGTCTTCCAGCGCGACCCCGGCTGGATCATGCCGAAGGGCGAGCGCGACTTCGAGCCCGAGGAGCGTGAGGCGCTCAAGAAGCCGCTCAACCGGTGGAAGTACCGGCTCAAGAACTGGTGGTTGCTCGAGAAGGGCGTCATCAACGGCGCGGTCTACCGGCCGGGAACCAAGGTGAACCAGGCCCGGGAGACGATGGCGCGCGCCTACATCGAGCGCGAGTTCGCGGATCACCCGGAGCTCAAGGAGGCGGTGACGCCCAAGTACCCGTATCCGGGGAAGCGGCCGATCTTCGCGAGCACCTTCTACCCCGCGCTGAAGCGGCCCAACGTGGAGCTGGTGCCACGCGCGGTCGAGAAGGTGACCGAGACCGGCCTGGTCGACGTCGACGGCGTGCTGCGCGAGATCGACGTGTTGGTGATGAGCACCGGGTTCTACGCCGCGGAGTACCTGCCCCGGCTGCGGGTCGTCGGCCGCGACGGCATCGAGCTGCACGACTTCTGGAACGGCGAGCCCTTCGCGTTCCTCGGCATGACGGTCCCCGGCTACCCCAACTTCGTGATCATGTACGGGCCCAACACCAACGGCGGCGAGATCGTCACCCACCTCGAGCGCCAGGCCGAGTACGCGCTGCGGATGGTGCGGCGGCTCCAGTACGAGAACGTCACCGCCATCGAGGTCAAGCCGTGGGTGTGCCGCCGGTACAACGACTGGCTGCAGCAGAAGATGGTCGGCACGTCGTGGACCACGACCCACACCTACTTCGTGTCGGCGACGGGCCGCGTCGTCACCCAGTGGCCCTACGGTGCCGCGATCTACAGCCTCTTCACCAAGCTCTTCGGCCGCATCGCCGAGACCACCCGCAACCTCGACCCCGGCGGTAGGACCCGGCTGGAGTGACGCTGTCAGGCCAGCTCCTGCTGGATGGCGGCGCGGACGAGGGCGAGGGGTTGGGCGGCGTCGACGGTCGCGAGGATCCCGCGCTCCGCGTAGAACTCGAGGAGCGGCTCGGTCTGGGCGTGGAAGACGCGGAGCCGGCGCTCGACCGCGGCCGGGTCGGCGTCGTCGGCGCGGGCGCCGGCGTTGCGGCCGGACATCCGCTGCCGGGCGACGTCGTCGGGGACCGCGAGGTACACGACGCGGTCGGGTGAGCCCACGCGCTCGGCGTACTCGGCCTGGCTCACGGTGCGCGGGAAGCCGTCGAGCACGTAGCCGCCGGCTGCGAACGCGGCCTCGAGCGGCTCGTGGATGCTCGACATGAGCAGGTCGTCGGGGACCAGGTCGCCGCCGTCGATCGTCGCGGCGATGGCCTGACCCAGCTCGGTGTCGAGCCCGGCCTGCCCGCGCAGCAGCTCCCCCGTCGAGAGGTACGGGACGCCGAGGTGCTCGGCCAGCGCCGCACCCTGGGTCCCCTTGCCGGATCCGGGGGGACCGAGCAGGACCACCCGGGTGCTCTTGGCCATGCACGGACTCCTGGGACGGGGCGCCGGCGGCGGACGGCGCCGGACGGGTGGGGTGGAGTGCGGGTCAACGTACCCGGACGGCCACGGGGCCGCGGTACCGGGCGAACCTCGGGTTACGTGCCGGGGAACCGGTCGACCCGGCGCAGCGCGGGGAACAGCTTCCACCAGGCGAGCGCCACCACGAGCGTCGCGGCACCGCCGAACACGACCGACGGGCCCGCGCCGAGGAGCTGGCCCACCGCGCCGGACTCGAACGCCCCGAGCTCGTTGGACGCGCCGATGAACACGTTCTCTACCGCGAGGACGCGGCCGCGCGTCTCGTTGGGCGTGATGAGCGGGACGAGGGTCGAGCGGATGAACACGCTGATCGCGTCGGCGCCCGAGAGGACGAGCAACGAGACGAACGCCACGGTGAAGCTCGTGGTGACGCCGAGCACGATGGTCGCGACCCCGAAGAGCGCGACGGCCGCGAGCAGCGTGGTGCCGACCCGGCGCTGCACCGGCTTCCAGGCGAGGATCAGGGTGACGGCCGCCGCCCCGATGCCGGTCGCGGCGCGCAGCCATCCGAGCCCGACCGCCCCGACCCCCAGTCGGTCTTCGGCGATCGCCGGCAGCAGCGCGACGGCGCCGCCGAAGAGGACGGCGAAGAGGTCGAGGGAGATCGCGCCGAGCAGCACCGGCTCGGTGCGGATGAAGCGCAGCCCTTCGAACGCGTCGTGCAGCGTGGCCCGGGCCGACTTCTCCATGCCCTCGCCCCCGGCCGTCGCCTCCGCGGCGGCGTCGAAGCGGGCCTCGGTCTCGATCGCCGCGAGCGACAGCGGGGTGGCGTCCTCCGCCTCCAGGCCCGCGAGCTCGGCCGCGACGCCCGCGTCCTGGGCCGCGATCGTCGCCGGGTCGACGACCTTGACCACGAGCACCGCGACGGCCGACGCCACGAGCAGCACCGCCATCACGACGAACGGCAGCCGCACGTCGACCACGTAGAGGAACGCGCCGACGACCGGACCCGCGATCGACGCGAGCTGCCAGGCGGCCGAGCGCCGGACCATCAGCCACGGGAGGCTCGGGCCGGTGACGATGTCGGGGGGCAGGGCACGCGTCGCGGGGTTCTGGAGCGCCTGCGTGGTGCCGTAGGCGAGCATGAGCAGGAAGATCGGCGTGACCGAGGTCGGGTCGGTCCCGATGTACCAGGCGAGCGCGGCCGCGACCACGGCCTGGCCCACGAGCCCGACGGCCGACAGGCGGCGGCGGTTGAAGCGGTCGGCGAGCG
>JADGOM010000124.1 GCA_017882925.1 Acidimicrobiia bacterium | reverse complement strand
GAGATCACGGTGTACCGCTGCATCGCAGGCCCCCAGGCGACAGCGTGGAGATCAGACCCCCACGACGGAGCCAGCGTTGCTGCGGGCGGATGGGCCGTCAAGCTCTCCGGGTCGGAAGGCGTCGGGCGGTGAGCCCGGGGCTCCGGGGCTCGACGCCCGTCGGCTGGAGCCGCACGACGCCCCACGCGGCCATCACCGCGAGGAGCGCGGCGAACGCGGCGAGCGACGCCGCGTTCCGCAGGTGCCCGGCTGTGGCCCGGCTCGGCACTCCCGGCGCGAGGCGGTGGCCATCGCCACGCGCCGCGGCCTGATGGTGAGCTGACCTACGCGGCCGGACGCAGCGCGTGGCGCACGGCGCGCAGCAGCTCGTGCTCGTCGAACGGCTTGGCCAGCAGCTCGTCGCGGTCGTCGTCGCCCGCGCTCGGCGCGATGGGCGCGGGTTCCGACACGAGGAGCACGCGTACCGCGGGCCAGAGCGAGTGGACCTCGTCCGCGAGCTCGACGCCCGACATCTCGGGCAGGGCGACGTTGGTCACGAGGAGCGCGGTGCCGGCCGCGTCGGTGGAGAGCTGGCTCAGCGCGTCGGGGCCGCTGCGGGCCTCGAGGACGTAGCAGCCGCCCTCGCGGAGCACGCGGGCGGTGTTGGTCCGGACGTGATGATCGTCGTCGACCACCAGCACGATCCCGGCGGGCACGGGTGCTGATCGCGGATCGGACGATCGGATCGATTCCATGCCGAGGTGATCGGCGCCGATCGCCCCGGTCTGTAGCGGCAGTGCACTCGGGTTCTCACCCAAGCCCGGGCGTCATTGGATCGTGTCCGCGTAGTCGGGGACGTAGCGGTACCGGTCGCGCGGCGGCCGCTCGTAGTCGCCCTGCGGTGGGCGCGGGGGTAGCTTCACCTTCGGGAGCTTGCGCGGCGCGTACGGGATGATCGACAGCAGGTGCGCGATGCAGTTGATGCGGGCGCGCTTCTTGTCGTCGGCCTCGACCTCCCACCACGGTGAGTCGGGCAGGTCGCAATGGGCGAACATCTCGTCCTTCGCCTTCGAGTACTCGACCCAGCGGTTGCGGCCCTCGATGTCCATGCCGCTGAGCTTCCAGCGCTTGAGCGGGGTGCTCAGGCGGGCCTGGAACCGCTTCTCCTGCTCCTCGTCGCTCACCGAGAACCAGTACTTCACCAGCATGATCCCGTCGTCGAGCAGCATCCGTTCGAACGACGGGCACTGGCGGAGGAAGCGGTGGTACTCCTCGTCGGTGCAGAACCCCATCACCCGCTCGACGCCGGCGCGGTTGTACCAGCTGCGGTCGAACACCACGATCTCGCCCCCGGCCGGGAGATGGGCGATGTAGCGCTGGAAGTACCACTCGGTCTTCTCGCGGTCGGTCGGCGTCGGCAGGGCCGCGACTCGGCACCAGCGCGGGTTGAGGTACTCGGTGATGCGTTGGATCACGCCGCCCTTGCCCGCGGCGTCGCGCCCCTCCACGACGATGACGACGCGCTTGCTCTCCTCGCGCACCCACTGCTGCATCCGGACGAGCTCCTCCTGGAGATGGAGGAGGGTCTTGTCGTAGTCGTTCCTGTCGGCCATGCCTCCATCCTGCTCGCGACGGAGGGGGCGGGCGAACGGTCAGCCGGCCGGGCCGGGCATCTTGCTGCGCAGGACCACGATGGCGACGTCGTCCTCGGCGGGCTCGTCGCCGAGGCAGGTGTCGAGGATCCGGTGCGCGGCGGTGTCGACGTCGGGCTCGTCGAGCGTCTCGCGGACGACGCGCACGAGGTGGTCGAGCCCCGCCTGGATCGACTCGTGGCGCCGTTCGACGAGGCCGTCGGTGTAGACGACGAGCGTCGCGCCGTCGGGGAAGGGCACCGACCCCACCGTGGCGCGCTCGGCCTGGACCCCGATGATCGGCTGCCGCGGTTCGGCGAGGAGCGTGAGCTCGCCGCCGCGCACGAGGACCGGCGGCGGGTGGCCGACGAGCAGGTAGTGCAACACCTGTCGCGGGCGGTCGACGATCGTCACGAACGCGCTCGCGGTGACGACCGACGCGGGGCCGAGCGCCAGCGATGCGCAGTCGATGAGCGCGTCGAGGGGCACCCCGATCCGCAGGAAGGCCGAGAGGATGCTCCGCAGGTGGGCCATGTCGGCGACGGCCTCGATGCCGTGGCCGGCGACGTCGCCGACGATCAGGGCGAGGCGGTCGTCGCCGAGTGCGATGCCCTCGTACCAGTCGCCGCCCATCCCGATGGCTTCGGACGCGGGTTGGTACACCCCCGCGACCCGGAGCCCGGCCACCTCCGGGATCGGCGTGAGCATGCGCTGCTGGAACGCGTTGACGAGCTGGTGCTCGGCGTCGGCCAGGCGGGCACGCTCGAGGGTCTGGCCGACCAGGTCGCCCAGCGTGGAGAGCACGGAGCTGACCGCGCCCTCGAACTCGACCGCGTGGTCCCACGAGAACACCACTGCGCCGAACGACTCGCCGTGCCGGTCGCGCAACGGGACCGCGGCACGCGCGCCGCGCCCGAGGTCGGCGTTGGCGGGATCGGTGCCGGGGAACCGGCGGGTGTACTCGTCGTAGTCGGAGAGGTAGAGGGGCACACCGCTGCGGGCCACCTCGGTGAAGAGCAGGGGCGCTTCGATGGGCGGGCTCGAGTAGCGCGCGACCATCTCCGCGGTGACGCCGGGCCCGTGGTGCACCCGCAGCACACCCGCGACGGCGTCGATGATCCCGACGCTCGCGGCCTTCGCGTCGACGAGCGTGACCACGCCCCCGGCGACGATCCCGGCGACGTCGGCGGTGGTGCGGGCCGCGGCCAGTCGTTGCGCGAGCTCGGCGAACTGCGCGCTCCGCAGCGTGACCCGGTCGGTGAGCCGGGCCCGGGCCACGCTCGGCGCACACAGGTCGGCCATCGCCTCCACGAGGGCGCGGTCGTCGGCGTCGAGGGCGCGGACGTCGGCCCAGCCGATCGTGAGGACCCCGAACGCCGCGGAGCCCGACACCCGGAGCGGAGCGCACGCCAGCGCCTCGATGCCGACGGTCTCGAGGGCCTCGACCACGTCGGGATAGCTGTCGCGCAGGATCGAGCGGTTCGGCACGAGCACGGTCTCGTTCTGCTCGAGCGCCACGGTGGCCGGGATGCGGCTCTCCCGGGAGATCGATTCGAAGCGCTCGGCGATCTCGGGCCGGAACGCCTCGTTGTAGAGCAGCCGCAGCCGGTCGTGCTCGACCACCGCCACCGTGGCGAAGCGGGCGTCGAGCACGTCGGGCGCGTCACGCGCGATGACCCGGGCGACGTCGACGGCGGATCGGGCACCGGCGAGGGCCTGCGCCAGCTGCGCGAGGCGCACGACGGTGGAGCCGAGGCTTGCTTTCGGGCCATGCACGGGCTGAGGCGACCTTCTCCGGACCGAGAGCGAGAACGAGAGACAGGCTGCTTGCTGAACCTCCTCCGAGCCTCTCTCGCAGCCCGCGGGTGGTCAAGCCGCGGCCATTGCGGCGCAACGGCTGAGGTAGCAATGTGCGTCATGCCTTCCGACGCGTCGACGGCCCTCGCCGAGGTCTTCGCCACGGTGGCCCGCGCGCTGCGCGCGGCCGACGACCTCGACACCACGCTGGAGCGGATCACGGCCCTGGCGGTGGAGACGATCGCCGGCTGCGACTCCGCGAGCATCACCGAGGTGAACGGCCGCGAGGTGATCGCCCGGGCCAGCACCAACGAGCTGCCGCGCGCCGTCGACGCGATCCAGTACGAGACCGGCGAGGGCCCGTGCCTCGACGCGATCCGGGAACGGCAGGTGTTCCGCACCGGCGACCTCGCCACCGAGACCCGGTGGCCCGCGTTCTCGCTCCGGGCCAAGGCGGTGGGCGCGGTGAGCATGATGTCGTTCCGCCTCTTCGTGCAGAACGACACCATGGGTGCGTTGAACCTGCTCTCGCGGCACGAGGCCGCGTTCGACGACGACGCGGTGGCGGTGGGCGCGGTCTTCGCCTCGCACGCGGCGCTCGCGCTCTCGACCGCCCGGCACGACGCCGACATGGACCTCGCGCTGCAGTCGCGCGACGTGATCGGCCAGGCGAAGGGGATCCTCATGGCCACGCGGCACGTCGACGCGGACGGAGCGTTCGATCTCCTGCGGACCTGCTCGCAGCATCTCAACCGCAAGCTGCTCGAGGTTGCGCGCGACGTCGCGCGCACCGGCACGCTCCCGACGGAATGATCGGGCGGCCGTGACGGAACGGGCGGTCACCGACTACGACCACCATCGGACGCTCGACGCGTGGGACCCCGAGGCCGAGAACGCGCGCCTGCGGGCCGGGTGCCCGGTCGCGTTCACCGAGGCCCACGGCGGGTACTGGGTCGTGACCGCGCACGATCTCGTCACCGCGTGCGCCCGCGACACCGCGACCTTCTCCTCCGACCACGACCTCGACGGGAGCCGTGTGGGCCCGGAGTTCGCCGGCATCGGCATCCCGGCCGAGCCCCACCACCGGTCGATCCCGGCCGAGGTCGACCCGCCGGAGTTCCACGAGTTCCGTCGGCTCCTCCAGCCCTGGTGCACGCCTGCGGCGGCCGAGGCGTGGGCGCCGAAGGCCCGGCGGTGGGCCGAGGAGTGCGTCGACCGGCACCTCGGCTCCGGCCGCATCGACCTCGTGCTCGACGTCGCCAACCCGGTGCCGGCCATGGTGACACTCGGCCTCGTCGGGCTCCCGGTGGACGAGTGGGAGCGCTACGCCGGCCCGCTCCACACGCTCGTGCACACCGCGCCCGGCTCGCCGGAGAAGATCGCGGCGCGCGCGGCCGTGGCGGAGCTGCGGGAGGCGCTGCGGCTCGCGGTGGTGGACCGCCGCCGGGCGCCACGTGACGATCTCGCCACCGCGGTGGCCGACGCCCGGATCGGTGGCGCCCCGATCCCGGAGGCCGACGCGGTCAACGTGCTCTTCTCGCTCGTGTCCGGCGGTGTCGACACCACGACCGCGCTGCTCGCGAACGCGTTCGTCTGGCTCCACCGGAACCCGGTCGCGCGGCGGCGGCTCGTCGACGACCGGTCGCTCATCCCGGCCGCGCGCGAGGAGTTCCTGCGCGCGTTCAGCCCCGCGCCCGCGACCGCGCGCACGACGACGCGCCCGACGTCAGTGGACGACGTGCCGATCGGGGCCGGTGAACGGGTCCTGCTGTCCTGGGCGGCCGCCAACCGGGATCCATCCGTGTTCGGAGATCCCGACGACGTGGATCTCACGCGGGATGCCCACCGTCACGTGGCGTTCGGCTCCGGCCCGCACCGGTGCATCGGTGCGCCCTATGCCCGCTCGACGTTCGACGCCACGCTCGACGTCGTCCTGGACCGGATCCCCGACTACGTGGTGGACGACGCGGCCGCGCGGCGCTACGAGCGCGTCGGCGCGGTCAACGGGTGGGCCACCATCCCCGCCGCGTTCCGCGCCCGCTGACCGGAGGGTCCGCGACCGCGACGGCGGTGCCGGTGGAGCAGGTGGCCGTCACGTGCGGGTTCGGCACCCCGGAGACGTTGCACCGCAGCTTCCGCCGCCGGTTGGGGACCACGTCCGGCAACCACCGGGCGCACTTCGCCGCCGCCGAGGGCTAGAGCCGGCCGCGGCTCAGAGCCGTTCGCCGGTGCGGAACTCGTCGGGCACCCAGCTCGGGGTGCGCTTCTCGAGGAACGCGGTGAAGCCCTCGCGCGTCTCCTCGTTCTGGATCGAGGCGTCGAACGTCATCTGGTCGACGGG
>JADGOM010000123.1 GCA_017882925.1 Acidimicrobiia bacterium | reverse complement strand
GCCGAAGTCAGCCTCCCGATCTCCGAGCTCAAGGCCGAGCTGTTCCGGGCGCTCGCCAACCCGGCCCGGATCCGGATCCTCGAGGTCCTCGTCGACGGCGAGCGCTCGGTCGGCGACCTGCAGCCGCGCGTCGGCATCGAGGCCTCGCACCTGTCGCAACAGCTCGGCGTGCTCCGCCGGGCGGGCCTTGTCGCCGGACGCAAAGAGGGTTCGTCGGTCTTCTACTCGATCCCCGACC
Organism: Acidimicrobiia bacterium; assembly: GCA_017882925.1. Lineage (GTDB taxonomy): Bacteria > Actinomycetota > Acidimicrobiia > IMCC26256 > Chersky-534 > Chersky-534. The sequence goes on along the minus strand of JADGOM010000123.1, from coordinate 3,100 downwards.
CGGAGCTGATCGAGCTCCTCGCGGCCGCGAAGCGGATGCTGCTCCACTCCTTGGCGCGGACCCAGGACGCGCTCGCGGATCTCGGGCCGGCGTGACCCCGACAGATTCCGACGTCGGGTCGCTCGGCGCGGGTCGGGGGGCGCGCGTCGGTCGGTACCTCCGCCAGTACCTGCCGACGCGCGCCGACTACTCGGAGGTGCGCGGCTCGTGGCGCGCCGACGTCGTGGCCGGAGTCACCGTGGGCGTGGTGGCCCTGCCGCTCGCGCTCGCGTTCGCGATCACCGCGGGCCTGAGCCCCCAAACCGGGCTGATCACCGCGATCGTGGCCGGCCTGGTGGCCGCGGTCTTCGGCGGGTCCAACCTCCAGGTGTCGGGGCCCACCGGCGCGATGGCGGTGGTGCTGGTGCCGATCGTCGCCCACTACGGCGCGGTGTCGGTGCCGATCGTCGGCTTCCTCGCCGGGCTGATCGTCCTCGTGGCCGCGTTCGCGCGCGTGGGTCGAGTGCTCGCCTTCGTGCCCTGGCCGGTGATCGAGGGCTTCACCGTGGGCATCGCGGTCACGATCTTCGTGCAGCAGGTGCCGGGCGCGTTGGGCGTGCCGAAACCGGCGGGCAGCAACGCCGCCGTGATCGCCGCCCGCGCCGTCGGCGACTCGTTCACCCACGGCACGGCCGGCGCGATCGGGCTCGTCGTCCTCGTCGCGCTCGTGATGATCGCCGCCCCGCGGATCCACACGAAGATCCCGGGCTCGCTGATCGCGGTCGTCGTCGCCACGGTCGCGTCGGTGGCGCTCGGCCTCGAGGTCGCGACGATCGGCCATCTCCCGAGCTCGCTGCCGCTGCCCTCGCTCCCGCACGCGTCGCTCCACGCGGTGACCCAGCTCGCGTCGGCGGCGCTGGCCGTCGCGCTGCTGGCCTCGCTCGAGAGCCTGCTCTCGGCCAAGGTCGCCGACGGCATGACCGACGGCCCCGCCCACGACCCCAACCGGGAGCTGTTCGGGCAGGGACTGGCCAACCTCGCGGCCTCGTGCTTCGGCGGCATGCCCGCGACCGGCGCGATCGCGCGCACGGCCGTCAACGCGCGGGCCGGCGCCCGGACGCGCCTCTCCGCCCTCGTGCACTCGCTCGTGCTGGTGCTGATCGTCTTCTTCGCGGGTTCGCTGGTCGCCGAGATCCCGCTCGCCGCGCTCGCCGGCGTGCTGATGGTGACCGCGGTCCGTATGGTCGACCTGCGCAACGTGCGGTCGGTGCTCCGGTCGACGCGTTCCGACGCGGTCGTGCTCGTCCTCACCGCGGTGGCCACCGTCGCCCTCGACCTGATCGTCGCGGTCGAGATCGGCCTGGCGGTCGCGGCCTTCCTGGCGCTCTGCAGCGTGGCCCGCACCGCCACCGCGACCGCCGACCCCACGCCGTTCGTCCCCGAGATCGACGGCTCGGCCGAGGCGGCGCTGCTCCACGAGCACGTGCTCGTCTACCGGCTCGACGGCGCCCTGTTCTTCGGTGCGGCGCAGCGTTTCCTGCGCGAGATCACCGCGGTGAGCGGCGTCCGGGTCGTGATCTTGCGCCTCGCCGACCTCCAGGTCCTCGACGCCACCGGGGCCCAGGCGCTGGGCGACATCGTCGCCGAGCTCGAGCACCACCGCATCACCGTGCTGCTCAAGGGGCCGCGGGCCGAGCATCTCCGCACCCTCGAGGCCGTCGGCGTGCTCGACCGCCTCGCCCACGAGCGCCACGTGTTCACCTCGCTCTCCGACGCGACCTCGCACGCCCTCGTGCACGTGGCCCGGAGCGCCTGACCGATCCCGCGGCGGGGCCCGCACGGTGGCGCCGGCTTCTCCCGCGCTGGCTAACGTGCCTGACGTCCCACAGCCCCCGGAGGACGAGATGGAACTGCCCAAGATCATCAGCGTCGACGACCACGTGGTGGAGCCCCCGCACGTGTGGCAGACGTGGCTCCCCGAGAAGTACCGGGCGAAGGGCCCGCGCGTCGAACGCCACAACTGGGCGCCGTTCGTCCACCACCCGGGCGCGAGGTACGAGAACACGATCGATCCCGACGGCCAGGCGGGCGACGCCTGGTACTTCGAGGACCGGCTCATCTACGTCCACAAGCGGTTCGTGGCGATCCCGCTGGAGGCCACGCCCAACGGCGAGCCCCACAGCTTCGACCGCACCAAGATGCAGATGACCCCGGTCACCTACGACGAGATGCGCCCCGGCTGCTACGAACGCGACGCCCGCATGCGCGACTTCGAGATCAACTGGGTCGACGGCTCGCTGCCGTTCCCGACGTTCCCGCGCTTCTGCGGCCAGACCTTCTCCGAGGCCAACGACCACGACCTCGGGCTCGCGTGCGTGCGCGCGTACAACGACTGGATGATCGAGGAGTGGTGCGAGCCGTCGAAGGGGATCAACATCCCGCTCTGCATCATCCCGCTCTGGGACATCGATCTCGCGGTCGCCGAGGTCGAGCGCGTCGCCGACAAGGGCGCGCACGCGATCTGCTTCTCCGAGATCCCGTCGAAGCTCGGCCTGCCGAGCATCCACACCGGCTACTGGGACCCGCTGTTCGCCGTCTGCAACGACCGTGCGATCGCGCTCAACATGCACATCGGCTCGTCGTCGTCGATGCCCGCGGCCTCGCCCGACTCGCCCGAGGCCGTCGGCAGCACGCTCCAGTTCAACAACGCGTTCAACTCGATGGTCGACTGGCTGTTCTCCGGGAAGATGATCCAGTTCCCCGAGCTGAAGCTCGCCTACTCCGAGGGCCAGATCGGCTGGATCCCCTACGCGCTCGAGCGGGCCGACACGGTGTGGGAGATGCACGAGGCGTGGACCCACGCCAAGGCGATGATCCCCGAGCCGCCGTCGACGTATTACAAGGGCCGCATCTTCGGCTGCTTCACCGCCGACCGCTACGCCCTGCGCAACCTCGACGTCGTGGGTGAGGACAACATCTGCTTCGAGGTCGACTACCCGCACTCCGACACCACGTGGCCCGACAGCAAGCAGTACGTCGAGAAGATGGTCGCCGGGCTCGACGACGACGTCGTCTACAAGATGCTCCGCGGCAACGCCATCAACCTGCTCTCCCTCGACCG
>JADGOM010000122.1 GCA_017882925.1 Acidimicrobiia bacterium | reverse complement strand
AGCGCGGGCCACGGCCGCTCGGGGTTCACGTGGTCGAGCGTGACGGGGGAGACCCCGCCCCAGTCGTCGATGCCGGCGGCGAGCAGCGGCGCGAGATCGTCGCTGAGGTTCGGCGGAGCCTGCAGGTGCACCGAAGCGGGCAGCACCATGCGCGCGGCTGCGATCGTCCAGAGCAGCTCCTCGGGCGGGCAGGGCGGCGCCTTGTGCATCGCGGTTGCCGGCTTCGGCAGGAAGTTCTGCACGATGACCTCTTGCACATGGCCGTGCACCGCGTGGCTGCGCGCGATCGCGTGCAGCGCGTCGAGGCGCTCGGCGCGCGTCTCGCCGATGCCGACGAGGATGCCGGTCGTGAACGGCACACGAGCCCGGCCGGCCGCGTCGAGGGTCGCGAGGCGGCGCTCCGGCGTCTTGTCGGGCGCACCGTGATGGGGGCCGCCGGGCTCGCCGAGGCGCGCCGCGAGGGTCTCGATCATCATCCCCTGCGAGGGCGACCAGCGCCGGAGCCGCTCGAGCTCGTCGCGGGTGAGCGCGCCGGCATTCGCGTGGGGGAGCAGCCCGGTCTCGGTGACGACGAGCTCGCACATGGCCACGAGGTAGTCGACCGTGGAGGAGTAGCCGTGCTCGGAGAGCCACTCGCCGGCTTGCGGGTACCGGGCCTCGGGAGCCTCGCCGAGGGTGAAGAGCACCTCGTGGCATCCGGCGGCCGCGCCCTGGCGGGCGATCGCGAGCACGGCGTCGGGCGTGAGGAAGGGCGATTCGAGCCGGGCCGGCGGCTTGGCGAAGGTGCAGTAGCCGCACCGGTCGCGGCACAGCATCGTGAGCGGCACGAACACCTTCGGCGAGTAGGTGATGCGGTTGCCGTGGGCCGCGTCGCGGCGGCGGCCGGCCTCGGCGATCAACTCGTCGAGTGGCCCGTCGAGGAGGGCTCGAAGCCCCGCGCCGTCGATGTCGCTCATTGCTCCCCCGGGCCCGCTCGTCATTGCGCGCATGCTACGCGGCGCCCAGGGTCGACAATGACGCCATGACGCCCCGCAAGACCGGCCCGGGTACGACGATGCGGGTGGCGGCCGCCCAGCTGGCCGCCCACGACCTCGACGACGCGGCGACCGCGCTCGCGGAGGCCCTCGCCGCGGTGGCCGAGGCGGGGCGCGCGGGTGCCGAGCTGTGCGTGCTGCCGGAGGCGACGTATCCGGCCTACGTGCTCGGGTCGGCCGCCGCGGCGCGCGCCGTGATCGCGCAGGGCCCCGATCCCGTGGCCGCCTTCGCGGACGCCGCCCGCCGGGCCTCGTGCGCGGTCGTCGTGGGCCTGGCGCTCGACGGCCCGCCCGGGCTCGAGAACCGCGGCCTCGAGAACGCCGCCCTGTTGATCGACGCGACCGGAGTCGTGCGCATTCGCGCCGCGAAACGGTTCCTGTGGCACTTCGATCACGCGTGGTTCGTGCCGGGACGGCAAGGCAAGATCTCGCGCGGCATCGGCATCCTGGTGTGCGCCGACGCCCGCCTCCCCGAGATCGGTGCCGACCTCGCCGCGCGCGGCGCCCGCATCATCGCCAACCCCACGGCGTGGGTCACCGCCACCCCGCCACCCGAGGGCACCAACTCGCAGGCCGAGTTTCTCTGGCGGGTGCGGGCGCTCGAGAACGGGGCGGTCGCGATCGCGGCCACGAAGGTCGGGACGGAGGCCGAAGCGGTGATCTACGCGGGCCGCTCCCAGATCGTCGCGGCCGACGGCGAGGTGGTGGCGCTGGCCTCGGCGACGGAGCCCGAGCTGCTGGTGGCCGACGTCGAGGTCCCCGGGGGACCTCGACGTCGGCTACCCACGCGACCGGCTCCTGCACGAATGCGCACGCGCGACGCGGCGCCGACCCGGCCCATGTTGCGGCCGGGGTTCGTGCAGGTCGCGGTGCTCACCGACGACGACCTGCTCGCTCGCCTCGAAGGGCACGCCGTCGACCTGGCCGTCGGCCCGAGCGGTGTGCTGCGCAGCGGTGCGGTGGGAGGCGCGAAGCTCAACGTCGCGACGTTCGCCGGCGACGAGCTGCTCGATCCGGCACCGGCCCGGGCCGCGGCGTTCGCCGGAGCGGAGTTCCTGGTGTGGATCGCGCGCCGGGTGTCGACCGGCCTCGTGGAGGCCGTCGCGCGGACCCGCGCCCTGGAGAACCGGGTGTTCGTTCTGCTCTGGCAGCCCGCAGCCACCGGCGGCCCCTGTGTCATCGACCCGAACGGCGCGGTCGTGGCCCGATCGGCCGGACCGCGGTTCGCGGTCGAGGCGGCGTGCCTCAGGGCGGCGGCCGCGACGAAGGTGATGGCGCCGGGCACCGACCCCTGGGACGCGGCGACCGCCCCCGGCGTCGCGCGCAATGCGTTCGGCCCATAGACGCAACCGTCCAGGATGTGTGAGACTCTCATAATTCACCCGAGGGTCGAGACAGGACGCACATGGGGCGATTTCGTACGTTTGCCGCGGTCGCGACCGCGGCAGTGTCGTTCGGGGCGGCGGCGCTGACCGTTGCACCGGCGGCCACCGCCAGTGGTGTCTCGGCGCGGCGCACGTGT
>JADGOM010000121.1 GCA_017882925.1 Acidimicrobiia bacterium | reverse complement strand
TGTGGACCTACAACAGCGCCAAGGTCGTCTACAAGAGCAACGCGATCCCGCTGCCGCCGGTCGTGGTCTCCGACTACACGCCCTACGCGCAGGCGATCATCGCCAAGAACCCCGACTTGGTCGAGGCGGTCTCCTCCACCACCGACGGCATCGGCATCGCCAAGAAGCTCCGCGAGCTCGGCTACAAGAACCCGATCCTCGAGTTCAGCCTCTACGACCCGCGCATCGCTACCGCATCCAAGGACATTTACAACGAGATCACGTTCGCGGCGTGGGAGCAGACCGACACGCCGGCGGTCGCGCAGATGATCAAGGACGTCAATGCGGTCGACGCCAAGGCCACGAAGGGCCTCGCCCTCGAAGCCGGCTACTGGAGCGCCGACCTCTTCCTCGCGATCCTGCAGAAGGCCGGCAAGAACCTGAGCCGTGAGAGCTTCATCGCGGCCGGCAACAAGAACTTCAAGTACAACGGCCAGAACGCCACGGCCAACCTCAACTTCCCGGCGAACCACATCGACGGAAAGTCCGGCATCACGATCGTTTACGGCACCGGGACCGCGTACACGGTCACCTCGCCGTTCGCGAACATCCCGTCGATGTCGAAGAAGGTGTTCCAGCAGCAGATGAAGGCCGGCAAGAAGGCGAAGGTGTCGACCGCGACGACCACGAGCAAGTAGCGGAAAGCACCCTTCGACTGTGAACGTCGACACCACGAGCGACCCGATCGGGGGCGGGACGGCCACGGCCGTCCTGACCCTCGAGGGGATCGTGGTGCGCTTCGGTGGGGTCACCGCGGTCGACGGCGTGAGCTTCTCGGTCGCCGCGGGTGAGGTGTTGGGTCTGATCGGCCCGAACGGCGCGGGGAAGACCACGTTGTTCGACGTGATCTCGGGGGTGCGGTTCCCGAGCGCAGGACGCGTGACCCTGGCGGGCAAGGACGTCACCCGCACGAGCCCGATCCGTCGGGCCCGGGCGGGGATGCGCCGCACGTATCAGCAGGTGCAGACGTTCGGCTGGCTCTCGGTGTCGGACAACGTGTTGGCCGGGCTCGACTGGCAGGGTGGCGGGGGCGGGGCGATCGCGGACCTCGTGGCGTTCCCCACCCGCAAGCGCCGGGAACGCGAGCGTCGGCAACGGGTGGACGAGGTCCTCGAGCTCTGCGGCCTCACCGGGGTGGCGGGGACGCCGACCGCGGCGCTGCCGATCGGGTTGGCCCGGATGGTGGAGCTGGCCCGGGCGATCGTCGACCCGCCCACGCTGCTGCTGCTCGACGAGCCCAACTCCGGGCTCGGCGAGGACGAGGGCCGCGCGCTGGCCGCCCAGGTGCAGCGGATCGCCAACGAGACGTCGTGCGCGATGGTGCTCGTCGAGCACGACGTCGACTTCATCATGTCCAACTGCCACCGGATCGTGGTGCTCCAGACCGGCTCCGTGCTGGCGGAGGGCACCCCGGCCGAGATCCAGGGCAACGCCGCGGTCCGCAACGCGTACCTGGGCGATTCGTGACCGTCACGACAGCAGCGGAGGCGCGCCACCCGTGACCACGTTCTTGAGCCTGGTGGTGTCGGGGGCGGTGTCGGGTGGCATCTACGCCATCATGGCGTCGGGCCTGGTGCTGTCGTACGAGGCGTCGGGCATCTTCAACTTCGCGCAGGGTGCGGTGGCGTTCGCGACCGCGTTCCTGTTCTTCCAGCTCAACACCGGCCAGGGGTGGCCGATCGGCTGGGCCGCGCTGCTCTCGATCCTCGTGTTCGCGCCGGTGCTCGGGTTCCTGCTCGACCGGATCCTGCTGCGCCGCCTCGCGAGCGCACCGGTGCACGCGCGGATCGTCGGCACGATCGGTCTCCTGGTCGCGCTGCCCAACCTGGTGCTGTTCATCGCGGAGCAGATCAACCTCCGCGGTGGTGACCTGCCGAGCTCGACCGGCCTGGGCACGGTCCCTGGTCTGGGGCCGGTGCCGAGCACGACGTGGACCCTGATGCACGGGGTGGTCCTCAACTCGGACCAGATCATCATCTTCGTCGTCGCGGCCCTCTCCGCCCTCGGCTTGTGGGTGTTGCTGCGCCGCACCCGGCTCGGCCTGCAGATGCGCGCCGATGTCGACAAGCGCGAGCTCGCCGGACTGCGCGGGATCGACAGTGGGCGGGTCAGCGCGATCTCGTGGATCCTGACGATGCTGCTGGCCGGCCTCGCGGGCGTGATGCTCGGCCCGTTCATCGGCCTCGACGACATCACCTACACGTTCGTGGTCCTCGGCTGTCTCGCGGCGGTCGTGTTCGCCGGGTTCCGGTCGCTGCCGTTCGCGTTCATCGGCGGTCTGCTGCTGGGCATCATCCAGAACCTCGTCGCCGGCTACGCGGACAATTTCCTACCCTCGTTCATCGCGGGCGTGTCGGGACTGCGGACCGCGGTGCCGTTCCTCCTCACCCTGGTCGGCCTGTTCGTCCTGGCCCGGCGCCGGGGCCGGGCCGGCGGCACCGCGTCGAACGAGGCGCCGCAACCCGACCACCGCGACGGGCTGCCGAAGTGGCGGCGGTGGCTGCCGTGGATCATCACCGTCACCGCCCTGATCGTCTACGTGCAGTTCATCGCGGACACGTTCTGGTCGGGCCTGGTCCTCAACGGCGTCGTGATCGGTGTGGTGTTCCTGTCGTTCGTGGTCGTCACCGGCATCGGCGGGATGGTGTCGTTGATGCAGGCGACGTTCGTGACGGTCGGTGGCTTCGCCGCGGGTTGGCTCGTGAAGCACCAGTACTCGTCGACGACACCGGTCCTGATGGACAACGGGCACCTCAACTTCTTCGTCGCCGCGATCCTCGCCACGCTGTTCGCGGCGCTGATCGGGGCGCTCGTCGCGATCCCGGTCCGCCGCCTCGGCACCCTCGCGTTCGCGCTGGGGACGCTGTCGATCGCGTTCATCGCCGATCTCCTCTTCTTCCAGATCGACTCGATCCGCAACGGATCGCTCGGCTACCTCATGAACTCGCCGAAGCTGTTCGGGTTCGAGTTCACGAGCAACCAGTCGCTCACGATGATGGCCCTCGTGATCTTCGGGATCGTCACCCTCGTCATCCACAACCTCGAGGTGTCCGCCACCGGCCGGGCCGTGTTCGCGGCCCGCAGCTCCGACATCGCCGCGCGCACCACCGGTCTGTCGCCCGACCGGGCCAAAGTCATCGTCTTCGCGGTCTCCGCCGGCATCGCCGGCCTCGGCGGCGCGCTCTACGCCGTCACCAACAGTCCGTTCACCAACACCAGCGCCCCCGCCTTCGTGGGCCTGTTCTGGCTCGCGATCGTCGTCACCTGGGGGGTGCGGCGCCCCGCGGGCGCGCTCCTCGCCGGCCTGACGTTCTCGGTCGGCTCCGCGGTGTTCGTGAAGGCCACCGACTGGAACGGCGTCCTCAAGGACATCGTGGGCTCCAGCTACTTCCTGCCCATCCTCTTCGGGCTCGGGGCCATCAACCTGGCCAAGAACCCCGACGGCATCCTCGCCCTCTCCGCCGAGCAGCGGGCCGACAAGAAGCGCAAGCGTGAGGCCAAGAAGGCCGCCGCCCTCGCCAAGTCGGCCGCCGCCGCGGGCACGGTCCCGGCCCGGGTCGCAACCGGCGTGCGCGCCGCGACCCCCGGCGTCGCCACTGGCGCCGAGGCCCTGCGCCTCGACGACGTGCGCGCCGGCTACGGGCAGATCGAGGTCCTCCACGGCATCGAGCTCACCCTCGGCACGCACGGCGCGCTCGCGGTCCTCGGACCCAACGGCGCCGGCAAGTCGACCCTCTGCAAGGCGATCGCGGGCCAGATCATGCTCAGCGGCGGCGCGGTGCGCGTCGGCGACCGCGACATGAGCACCGCCGCCACCCACCAGCGCGCCCAGGCCGGGCTCCTCGTCATCCCCGAATCGCGCGGCATCTTCCCCGGTCTCACCGTCGAGGAGAACCTGGCGATCCGCCTCACCGAGCAGTCGGAGCTCGAGGCCGCGTACGCCCACTTCCCGATCCTCAAGGAACGCCGCAAGGGCGCGGCCGGCCTCCTCTCGGGTGGCGAGCAGCAGCTCCTCGCGCTCGCGCCCGCGCTCGTGCGACCGCCGGCGGTCCTGATCGCCGACGAACCGACGCTGGGCCTCTCGCCCAAGGCCACCGAAGCCGTCTACGAGACGCTCGAGGAGGTGCGCGGCCTCGGCTGCGCGGTGCTCCTGGTCGAGGAACGCGCCACCCACGCCCTCAACTTCGCCGACACCGTCGCGGTCATGAGCCTCGGCCGCATCACCTGGGCCGGAACCCGCGACGAGGTCGACAGCGAGCGGCTCGCCTCCGCCTACCTCGGCGGCGACATCGACCTCACCGAGCCGCCGGCACTCGAGCCCACCCCGCCCGTCGTGCCCCTCACCCCGCCCGACGACTGACCGACACCTGCCCCGCGGGGGTACCGGCGGGCGGGCGTCTGGGTCATCATGGCGCCATGACGACGACGGTGGTGCTCGTACACGGCGCGTGGCACGGGGCGTGGTGCTTCGACCGGGTGCTGCCCCTGCTGGAGAAGGCGGGCGTTCCCGCGGTCGCGGTCGACCTCCCGGGGCACGGCCGGGATCCGGGGCCGCTCACCGATCTGCACGGTGACGCCGACCGCGTGCGCGAGGTGCTCGACGGCATCGACGGCGACGTCGTGCTGCTCGGTCACTCCTACGGCGGGGCCGTGATCACGGAGGCGGGCGTGCACCCGTCGGTGCGTCACCTCGTCTACCTCTGCGCGATGGTCCCCGACGCGGACGAGTCCGCGGGCTCCGCCGCGATGGACAGCTCGGCCGGGCTCTCCCAGGAGGGCCGGCCCACGTTCACCGGGGTGACGACCGACAACCCCGACGGCACCGTCAACCTCACCGCCGACGGCGCCGCGCGTTTCCTGTACAACGACTGCGATCCCGACACCGTGACCTGGGCGGTGAGCGAGCTCACCCGCCAGCCGATGGGCAACCTGTTCCAGAGCCCGGCCGGCGTCGCGTGGCGCGAGCGGTCCTCCACCTACGTCGTGTGCACCGACGACATGATCGTGCACCCGGGGCTGCAGGAGCTCCTGGCCCGGCGGTGCACGGAGACGGTCGTGTGGCCCACCAGCCACTCGCCGTTCCTTTCCCACCCCGAGCTCGTGGGCGACCTGCTCGTCGGACTCGCCGCGCAGCCGGCCGGGTAGGCGCGAGATCCCGTCGACGGCCGCGACCCCGGGGGCCGGAGTGCGCACGTGGTGCTGACCGACGGCGTGGTGTCCCTGCGCCCACCGGGTCGCGATGACGCGCCGCGGATCGCCGCCGCGGTGCAGGCGTCGCTTCCCACGCTGCGCGCCTGGATGCCGTGGGCCACGCCCGAGTACTCGGCGGACACCGCGCTCGAGTGGATGGACGGCGCGCGGGCTGCGGGCCGGTACCCATTCGTGATCCTCGACCCCGGCGGCGACGTCGTCGGGAGCTGTGGGCTCCAGAACCCCGACCTCGCCAACGGCTGCGTGCAGCTCGGCTACTGGGTCGGGGCCGCGCACACCGGCCACGGCTACGCCACCCGCGCGTCGCGCCTCGCGGCGGCCCACGCGTTCGACCCGCTCGGCTTCCACCGGGTCGAGATCCTCGTGTCGGTGCACAACGACCGGAGCCGCCGGGTGGCCGAGCGCCTGGGCGCCAGGCTCGAGGCGACGCTCGCGGAGCGCCTCGACGTGCGGGGCCAATGGCACGACGCGTGGCTCTACGTGCTCCTCGGGCCGCCCGCGCGCTGAGACCGGGGCCCGGCGCCGACGAGGACCGGCGCGTTCCCATCCTGTTTCCGACCCGGCCCGCCCTATCGCCGGGGCCGCCGGGGCGGTAGCGTGCCGCTGCATTCCTGACGTGGGTGTCAGGGAGCACGTGCGGCCGAGGCCGCGAACCTGGGGGAACGGGCATGCACCGCAGGCGGGGCGGGGGAGGTCGCGACGGGGTCGTGGTCGGCCGCGTGCGGAACCTGGCGGCCCGGTCCCGGCGTTGTGTCCGTCAACGACCGACCCGGTCCAGGCCCCGGCCTGCAGCCGTCAGCTGAGAGGGAGTCCATGTTCGGTAGGAAGAAGTTGGTCGTCGGGATCGTCGCGCTCAGCGCGGCACTTGCGGCGTGCGGGGGAGCGGCGAGCATCAGCGCCAGCCCCGGTGCCGCCTCGGGCAGGTCGGCCGTCGATCCGAACGGCGTGCTGAAGTACGGCCAGGACCTGACGACCGCGTTCTCCGACAACTTCGACCCGGGGCAGATCTCCAACAGCTGTGCCGAGACCGAGCTGGCGCTGAT
>JADGOM010000120.1 GCA_017882925.1 Acidimicrobiia bacterium | reverse complement strand
GGAGCCGCCGGTAGGGGCGAGGCATCGGGCTCCCGTAGCATCGGAGAATGGAGCTTGAGCGGTTCTGCTCCACCTCACGGGTGGTCATCGTCGCGGGCAAGGGCGGGGTCGGCAAGACGACGGTGACCGCAACCATGGCGCTCGCCGCGAGCCGGGCGGGTCGCAGCGTGCTGGTCCTCGAGATCGAGGGCAAATCGGGGCTCGCCGCCGCCTTCGGGAAGCCGCCGCTCAGCTACGAGGAATCCGACCTCGCGCCGGGCATCCGCGGCCGCACGCTCACCGCCGACGAAGCCCTCCTCGACTACCTGCACGACCACGGGCTCAAGCGGATCTCGAAGCGACTCGTGAGCTCCGGTGCGCTCGACGTCGTGGCCACCGCGGTGCCCGGGATGCAGGACATCCTCGTGCTCGGCAAGGTGAAGCAGCTCGAGCGGGCCGGCGTCGCCGATCTCATCCTCGTCGACGCGCCCGCGGCGGGCCACGCGATCTCGTTCCTCCTCTCGGCCCGCGGGCTGCTCGACGCGGTGCGGGTCGGCCCGATCCGCAAGCAGGCGCAGGAGGTCGTCGAGCTGCTCACCGACCCCGAGCGGTGCCAGGTCCTCCTCGTCACCCTGCCCGAGGAGACGCCGGTCAACGAGCTCGTGGAGACGGCGTTCTCGATCGAGGACCGGGCCGGGGTCGCGCTCGGACCGGTCGTGGTCAACGCGATGTTCCCGTCGGAGCCGTTCGACCCGCCGCTCTCCCCCGACGGCGTGCTCGCCGACGCGGCCGCGCTCGGCGTGTTCGTGGGCGATGCCGAGGCCGCCGATCTCGCCGCGGCCGCGCAGTTCCGCGACTCGCGGGCCGCGATCCAGACCGCGCAGGTGCAGCGGCTCGGCGAACGACTCCCGCTCCCGCAGATCCCCCTGCCGTTCCTCTTCACCGCCGACATCGGGCCCGACGAGATCGACCGGCTTGCCACCGCCTTCGCCCGCGGCGTCGACGCGCTCCCTACGCCGGTGCAGTCATGACCCTCGGGCCGGCCGCGTCGTTCGGCGAGGTGGTCGACCGGGCCCACATCGTCATCTGTTGCGGCACGGGCGGCGTCGGCAAGACCACGACCGCGGCGGTCCTGGCCATCGAGGGCGCGCGGCGTGGTCGCAACGCGGTGGTGGTGACCATCGATCCCGCCAAACGGCTCGCCCAGGCCCTCGGGCTCGAAGCGCTGTCCGACACCGCCCACGAGATCGACCGGGAGCGGTGGGACCCCGCGGGCGACGGCGCCCCCGACGGCCGCTTGTCCGCGCTCATGCTCGACCCCAAGACGACCTTCGACTCGCTCGTCAACCGCTACGCCGCGACGCCCGAGCAAGGGGAGCGCATCCTCGACAACCGCTTCTACCGCAACGTCTCCGGCGCGCTCGGCGGCACGCAGGAGTACATGGCGATGGAGAAGCTGCACGAGCTGCACGAGGACGGCGGGTACGACCTCATCGTCATCGACACCCCCCCGACCCGGCACGCGCTCGACTTCCTCGACGCGCCGGCCCGGCTCCTCCGCCTGCTCGACAACCGGATCTTCCGCCTGCTGATGATGCCGACCCGCTCGATCGTGCGGGTCGCCGGGGTCGCGGTGCAGGCCTTCTTCCGCACGATCTCCCGCGTCGTCGGCACCGAGGTCATCGACGACGTGGTCGCGTTCTTCCGGGCGTTCGAGGGGATGGAGACGGGGTTCCGCGACCGGGCCGCCGCGGTGCAACGGCTCATCGCGGGGCCCTCGACCGCGTTCGTCCTGGTCACCTCGCCCCGGCGCGAGGCCGTCGAGGAGGCCGCCTACTTCGCGGCCCGGCTCCAGGAGACGGGGCTCTCGGTGGCGGCGCTGGCGGTCAACCGGATCCACCCGAGCTTCGGCGCGGCGCTCCCGGAAGGGCTCCGGGAGCGGGTGGCGACCCTCGCCGCCGCGCCCGGCGACCCGGCGGCGGCCGCCCGCTTGGAAGCCGCCTACGCCAACCTCGCCGACTTCCGGACCGTGGCCGTCCATGAGCGGGCCGAGATCGAGCGGGTACGCACCGGGATCGGCTCCGCGGTCACGGCCTTCGTCCCGTACCTCGAGCACGACGTCCACGATTTCGCCGCGCTGCGCCAGGTCGGGGGACATCTCTTCGCCCCGGTCCCGGGTGCCGGGTAGCCTCACCCCCGTGAAGATCCTCATCGCCGCCGAAGCCGACTGGATCCGCGACCAGGTCCGCGGCGCGTTCGTCGCTCCGGGGCAGGGCGTGATCGAGGTCACCCGGGGCCGCGACGTCGGCGCGACCGTCGCCGCGGAGAACCCCGACCTGGTGATCCTCGACATGCAGATCGGCAACATGGGCGGCGTGGCCGTGGCCATCGAGCTCCACCTCGACGCCGAGGAGGGCCGGGTGCCCAGCGTGCCCGTCATCCTCCTCCTCGACCGGGAGGCCGACCGGTTCCTCTCGAAGCGGGCCGGGGCCGACGAGGTGCTCGTGAAGCCGCTCGACGCCGGCACCCTGCGCCGCGCGGCCAAGCGCATCCTCGCCTCCACCGCCCTCGCGGCCGCGCCCAGCGGTGCCGGACCGGCGCTTCGCTAGACTCGCTCTTCTCTCGCGGCTGAGGCCGCAACGGGGCGTGGCGCAGTTTGGCAGCGCGCAGCGTTCGGGACGCTGAGGCCCCGGGTTCAAATCCCGGCGCCCCGACTGGAAATCCCGCACCACCATCGGCACGCGTCGCCCCACGACGCGCCCCGGGCTCCACCCGCACCGCTGTCGCGGCGCCTGGCGGGCTCTCGCCCGATGTCCGACGCCGAGGCCGACGAGCGCCCGACGACACGCGGATTCGCGCCGGCGCTCGGGATCATCACGTCGGTCGCGCTCGTGGTCCGGGTCCGCGCTGATCCTGCTGGCCGTCGACCGCATGATGCGCGCGCCCACCTGGGGCAACGCGACCTGGCTCGGCGTGGCGATCGACGCCGTCTACGCCCGCGGGCGGGGTCGGGCCGCTACGGTCGAGGTCCCGTCCCCCACCACCACCGACGAGCCGGAGGAGCCGACATCAACGAGATCGTCGCGGTCGAGGTGACGCTCGCCGACGGTGGGCGCCGCTACTTCCTCACCTGGGGCCGGGTCCTGCACGCTTCCGAGCCCGCGAAGGTTGAGGCGCTGGTGCTGCGATCGGCCCAGGACATCGATCTCGGGTCCGCGCCGGTCTCGGCCCGGGTGTGCCCCGCGGTCCGGATGGCCCGCGACGCCCCGTTCTTCTACGAGGCGATGTTCGACATGGCCCGCACCGCCAGCCCGTACGGCAAGAAGTACGGCAAGTGGCGCAAGGACAAGTCGGTCCTCATGGAGCAGGGCAAGGAGATCTGGTACCTCGGCGACGACCCGACCGGCGCCGCCCAGGCGGACTGACCGGGGTCAGTCGCCGGCGCCGCGGTCCGGGACGAGCTCCGCGTTGGCCCGGCGGGCCCTGACTCCGGCCGGCCGGACCAGGATGCCGCCCCGCCGCGCCTCCACCACCTCGGCCCAGCGACCCTGCCAGACGGTGACGAACGCGAAGCCGAGCAGCACCGGCGCGAGGAAGGCCGGCCACACGGGCGCGTCGGAGGCCCGGTCGAGCACGACCCCGAGGACCACCGCGATCGCCACGGCCACGACCATCTCGGTGATCGCGGCCAATGCGGTGCGGGCCCGGGTCACCAGCACCACCGGTCGGTCGGCGGCGCGGACCGGGACCTCCGAGAGGAGCGAGACCGTGGTCCAGCGCGCGAGCGGGAAGATGATCACCGCCGCGCACGCGCAGGTGAGATAGGCCGCGGCGAGGACCGACGGGCCGGCCCCGGCAACGACCGTCGCCACTCCGGCGACGATCCCGGCCGGGAGGAACGCGCACGCACTGGCGCGGAACCGGTCGGCGCACCGCTCGACCGCCTCCGGTGTGGTCGCGACGGCCGGCGTGGGCACCGGCTCGACCGCGGCCTCGGTCACAGGAGGAGTTCGGCGAGCTGCACCGCGTTGAGCGCCGCGCCCTTCCGGAGGTTGTCGCCGGTGACCCAGACGTCGAGCCCGCCCGGGTTCGACGGGTCTTCCCGGAGCCGGCCCACGAGCACCGGGTCGATGCCGGCGGCCTCGAGCGGCGTCGGGTACCCGTGGCCGTCCTCGACCAGCCGGACGCCGGGGGCGCCGGCCAGCAGCTCCACGGCCTCGGCCCGGCTGACCGGGCGGCCGAAGCTGAGGTTGGCCGACATCGCGTGGCCGACGAAGACCGGGACCCGCACGCAGGTGGCGGTGATGCGGATGGAGTCGTCGTGCAGGATCTTGCGAGTCTCGAGGACGAGCTTCCACTCCTCCGACGTGTAGCCGGCCTCGCGGACCGAGCCCGCGAGGGGCAGCACGTTGCCCGCGATCGTGAGCGGCCACACCTCGCCGGCCTCGATCACCCCCGGGGTGACGCCGGCACGGCGGAGGTCGTCGGAACGGCCGGCGAGCTTGTCCCACTGGTCGGCGAGCTCGTGCATCCCGCTCTGGCCCGCGCCCGAGACCGACTGGTAGGTGCTCACGACCATGCGCTCGAGCCCGGCGGCGCGGTGCAGCGGGGCGATCGCCGCGACCAGCACCATCGTGGTGCAGTTGGGACACGAGACGATGCCCTTCGGCAGGTCGTCGACGTCGCCCGGGTTGACCTCGGCGACCACGAGCGGGACGTCGGGGTCGGTGCGGAACGCGGCCGAGTTGTCGACGACCTTGGCGCCCTCGGCCACCGCGACCGGGGCCCACTCCGCGGCCAACGGGTCGTCGACGTCGACCACCACGAGGTCGAGGCCCACGAACGCGCCCGGGCGCAGCACCTGGCACACCACCTCGCCACCCCGGAAGGGCAGCCGGCGACCCTCGGAGCGGGCGCTGGCGAACACGCGCAGCTCGTCGACCGGGAACTCGCGCTCCTCGAGGATGTGGAGCATCTCGGCGCCGACCAGGCCGGTGGCGCCGATGAGACCGACGCGCGCCACGGCTCAGACCTCCGCGAGCTCGAACGCGGCGTGGAGCGCGCGCACGGCCCGCTCGACGTTGTCCTCGTGCACCACGCACGAGACCCGGATCGTGGACGTGCTGATCATCTCGATGTTGATGTCTTCGGCCGCGAGCACCTCGAACATCTTGGCGGCGACGCCGGGATGCGTCTTCATCCCCGCACCGACCAGCGAGACGCGCCCGATGGCCGCGTCGTGGCGGGACCCGCGGGCCTGGAGCTCG
Source organism: Acidimicrobiia bacterium (assembly GCA_017882925.1). Taxonomy (GTDB): domain Bacteria; phylum Actinomycetota; class Acidimicrobiia; order IMCC26256; family Chersky-534; genus Chersky-534. The sequence continues at coordinate 3,533 of JADGOM010000120.1, read as the reverse complement.
ACGACCAGCGCGTCGATGATGCCCAACGCCTCCGTGAGGTCGGCCTTCGGGGCGGTGAACGAGATGTCGGCCAGGTCGTTGGTCGACACGTTCTGCACGATCATGTCGACGTTGACCGAGCGCTCGGCCAGCGACCGGAACACCCGGGCCGCGATGCCCGGGTGGTCGGGGACCCCCTCGATCGTGAACTTCGCCTCCGACGTGTCGTGGGTGACCCCGGAGATGATCGCCTGTTCCATCGAAGGCTCCTCGTCTTGGACCCAGGTGCCCGGCTCCCAGGTGAAGCTCGAGCGGACGTGCACCGGGACGCCGTGGTTCCGGGCGAACTCGACCGACCGCAGCGCGAGGACCCGGCCCCCGGTTGCGGACATCTCGAGCATCTCGTCGTAGCTGACCCGCGCGAGGCGCCGGGCCGCGGGCTCCACGCGGGGATCGGCGGTGAAGACCCCCGACACGTCGGTGTAGATCTCGCACGCGTCGGCCTTGAGCGCCGCCGCGAGCGCCACCGCGGTGGTGTCGGAGCCGCCCCGGCCGAGCGTGGTGATGGCCGAGCTCGTGCTCACGCCCTGGAAGCCGGCCACGACGACCACGTTGCCGGCCGCGATCGCCTCCCGCAGCCGGTCGGCGCGGATCTCGATGATCTTGGCCTTGCCGTGGGTGGTGTCGGTGACGATCCCGGCCTGGGACCCGGTGAAGGAGATGGCCGGCTCCCCCAGCTCGACGATCGCCATGCATAACAGGGCCATCGAGATGCGCTCACCCGAGGTGAGCAGCATGTCGAGCTCGCGGGCCGGTGGGGCCTGGGAGACGTCGTGGGCCAGGCGCAGGAGGTCGTCGGTGGTCTTGCCCATCGCCGACACCACCACCACGACGTCGTGCCCCTGCCGGCGGGTCCGCACGATGTGCTCGGCGACTGCGCGGATCCGCTCGGGATCCGCGACGGAGGACCCGCCGAACTTCTGCACCACGAGCCCACTAGCCACAGCGGTCAACGGTACCAGCGGCGTTCGGACGGCCCGGCGGCGTTACGCGGCCGCGCTCCGGAGCGCCCGAACGCCGTGAGTATGCTCCCGTCCCGTGTCCAAGGCCTCCAAGCGCGAACGACAGCGCCAGAACCGTGACGAACGCCGGCAGCGCGAGCTCGCGGCGCAGAAGCGCTCCGGGCGCTTCAAGACCGCCCGCAACTTCGGCATCGTGGTCGCGATCTTCGCGGTGATCTTCGGCATCGTGCAGGTCGTCAACAGCAACAAGAGCAGCAGCAAGAAGTCGACGACCACGACCACCGCGGCGAAGAAGACCTCCACCACGGCGGCCACGTCGACGACCACCGCCGGCGCGTCCGGCTCGACCGCGGCCCCTGCGTCGGTCGGGCCCCGCCCGACCGGGAGCCCCCCGCTGTCGATCGACCCCGCGGCGAAGTACACCGCGACGATCGACACCAGCGAGGGCACCATCACCGCGGATCTCTACGCCAAGGACGCCACCTGGGGCGCCAACAACTTCATCACCCTCGCCCGGAAGAGCTTCTACGACGGGCTCACCTTCCACCGGGCGGTGAAGGACTTCGTCATCCAGGGCGGCGACCCCAAGGGCGACGGCAGCGGCGGGCCCGGCTACAGCTTCGTGTCCGAGGTCCCGACCACCGAGTACAAGGTCGGTGACCTGGCCTACGCAAAGACCCAGGCCGCGCCCGCCGGCGACGCCGGCTCCCAGTTCTTCGTGATCACCAGCCAGCAGGCGCTGCAGACCTTCAACGCGAAGCCGTATCAGTACGGCGACTTCGGCCACGTGACGGGTGGCCTCGACGTGGCCAAGAAGATCGAGGCGCTCGCCCCGGCCAGTGGTGACGGCACCCCCACCAAGAAGGTCACGATCAACAAGATCACGATCGACGGGCCCGCACCGACCAACGGCGCGTCGGGCAGCACGACGACCACCAAGTAGCCGGTTCCGGCACCTGGTGGCCGGGCTCAATCGAGGTTGACGAGCTCGCCGTCGGTGAGGGCGCGCTTCGTGCCGTCGTTGGCGTAGACGGTGACCACGCCGGAGCCCGCGACGTGCCAGGCCCCCTCGGGGTTGCGCACGATCGCGGTCGACGCGTCGACGCCCACGAGCACCGCGCCCTTCGGCAGCAGCTCGATGGATCGCTCGCGCAGGTGGTCGGCGGCGGTGCCGTGGTAGGGGAAGACGGCCACATCGGGCACCAGGCCGAGACCCACGGTGTAGGCCCCACCCCGGGGGTCGACCATGGGGTCGCCGAGCACGGTGGCCCCGGCGCCCGAGGCGGCAAGCACCGCGCCCTTGGCGTGCGCGGCCACGATCGCCGCGTAGACCGCGGAGTCCTTCAGCACCGAGCGCAGGTGCATCGGCGAGCCGTCGGAGAGATAGATGAAGGCGGCCGACGCGATCGCCTCGGCGTGGGCCGGCTCCTCCGCGTCGCGGCGGTTGAGCACCCGCAGCTCGCGGACGGTGGCGCCGAGCGGGCCGAAGTGGGCCCGGGCCCGGTCGAGGACGTGGTCGGGCATCTCGAACGCCGCCGCGGTCGGCAGGACCGTCACCTCGAGGCCGCCGCTGGCGATGAGCAGCTCCGCGTCGAGCGCCTCCGTGCCGGGGCGCCACTCACCGCCCCCGAGGAGGGCGAGGATGCCCGGGGCCGCGCTGCGGCTCCGGGTGCGGGCGGAGGATTCGATCTGGTGCTCGGGGCTCGGCATGCGGGCGCCACCATACCGGCGGGGCGCCGGAGCGAGGTGGGAGCGGCCCGGTCGGCACCGCCCCTACCGTCCGGTAACCTCGGGCGCCGAACGCCGGCCGGGAGGATCTGGGGATGACAGTCAAACGGGTGGGAGTCGTCGGCTCCGGGATCATGGGATCCGGGGTCGCGGAGGTCGCGGCGAAGGCCGGCTACGAGGTCGTGGTCCGCAGCCGCACGAGCGAGGGCGCGGCCGCGACCGTCGCCGGGCTCGAGAAGAGCCTCGCCAAGCAGGTCGACCGCCAGCGCCTCGAGGCGGCGGAGCGCGACCGGATCCTCAGCCGGGTCCGTGCCGTGTCCGACCTCGCGGAGCTCGCCGAGTGCGACCTCGTGCTGGAGTCGGTCGTCGAGGACGCCGACACGAAGCACGCGCTGTTCGCGGAGCTCGACGCCGTCGTGCGCGAGGGCGCGATCCTCGCGACCAACACCTCGACGCTCCCGGTCGTCGACATGGCGATGCGCACGTCGCGCCCCGACCTCGTCTGCGGGATCCACTTCTTCAACCCCGCGTCGGCGATGCCGCTCGTCGAGCTCGTCCGCGCGCTCACCACGTCCGACGAGACGATGGCCACGGCTCGTGCGTTCGCCGAGGCGTGCGGCAAGACCACCGTCGAGGTGAAGGACCAGGCCGGCTTCGTCGTCAACGCGCTGCTGTTCCCCTACCTCAACAACGCGGTGCGCCTCTTCGATGCCGGCGTCGCGTCGCGCGACGACATCGACACGGCCATGAAGGGCGGCTGCAATTTCCCGATGGGACCGCTCGAGCTGCTCGACCTCGTGGGGC
>JADGOM010000119.1 GCA_017882925.1 Acidimicrobiia bacterium | reverse complement strand
ATCGCCGGCTTCGAGCGGGTGGGCAAGGAGCTCGCCAAGGCGGAGTGGTGGCAGCTCGGGGTGCTCCTCGGCTTCGAGGCCGGGAGCCTCTTCTGCTACGCGATGCTCATCCGCCAGTCCATGACGTCGATGGGGTGCCCGGTCCCCATCGGTCTCACGCAGCGCACGACGCTCGTCGGCACCGCGGTCGGCAAGACCCTGCCCGGCGGTACCACCACCGCGCTCGCGGTCGTGGTCAACGCGTTCCGCAACGCCGGGTACGACGCGGCGCGTGCGACCGCCGCCATCGCGGCGAGCGGGATGCTCTCGTCGTTCGTGCTCGCGCTGCTGCTCCCGGTCGCGCTGCTCACGGCGTCGATCGGCGACGGCAAGGGCGGCGCCGATCTCGGCGTCACGATCGCCGCGGTCGCGTTCGTCGGCGTCTTCGCGCTGCTCGCGTTCGCGGTCGGGAACCCCGAGGGCATCGGCCGGCTCTCCGAACGCGTCTCGCGCAAGATCGCCGTGGGCCCGCTGCGCAAGCGCCTCGACCCGGTGGCGATCGGCGAGGCGGTCGCCCGGGCCGTCACCGGCGTGAAGGAGCTCACCCGCAAGCCGAGCGAGCTGTTCCCGGCGCTGGGGTGGGCCGCCGGCAACTGGCTGCTCGACGTCGCCGCGCTCGGCACCGTCGCCATGACCGTCGGCCAGGGCACGCCGCTCACGGGGCTGCTCCTCGCCTACGTCATCGGCCAGCTCGCGTGCGCGATCCCGCTCACCCCGGGGGGCGTCGGCGTCATGGAGTCGGTGATGATCGGTGCGCTGACCGCCGCGGGTGCGCCGCTGTCGGGCGCGACCACGACCGTCCTCGGCTGGCGGCTGGTGAGCTACTGGCTCCCGATCCTGGTCGGCTACCTCTGCATGCCGACGCTGCCCGGCTCACGCCACGCGAAGCGCCGCGCCAAGCCCGCAGGCTGACGACCCGGCCGTCAGCCCCGCGCCGCGGCCAGCAGCTCGCGCACGGGGTCGAGGTCGTAGGGCTGGCCCGTCATCACGATGAGGTGGGTGGCGCCGGCGTCGAGGTAGGCCTGCCAGTCGCCGACCTCCGACGCGTTGATGCCCACCGTGCGCTCGATCTCCTCGGGCCGGCGGCCGACCCGCTCACACCACTCGTCGAGGATCCGGTTCTTGGCCGCGAAGCTCTCCGGCGGCCCGAAGCTGTTCCAGCCGTCGGCGTGCTCGGCCACGAGACGGAGGGTGACCTTCTCGCCCGAGCCGCCGATCAGGATCGGCAGCGGGCCGATGGGCGGGGGCGTGAGCCGGCCGAGCCGATCGCTGATGACGGGAAGCGCGGCCCCGAGCTTGCGCAGCCGCTCGGGCGCGGTGCCGAACTCGTAGCCGTACTCGTCGTAGTCGCGCTCGAACCAACCCGAGCCGATGCCCAGGATGAACCGCCCGCCGCTCAGCTGGTCGACGGTCCGGGCCATGTCGGCGAGCAGGCTCGGGTTCCGGTAGCTGTTGCAGGTGACGAGGGCGCCGATGCGCGCGTGTTGGGTGTCGACGGCCATCGCCGCGAGCAGCGTGTAGGCCTCGAAGTGGTTCGCGGCCGGGTCGCCGTAGAGCGGGAAGAAGTGGTCCCAGACCCACACGCTGTCGACCTCGAGCGTGTCGGCCGCGATCCACGCGGCACGCAGCTCGCCGATCTCGGCCGCCTGGGGATGCAGCTGAACGCCGACCTGGAACTTCGCCACGGGGTGCTCCTCGTCGTCGGGGAGACCCGATCGTAGGCGGCTACTCCAGGTAGCGGATCTCCCCGTCCGACGCCTCGACGACCGCGATCGCCGCGTCGTGCAGCGCGGCGTGGAGGGCGCGGAAGCGCTCGGTCTCGGGGTCGGTGTCGTCGACGGCCTCGGGCGCGCCCACGCCGTCGTCCTCGCTCAGCCCTTCGAGGGTGTCGAGGCCCGCGAGCGCCGCGTCCCAGTCGGTGTTCTCGGCCGCGCGCTCGAGCCGCATGGTCGGCGCCTGCACCAAGGCCCGGTCGAGATCGCCGATCATCGTGACCACGACATCGGTGCTCGTCCGCACGCCCGGGGTGGCCAGGAGCCGGAGGGCCTGGAGCTTGCGCATCGCCAGCGCGGCGATCATCGCCGGGTCGGCCATCTCCCGCACGACGGCGTCGACGTCGCTGAGGTCGAGACTCACCGAGTCGGGGACCGCGAACCAGGCCTTCAGGGTGTCGAACAGCTCCTCGGTCACGTCGTGGAGCGCGAGCAATTCGTCGGGCTTGGCGATGGCGTCCATCCCGCGATGCTCGCGCACCGTGCGCCGGCGCCGGCGCCGGGGCCGGGACGCGGCCCGGATGCGGTGGCGCGGCGGGCGCGGGTGCCGCGGGCCGCCCACGGGACGAGCGGCGGGGGGCCCGCCTGTGCCAACGTACGGCCATGATCGTCGACACCCACACCCACGTCGTCTCGCCCGACCACCACCGCTACCCCTTCCGGCCCGCGGCGGAGGTCGCCGACTGGGTGCACGACGCGCCGTGCTCGGCCGCGGAGCTCGACGACCTCATGAGCCAGAGCGGCGTCGACCGCGCGGTGCTCGTGCAGGCCGTCGGCGCCTACGCCGACGACAACCGCTACGCGCTCGACGCCGCGGAGCTCGCGCGCGACCGCTACGTGGCGGTCGCGATGATCGACGCCGGGAATCCCGACGCGCCCGCGCAGCTCGACGCGGTCGCGGCGAAGGAGGCGGCCGGGATCCGCCTCGTGGCCGGAACGCCCGGATCGTCGGTGCAGCTCGACGACGACGCGGTGCTCGCGCTCGCCCGGCGCGGGATGGAGCTCGGCCTGCACGTGGTCGTGGCCACCCTGGCCGAAGGCCTCCCCGCGCTCCGGCGCCTCATGGAGCGCGCGCCCCAGCTCGAGCTCGCGGTCGACCACTGCGGCTTCCCGCCGTATCCCGACCTCGACGCGCTGCTGCCGCTCGCCGCGTTCCCGGGCCTGCTGCTGAAGGTCTCGACCCTCAACCTCGACGCGGGGCACGCGGTCGACGGTGACGGCGGCGCGAAGCTGCTGGCCGCGCTCGCACGCGCGTTCGGGACCGACCGGATGATGTGGGGGAGCAACTGGTCGTTCACCCACGACCGGCCGTATCCCGAGCTCGTCGACGTCGCCCGAGCCGCGTCGAAGGGGCTCGGCCCGCACGGCCAAGCGGAGTACCTCGGGGGTACCGCGATGCGACACGTGCCCCGACTGCAGGCGTGATCCGGAGCCGGCGCCGCGTCGCGCCGGGGGCGGGGCGCCCGGGGGTTTCGGAGCGACCGCGACCGGGCATGCCGCGGAGACCGGGCTCTCGCAGGGCCTACGACCGGAGGAATGCCATGAGCTCGATCGTCGGTGGCGCGGTTCCGGAGTTCCGGGCCCCCACCAGCAGGGGCCAGACGCTCGACCGGGCCTCCTTCATCGGCAAGGTCGGCCTCGCCGTGTGCTTCGTCGGCGATCCGCAGTCCGAGGCCGCGGCGACCGCCATCCGCCGGCTCGACGCCGAGCTCGTGGAGTTCGGGCACCGCCGCATCCAGCTGCTGCTGGTGGCGGCGGCATCGGCCCGCGACGTCCGGGAGCTCGCCGACGCGCACGGGTACACGGTCCCGCTCCTCGCCGATCCCGCCGGTGACATCGCCACGGCCTTCGCGGTCGACACCGACGCGGACCGGGTCGCGTGGTTCGTCGTCGACCTCGTGGGAACCGTGGTCGACGCCGGGTCGGAGGAGGCGCCAGCGGTGGGCGCGCGCCTCCTGCGGGCGGTCGACGAGGTGGGCGTCGCCCTGCCCGACCCGTCGCTGGGAGACCTGACCGGCGTCGCGCGCGACGCGTCGACGCTGCTCGAGGTCCTCCACGGGCTCGAGGGGTTCGGCTACCACAGCCAGTTCATCGCGCGGGCCGGCGGCCAGATCGAGTGCGTGGTGTGCAGGCACGAGTCCGCACCCGAGCGCGTGCGCTGCGACCTGATCTACCGCCTCGAGGGTGCGTCCGATCCGTCGGACATGCTGGCGGTGGGCGCGCTCCGCTGCCCGCGCTGCGGGTCCCACGGCACGCTGGTCCTGAACTACGGGCCGGAGGCCGGCGCGGATGACGACGACGCGCTGCGCGGCCTCGAGCCGCCCGACGCGGTGGGCTGAGGGCCGACCGCCCGGGCCGTCAGTCCCGGATGGTGAAGAGCTTCGTGAGCCCCGTGATCTCGAAGACCTTGCGGGTCGACGGGTTGAGGCCGAGCAGCTCGAAGTCACCGCCGCGCTCGCGGGTCCGCTTCAACGCGCCCACGAGCACGCCGAGGCCGGACGAGTCGATGAAGTCCATGTGCGAGCAGTCGATCACGATCGTCGTCGCGCCGCCGTCGATCATGCCGTAGAGCTCCTCGCGCAACGAGGGCGACGTGAACACGTCGATCTCGCCCGACACCTCGAGCCGGGGCGCGTCGCCGGAGTCGTCGCGGCGGAAGCTGGCCTGGGGCTCGAGGGGCGCTCGGGATTCGGGGTTGTCCGACATGGTGAGGGCCTTCCTGGGTCAGAGGGGGAGTGTGTCATCTCGTCGAGGTCGTGGCGAACGCCGTCCGGCCTGGATCGGTGGGTCACGCGTCATCGCGCGTCACCAGCTCGAAGCAGATGGTCTTGCCCCCTGGGGAGGGCTCGACGGACCACGTCGTGGCCAGCATCGACACGAGCAGCAGCCCGCGTCCGTTGGGCCGTTCGGGATCCATCGCGCGCGGTTCCACCGCGCCGGGCACGTCGTCGGTCACGGCGACGTGGAGCGACCCACCCCGGACCCCGACGGCCACCCGGACCGCCGAATTCGCGTGGACGATCGAGTTGGTGACGAGCTCGCTCGTGAGCAGCGATGCGGTGCCGATGGTCTCGTCGCCGACGCCGGCGCGCCAGAGCGCATCCGCGACGAAGCGGCGCGCCGCCGCGGGGCTCGTCGGCAGGGCCGGGAGATCCGTGGTCTCGTCGCCGCGCGCATCCGGAGGTTGCGGCGGGGCTTCGCCCACGCCGGCGCGCCGGGTCAGGTGTAGGAACGGCGGGCGCCGGGTAGAGCCCTCCGCAATCCGAGCGGCCAGCCATACTCGGAGGCCGCGTCGCCCTTGCCCTCGGTCCATGCGGGTCAGCCTCGATCCGGTGGGGATGCAACGCCCCCGCCGGGCCGGAGCCCGACCCGCGCCGCTCCGACGGCGGCACGAGACGCACCCAGTGCCCTCATCGAAGTCCCGAGCACCAAGATCGTCCGGACACTCAGATCCCCAGGAGTCAGTGGATGAACCGCACGCCTGCATACTTTCCCGCCCTCGCTGCCGGTAAACCCCGGCCCGGAGGCGGCCCGGGCCCGCAGGGGCCCCGGTGAGCGGCACCGCCGGCGTCCGGCGGATCCGCCTGTCGATCCCGGGGGTCCCCGACTTCGTGCGCCTCGCCCGCCTCGCCGCGGTCGACGCGGGGAGCCGGCTCGGCCTCGACTACGAGCAGATCGAGGACCTGCGGATCGGGGTCGACGAGCTCTGCTTCGCGGTCCTGCCCACCGCCGACGCCGAGCTCCCACCGGCGGATCTGGAGCTCGTGTTCACGCTCCACCCCGACCGCCTCGAAGTGGAGGGCGCGTGCGCGGTGGGCAGTGCGGCCGCCCACCAGAGCGAGCTGTCGCGCACGATCGTGGCCGCGGTGGTCGACGAGTTCTCCCTCGAGCTCTCCGAAGGGGTCCACCGGTTCCGGCTGTCCAAGCGTCGCGACGCATGACCGATCCGGACGCGCGCCGTCGCGCCAACGAGCGGTTCGTCGAGTACCGGCGGACGCACGACCGCGCGCTCCGCAACGAGCTCATCGAGGAGCACATCGGGCTCGCGAAGGGCCTGGCCCGGCGCTTCGGCGGCCGGGGTGAGGCGCGCGAAGACCTGGTGCAGGTCGCGATGGTGGGGTTGCTCAAGGCGGTGGAGCGGTTCGAGCCGGAACGCGGCCTCGCGTTCACCACCTTCGCGACCCCGACGATCACCGGCGAGCTCAAGCGCCACTTCCGCGACAAGGCCTGGTCGGTGCGCATCCCGCGGCGCACGCAGGAGCACGTAGGTGAGGTCGGGCGGGCGATCCAGTCCGCGAGCCAGCGGCTGGGTCGGGCGCCGTCGATCGCGGAGCTCGCGGTCGAGACCAGCCTCACCGAGGAGGAGGTCATCGAGGCGATGGAGGCCAACCAGGCCTTCACCGCGGCATCCATCGACGCGGATCCCGCGGGCGAGGGGAGCCCCGTGCTCCGCGACACGCTGGCGGGCCTCGAGGTCGGCTTCGATGACGTTGAGTCGCGCGTGCTCGTCGACCGGCTGCTCGAATCGCTCGACGAGCGCGACCGCACGATCATCACCCTCCGGTTCTTCGGGGGGCTCACGCAATCCGAGATCGCCGAGCAGATCGGGGTGAGCCAGATGCACGTGTCGCGTCTGCTCGCCCGCTCGCTCGCCAAGCTCCGGGCCGAGCTCGTCGCCGAAGCGGGCTGACCGCCGGCGGGTCGGCGCGCGCTCCGGCCCGCGCCGCGCCGGACACGACTCGAGGCCCCGACCTGGAGTCGGGGCCTCGAGCTCCTTGCTGTTGGTCGCGCTTCCCGGCGTCGTCAGGGGGAACTTCCGGCGCCGCGAGCCGCGTCTGTGGGTGACAGCTACGGGAGCTGGCCCTCGCCCTTGACGTTGGCGCCTTTCTCGAGCATCTCCTCTTCGTGCTTCGCGACCTCGGGGTCGAGCGTGAGGCCGTCGGCGATCTTCGACTCCTCGGGCGTCGGGGCCCGGTCGGCCTGCGCCGTGACCCGGGCCTCGGCGGCCTCGGCCGCTCGGGTCGCTGCGTTGGGACGGGTGTGTTCCTCCACGGGGGCTCCTTCGACTGGATCGGACGAACGAAGTGGGTCGTACCCCGTCCGACCGCCCGGCAATCCGTTTGTCCCGGGGGAACCCCGGGAATGCCCGTACCGACGCGATCAAGCGACCGAGGCTCGACATGCGAAGCGTGGTGACGGCACCGCGCACCCCGAGGACCGACCGGCGAACGACCGGTCGACACCCGGCTGACGGTGCGGGTCCGCCTTCGAGGGCGGGTGGGCCCGCACCGCCGCCTCCCGCGGTCTCGGCCGCGCCGCCGTGTTCCCGGCCGGATGCGTGGGGCGCGGCCGCACCGGGTACACGCGTCGACCGTGACGGAAGACGCGGAAGGCCCCGGCCCGCCCGATCCCGGGGTGACGGCCCGGTTCCACGAGTATCGGCGCACGCGTGACCGGCGCCTGCGCAACGCGCTCGTCGAGGAGCACGCGGAGATCGCCGACCGGCTCGCCCGTCGCTTCACCCGCCGGGGCGAGCCGTTCGACGACCTGCGCCAGGTCGCCCTCGTCGGCCTGCTCAAGGCGGTCGAGCGCTTCGATCCCGGGCGGGGCCTGCACTTCGTCGCGTTCGCGACGCCCACGATCGTGGGCGAGGTGAAGCGCCACTTCCGCGACCGGGGCTGGATGGTCCGGGTCCCCCGGCGGGTGCAGGAGCTGCACCTCCAGCTCGACGCGACCGTCGGCCGGATGGCCCAGACGCTCGGCCGGTCGCCGTCGGTCGACGAGATCGCGGTCGAGGCGCACGCCGGCGTGGAGGACGTGCTCGAGGCGCTCGCGGCCGGCCAGCTCTACCGGCTCGAGTCGCTCGACCGCGACCACCGCGGGATGGTCGTCGTGGCCGCCGACCGGCCCGACCTCGGGCGCACGGATCCCGCGCTCGAGGCGGTGGCGGACCGCGAATCGCTGCTGCAGCTCATGCACCGGCTCCCGGAACGAGAGCGGACGATCCTCTACCTGCGCTACTTCGAGGAGCTGACCCAGGTCGAGATCTCCGCGCGGGTCGGGATCAGCCAGATGCACGTCTCCCGGCTGCTCACCCGGAGCCTCGACCGGCTCGGGGCCGGGGCGTCGCTGCGCGACTGACGCGTCGTCGGCGACCGGCGCGTAGCCCTCGCGCCGCGGTGACGCGCGTGGTCAGACGGGCGCGTCGCCGTGCAACGTGACCCGCTGGATGACGCGGTGCTGTTCGCCGAAGTCGCTGATCACCGCGTGCTGCGTGACGCGGTTGTCCCAGAACGCGAGGTCGCCCGCGCTCCAGTGGTAGCGCACCGTGAACTCGGGCCGGGTCGAGTGCGTGTACAGGAACTCGAGCAGCAGGTCGCTCTCCTGACGGCTGAGCCCCTTGATGGACCGGGTGAAGCCGAGGTTCACGAAGAGGCTCCGGCGCCCGGTCTCGGGGTGCGTGCGCACGAGCGGGTGCTCGACCGGCGCGAGCGTCACCTCCTCGCCCTCCCACTCGCCGCCCTCGTCGCGTTGCTCCTTGCGCAGCGCGAGCAGCTTGCCGAAGCGCTCGGCGCCGCTGTGCACCGCGGTGAGGGTGGACAGGAACTGCTGGAAGGTCGGGCTCAGCGCATCGAACGCCGCCTGCTGGTCGGCCCAGAGCGTGTCGCCACCCGAGGGTGGGATCACGATCGCGTTGAGCAGCGATCCCATCGGGGGCTTCTCGACGAAGGTGACGTCGGTGTGCCAGCCGAGGGAGACGTTGGTGCCCTCGCCCTCCTCCGGGAAGAACGTCCGGGCGAGCGCGTAGTCGATCTCGAACAGCTCGGGGAATCCCGGGACCCCCGGGATGACCGGGTGCGCGGGCGTCGGTTCGCCGAAGGCCCGCGCGAGGGCCACGTGCTCGGCCGGCTCGAGGTGCTGGCCCGGGAAGAAGATCACCTTGTGCTCGAGCAGCAGGTTGCGGACGGCGGTCGTGGCCTCCGGGCCCAGCGGCTGCCGGAGGTCCACGCCACGGATCTCGGCCCCGATCGTTCGGGACAGCGGGCGGACGTCGAGTGCGACGGGCGGTGCGCTGGTGACGGTCATCGGAACCTCCGGAGTGCTCGAGCGGTTGCCTCCCAGACCATAACCCGATAAATATGATGTGACTAGTCGGCTTTAGCCTCGGGAACGGACAACACGCGTCATGAGCATCGAAGTCACCCCTCTCACCGGAACGATCGGGGCCCAGATCGGGGGCGTCGACCTCCGCGCCGCGGACGACGGCACGATCGGCGAGATCCGCGCCGCGTTGCTCGAGCACCGCGTCGTCTTCTTCCGTGACCACGCGTTCACGCCCGACGAGCTGAAGGCGTTCGGCCGCCGATTCGGGCCGCTCTCGACCCACCCGATCGATCCCGGCATGGACGGGCACCCGGAGATCATCGTGCTCGACTCGATCGAGCAGCGGCGCGACTCGCACTACGACCCCAACGTGCGCCACCACAAGTGGCACACCGACGTCACGTTCGACGAGACGCCGCCGATGGGCTCGATCCTCAACGCGGTCGTGATCCCCGAGCGCGGCGGCGACACGCAGTGGGCCGACCTCGTCGCGGCGTACAACACGCTGTCGGAGCCGATGCGCGCGTTCGTCGACGACCTCGTCGCCGTGCACGACCCGCGTTCTGTGTTCACCGAGCAGGCGGCCAAGGACCCCACCGGGGGTTGGCAGGAGCGGCTCGCGTCGTTGACGCCCACCAGGCACCCGGTCGTGCGCGTGCACCCCGAGACCGGTGAGCGCGCGCTGTTCGTCAACCCCGCGTTCACCACGCGGCTCGACGGCTTCCGGCCCGAGGAGAGCGAGCCGATCCTCGGCCTGCTCTACGAGCACATCGCGCAGGCGGAGCACGTCGTGCGCTGGCACTGGCGCGAGGGCGACCTCGCGTT